>CAXMOB010000184.1:0-5192 GCA_964194815.1 Vicinamibacteria bacterium | reverse complement strand
AAGTGCGCGATCAACCCAGACGCCCACCACACCGACCACCTTCAATTTCTCCACTACGGTGTCCGCATCGCCCGCAAAGGCTGGCTCCGCAAAGAAGACGTCATCAACACCAAGACCCTCGACGAGGTCAAAATGTTCTTGAAAATATGAGCCTCCTATAAGCATGCTCAAAGTGTGCCAGTGAAAACCATGCAAATCCCACTCAGGGCACCTCGAAGCAAGCAGTATTAATCTAGAGCTCATTCTTTCTGACTCAATGCACCCCCTTAGCAAGGCTTACAATTAATTGGACTATGTTTATTTATTTGGTACACTGAGATGTTATGATACACACAATTGTTTACATTAGTTGCTATACTGGAACAGCAGAGTCGCTTGATAGCACTTTACATAATATTTGCACGACTGCTAAAAGTTTTAATATTTTGCGTAATATTACAGGAGTTCTCTTCTACCATAATCAGAATTTTCTGCAGTTGATTGAGGGAGATAAAGCTGATTTAGAATTTCTGATGGAGAAGATCTCAGCGGACACACGACACACCAACATTACAACAATTGTAAACAAGGAAGTCGATAGTCGGGGGTTTGAAAAATGGAAGATGAACACCTTCAATCTTGATAAAAACCATAAAATTGACGCTAATCTTGCAAAAAAATGCACAGACCTGTTTAACGCAAAAACTGATATTGATGCACAAAGGATGATTCAAGGAGTGAAACATGTTCTGCAATATGGTCAATTGACCCAGTTGCAAATATAAGTAAAGTTGAGTTTCATATCACATATATTGGCAGACACATCATACCCTCTGCATTTTTCAAAGTCCTAACTCTTCCCATTAGGCCAGTTAACTGTTGAAATTTGTATACGCTAGGGAAAGCATCACTGCTAAAATGACCAACGTTCTGTTTATACTTCCTCCTCTTCAAACTCAGCGGTCTGCCACTTGAGTTGAGTCGCCATATCAACCACCTCACCCCAACCATCGTTTTGGTCGTAGGTCGACACCAAGTAACTCCCCAACTTGGGCAAACCCAAACCCGTTTCTTCGGCCATATCGACCAAGCACAATAAATGCTTCATTGATTCTTCTAGCTGCGGCCCATGCAAGACACTGCCCCAGGCAATTTCAACGACACAGCTTGTCCACACATCAAAATAATCTTCGTCAATTCCCAAGCTTGCTAATTCCTCTTCTAACTCTTCTGGAACTTCATCACCCAAACCAAAATCGGCGAGGTCTCCCCGTTTTTTCTCCCACCCATCCTTATTCAAGGCCATTGGAAATTGCCACATGTGTTCAAGAAATGCCCAAACACTGTCATCTTCAATCCCACGCACCCGCACATAGCGTTCGAAAATGCGTAACGCTACGCCAAATCTCGCATGAATCGATAACGTCTGTAGTTGCTCCCTGTAGGCTTCCTTCTCCATAACCACCCAAGCAAATGTCAGACTGAGCACCACGAAGCAAGCATTAATATTCGTCCACCATCCTTTCCCACTTTCCCTATTCTGTCCATTTTTCAAATTTTGTTCATTTTGCAAATTTTGTTCATTCTGTATAAAAATCACAGCCTCCACTCCGCCTCACCTCACTACCATTGTTGAATCTTGTGATTCACCCAAAGCTTCACCTGACACGGCCCTAGCTTTTTCAAGTGACCATGTAATTTTCCCCACTTTTCACGAGGAGCCACAGCAAATGCCGTCGCAAATGCATCTGCGATCGCTGCCGATGGGGCCACTACTGCCACCACGCGATTCGATCGCGAAAAACTTTTCGCTACTGGATCTAATAACCGCCGACTCGCATCATGCGAAGAAACCGCGAGACCAGCAGATTGAAATGCCACCGTGCCAATAAGATCCACTTCACCTTCTACAGCATTACCTTGCACCGCTAGCTTCCATGGTCGACCTTCTGGATGCCCTCCAATAGCAACCGTTTCACCCAAGTGTAGCAAAGCATGTTTCACTCCTTCATTCATGAGATAAATCCCAACAGCGTCAGCGAAAGCACCTTGAACGATTGCATTCAGGCTCAATGCTGTCTTTGGATGGGTTAACCGCCACCCTTTTTCATATGACTGAAGATGAGTTAAGTTCACACCAGTGAAAAGATCCTCTGACACACCGTTCTCAAGTTTTTGATATGCTCCATGCACAGCAGGATCAAAGTAAGCTAAGGTCACCTTATGCAGCCAAATCGCTTCCTTCAACAAACGGTCAAACAATGGACTGACCTTAGCCAGCTTCCGGCATTCATTCAGTCGGCTTAGCTCAGAGCTCGATTGGTATAAAGAAAAGGCCGACTCATATTCCTGCAAAAGTTTTTCCACCTTTTTACCATACCGCCTCCCTTGACGCTCCGACACACCGAATAATTCCATGCTCATTTCGATGCCAAAGCCAATACCATGCCACACATAAGTCTCATCCAAACTTACAGAGCCCGCGGCCTCTTCCTCCGAACCAAGAAAGCGGCACGAACTCACTCCCAACAATGCGGGAAGACCCATCTTGAGAAAGGTGCGTTTTGATACCTTCCTCATCACTCCTCTACCCTTGCTTTCGGTTACACTTGCTAGTGCGATACTGAAGGATCACGCCAGAGCCAATCAACACGATCGCACAAAGGGCAACAAAATCATAAAAATACTTAGCCCATGAACCCAGAAAGTTACCCGAGTGAAGATCAAGAATCACACGTGACATCGGCAAGCCCTCCCCCACCCATTTTTCTAATAGTCGCTCATTCAACGCCTCATCCGTCACAACTTCTTTTACAACAGGAACTGCCACCACGTCATTATTAGGTAAACATTCTATCCAATCAGCATCAGGTTCGTGCCAGCCATCTTTATTGGCCAAATAGGTTTTGCCACCACTAACTCCGACTCCAGCCAATGGAATCTCAGGTAATGACAACTCATCTAACTTTTCAATAAGCTCGCCATCCGCAGCCATCCGTAACACTTCCTCAGAAGAGACAATCACACAGCCTTCCCCATCAGGAGCTGCACCTAAAAATTCTCCAGTGAGTTCCACGGCTTGCTCGTTATAGAACACCACGCCGTCCCACTCGACCACGCTATGCTTTCCTACTTTCACCTCATACGGCAAGCTCTTCGGAGCCATCCCATACCACTCCAGCACCGTCGGATTAGTCACCTTCGACTCATTCAACCCAAAATCGTCAGCATGATTCAACAAAACACCAGTCACTAATACCCAAAGCAAAGGGATGGCAGTCAATATGCCTAACATCCGATGCCATCCACGCATCTTTTTTTTACGCTTTGGCTTCCGCAACACATCACACACTGGCGAACAAGCATCTTGCACGGCTGCAGTCTCAGTAGTTGGTGAAGAGGATGGCATGAACAAAAAAATCTCTTACTTGTCTAATTTGCCGGACAAATACAAAGCCGAGGCACTTAATTTTTGGATCGCACGCACCGACAATGTTGCCCCCACAATACCATCAATTTTCGCACTCACTTTAGTGCCTTTTAATGTGGCTCCTACAAATTGCTTGGTAAAGGTAGGCCGACTCACCTCTCGGCCATGACTTTCGCGGTAGATGAGCACCTTTACTTCTGCTATCTTGCCACCCTTGATGACAAAGCCCACCGTGATCGGCTCGCTCTTTCCCACTTCTTCCAAAATCACGGCCCACTTGCCCTTCGCCGCCCAATAGCGCACTTTGCGTTGCTTATACTTGTGGCCTAAAATAGCAGAGAATTGCTTATCATCGGCAGCGGTCAAGCTATACGCCTGCGTCTTAGGTAAAGATCCAAAGTGGCGTTTTAAGAAGCTCGAAGGCTTTTCATAGACCTTGTCTGCACCCTGAAGAATAGTTGGGCACATGATCAAGGCAAACACCATCAAGCCCCTCAGTAAGTGCATGCACTTACCTCCTAACCCGAATCTATTGCTACCATTAATCATCTGCCTAACTCTACGAATGAGAATTCCTAACTACCAGAAAAAATTCACTATCGACCTAGAAGTAGTAACCCATGCCGAAGTTGATTGTCTCATCGTTGACACTGCCTGTGTCAACGTTTGAGTAATCAGTCTTGAGCACTACCTCATCAGTGATCCAGAGGTTCGCACCGACTGTGTATTCGTCATACTTGTTGGTCTTGCCTGCTACTGACTTGTCAGCAAACTTATACTGTGAGTAACGTCCAAAAACACCAAGCTTACCCAATTTGGTGTCGAACTTGTAGGATGGCTCGACATAGTAGCCCCACTGCTCGTCTTCGACACCGCTCGCGAAACCGTCGAATTTCCAATAGGCAGCCATTCCACGCAACTGAAAATCACCCTTTGTGTAAACTGCGTTTTGCTCCAGTAAGAAGGAATTCTGTGAACCCGCTACCGCTGTTGAAACATCATGCTGATACTGAACGCTTGTGCCAAATTGAATGCCTTCAAATGCTGTGTACTTCGCTCGTGCAGTCACGCCCCAGCTCTTTGCCTCAGTGTAATTATGAAGGTCAAGCTTTGGACGACCAGAACGAATATTACCGTTAGCATTCATATCCAATGATGTGTGTGCCAACACATCGAGTTGAAGACCGCTGTCATATGTCTTCATGATGCCTACACCAGCTTCCCACCAAGTGGACGGAATGATGTTTTTTTCAGCATTTGGACGCTCAACGCCGTAGAAGGTTGTCGGCTCATGAGTTGGGTTGATAAGACCTGCTGGAATCAGCTGAACACCACCAGTGAGGAAAAGATCATCACTAAGTGCATACTCGAAGTAAGCTTGCTCAATCTCTATCTTGTAATCTTCATCCTTATCACGGCTCTCAGAATCAAACAATGTGTGTTCGAATTCTAACTCAGAACGGAACTTTAACTTGTCCGTCAGCTTGATGTCAGTCAACAACACCAAACGGTGGAGGTCCAATGTGTCCGTGCCGTCACCAATCTTGCCGTGCAGCTCGCCGTAGGAGCCAAAAGTAAAACGGTCCGCGAAACCATTCGTTGATGATGTGTAGAGATCGTCCACTACTGATTCCTGATTTCTCTCCGCTGCTGCAGAGCCAACAAGTGACATTCCTACGAGTGCCGTTACGATTCCTGATGTTTTCATTAGTTTATTAATAGTTGAATAGGGTAAAATGATATGCTCTAGAAGACCTGCTGTTGCTTTCCTCTCGCTCACGAA
>CAXMOB010000183.1:0-12768 GCA_964194815.1 Vicinamibacteria bacterium | reverse complement strand
AAGCTATATTCTTTTAGAATCGAGGCTTGATAAAGGAGCGATGCGGGCATCGTGACTGAAGAAAAACACTGATTGTATAAGAATACAGCGAGTAACCTTCGCCCAATGCGTAGCCTAGTCTCTTCATCCTTACAAAAAAATCATTAGTCTCTTTTGTTTCTCTAAGTGGTATAAGTACCACTCTGAGTACCTTATTGTTTCACAAGTGGCCTCCACCACTTTTCGTTAGTTAGATACCATTCCACAGTTTGCTTCAAACCTGAGCCAAAGCATTGCTCAGCATTCCAACCGATTTCATTTTCTAGCTTTGAAGCATCGATGGCGTAACGTGCATCATGCCCTGGACGATCACTGACAAATTTAATCAATGAACTATACCCTCCTACTAATTGACTAGGAACTAGATCATCAAGTAATGAACAGATATGATGCACCACCTCTACATTGCTCTTCTCATTCCCTCCACCCACATTATATTTCTCACCACTCCTCCCCCTTTCAAAGATCAACCATAGTGCCTTGGCGTGATCATCAACGTGTAGCCAATCTCTGATGTTTGATCCATCCCCGTAGATTGGCAATGGCTGTTTACCTATCGCATTGATGATTACCAATGGGATAAGTTTCTCAGGAAACTGATAAGGCCCGTAGTTATTTGAACAATTAGAAATAACCACAGGTAATCCATAGGTGCGGTGCCATGCTAGAACTAGATGATCCGAAGCTGCCTTAGACGCTGAATAGGGAGAAGACGGATCGTAAGCTGTCTCTTCATGAAATAGCCCCTCTACACCAAGTGAGCCATACACTTCATCAGTAGAAACGTGCAAAAATTTAAATCTCTGTGAACGTTCCTCATCTAGTCCTTTCCAGTAAGCCAAGGCCACATCAAGCAGCACAGATGTACCGACAATATTCGTCTGGATAAACACCTGAGCCCCTGTGATAGAGCGATCCACATGCGACTCAGCAGCAAGATGGATCATCCCGTCGGGCTGATGTGTATCAAAGACTTCTCGCATCGCATCCACATCACAAATATTTGCCTCTACGAAGGTGTATTGATCGCAAGCTTTTATAGAATCCAGCGAAGCCAGGTTAGCCGCATAAGTCAACGCATCCACATTGATTACATTTGCGATATGGTTCGACACTAGATACCTGCAAACCTTAGACCCAATAAACCCCGCACCACCGGTAACAATAATCGTTGGCAATTTCATTAGCTCAATTTAAACGGAGGTGATTGAAAATGCAGGCCTCTCAGCACATAAGCATCCTTCGAAAAGACATGATTATCTTGAATAAACTCTCGATCCAAACCAATTTCATTTAGCTCATCTTTGTTATAAGTCTCAGAGAAAAAACCTCGCTCGTCTTCGTAACGCTGTGGTTTTAATGTATAAAGGCCTTGTGATTTATTCCCAATGATTCTCATAGGGTAACTTCTCCTTTTAATGCAAGCAAGTGTTTAGCGTCAATTAACATTCCTGTTGCCCTTCACTATTCCACGCTCCGTCCAAGTCTTTCCTGACGCCACTGTATCTTCACGGATTTCTTTATTACGCTTGAGGCATTCCTCTGAGATATAGCCTCGAGCATGATCTAAATGTACTAATACTGCACGGTGACGGATCTGTAATGGCTCCAAGCCTAAATTTAACAAGCGCTCACCCATCTCACGGTCCTCACCACCATACTCCATCTCCTCATCATGCCCATTGACCTCGATGATCGAATCCTTAAAAGTGGATGCATTGCAGCCATTCCATGTCGCCTTCGTCGGTGTCACAGTGTCGACAATTTTGCTCCAGCCATCTCCTAAGCCAAGCTTCAACGAACTAGAAAAATTATTCAATCCATGAGATTTCAACCAGGTGATATCAAATGCGTTCTGTTGTTTAATATCCTCAAGTGTGATTGCCTTCGAAATATCCATTGCCAGCTTACAATACCCTCCTGACAAAAATCGACCAGGCTGAGCGTACTTCACGTGTACAGATACAAAATCACGACGCGGCACACAATCGCCATCGGTGAATATCATGTACTCCCCTGTAGCTTCAAGTGTCGCTTTGTTTAAAATGATCGTCTTTCTGAAGCCATCATCTTCATGCCACACATGCTTGATCTCCAATTCGGTTTCCATTTTAAATCGATCGATGAGATCAAAGGTCGCTGGCTTCGAACCATCATCAGCAATCACGATTTCAAAATTATTATAATCTTGAAATAGATACCCCCACAACACCTTCTCCAACCATTCTGGATTATTATAGGTGCTTACGATAACTGAAACTTTCATGTCGCTGCTCATTTCTCCTTAGATGAGTAAAACTTCTCAGCAAGCATCACAATGAGATTCTGCATCTTTTTCACTCCCACATTTCTTTAGAGATATTTGTAGTATCTCACTTGATCGAAAACTGAGAATCAATGCACCCAATCCTATTAACAATGCACCATTCGTCTCCATCAGTTCCTCTAAATGATCAATATCAAGTTTTTCGAAAAGATCACCTAGTAAAATGAAACCACAACCTAGCAGACAAACAACAGCCAGATTAGTTTTAATCCATAATTTCCACTTCTTCATTTGCCATCTATACTTGAAGAAAAACAAAATGATCAACAACACGAACAAACCACCAAATACAATATTTCGTAATATTCCAGAACCGAAGCTGATCACAATATCGTGAACATCCATTCTTTCCACATCAACCTCTCTGACTACCGCCAAAAAACAAGTTAAACAATAGAAACTCCGCATCCACAACATAAACCCTCTAGCCCTTAACAAGGCTACTATCAAACATAGACCTGACAACAAAAACGCTACAGCTTGAACATTCTCTAGTAAATGGCCCTCTTGATGAATATCCATATCACTATCGACATACATCCTTTTCAATACAGCTAGATTCAAACAAATAAAAGCACCACTAAATAAAGCTATCTTGTAATTCTTAGTCTTCTGTATTTCGGCATCCATCGTAAGTTCTTCCCCAGCAAATACACACCAAGCAAGTTTTAGGCAACTCATAAGAACTACCGATCTCGTTTCTGGCGATGTTTAGCTAGTGAGCACTTGGCTATTGTTCTTCATTTTTCACAACGACCCCCCTTATTTCTAAGCATCAAGAACCCAGTTCGGCCGTTCTTTCTACACACTTGAAAAGAACTTGATACTTCATTATTCCGCTTTATCCTCCGAGTCATGAGAGCTAGGATCACCAAAGAATTTCGCTTTGAAGCTGCACACACCCTTCCATCATTACCGGAAGGGCATAAGTGCCGCCAAATGCATGGCCATTCATTCAAAATTGAGATCCACATCGAAGGTGAAATCAACCCCGACATTGGCTGGATCTATGACCACAAAGAAATTTCAAAAGCGATGAATCCTCTCATCGACCTCCTAGACCATAACTACCTCAATGATGTAGAAGGGCTCGAAAGCCCAACCATCGAGATACTTGCTGGCTGGTTCTGGAAAAAACTCGCCCCTCAGCTACCGGGATTAGCGGAGATAAAAATCTACGAAACGCCTACCGCCTCTTGTTCATTCTACGGTGAATTTTAAATCACCTCATACCACTTTGCCCAACCATGGAGCTCACTCTGGATAAAATCCAAGCCTCCCTACCGGACTCTCAACTCCGCCACGGGGCCGATTGGCTATTTTCACCGAAACCATTTTCTCTCAGCAAAGCGGAAGCTCGCAAGGTGACCCAACTTGGCCATCCCTTAGCGATGTTTCAGAAGGCGTCCGACACCATCTATCAACGCTCGGCCAATGGTAGTCTGCCAAGCTGGATCGCCGAGCTTCTCGATGCTGGAAAGCCCGAATGGATCATCGAGCAACAACGCTCCAACGACCTTAAAGACAGCCTCCCTCAAGTCATCCGCCCAGACCTCATTCTCACTGACAAGGGCTTCTGCCTCTCAGAACTAGACTCAGTTCCTGGTGGCATGGGAATCACGGCATGGCTAAGCCACGTCTACGCTGACGCTGGATTTGACATTCTCGGCGGACGCAATGGCATCCCTGAAGGTTTCCAGAAACTCATCCCCAACGGCGGCGACATCCTCATCAGTGAAGAATCCGTTGATTACCGCCCAGAAATGGTGTGGCTTGCAGATCAGCTCACAGTCAGCACCTCAGTTGTCTCAGTCGAAGACATCACTGCTCTGAGCCGCGATGCCTATCGCTTCTTTGAATGGTTTGATTGGAAAAATATCCCAGCATCAAAAGCTCTGGCGGCTTCGCCACATCTTACCTCGCCCTGTAAACCGCACCTTGAGGAAAAACTCTGGCTTGCTCTGCTCTGGTCACCAGGGATGCAAACAGTCTGGCAACAGGTGCTTCGCCAAAGTCACCTTAAGCGAGTGAAAGAAGTTGTGCCATTCGGTTGGGTCACTGACCCAACCCCACTACCACCACACGCCTCTTTACCTCGTCTCGGTGTCCAAAGCTGGGATGAAGTTGCCAATTTTTCGCAGACACAACGCGAACTCGTGCTCAAAATCAGCGGCTTCAATGAACTTGCTTGGGGATCGCGTGGAGTGAAAATTGGTCACGACATGCCTGTAAATGAATGGCAAGAGGCTATGCAGCATGCCACTACTCACTTCACCACTGAACCATGGGTAGTGCAAGAATTTGCCCATGGTCGACTGGTCGAACATCCATACTTCGATCCTACCACTGGTGAAACTAAAATCATGCTCGGTCGCGTGCGCCTCTGCCCGTATTACTTCACCGATAACGAGGGACAAACAAGTTTAGGTGGAGCCTTAGCCACCATCGTCCCGGCGGATAAAAAGAAAATCCACGGCATGAAAGACGGAATCCTCGTGCCGTGTATCATTGAATAGCAATTTCAGTTCAGCCAAGGCCGGCAAACGACCGTTCATCAAGCGTTTCCGCAGTATTTCACAAGTTATTCACAATCAATTGATGTGGATCTCAACAACATTTGCAAGGGCTCTAATTCCCCTCGATCACAAAAACTACACACTTATCATCAACAACTTACAACAAGGTGTGAATAGTTAGGGAACAATTGTGAATAACAACTAGCTCTCTTGACATTGAACCTTTGAACAACTTTCCACAACTTATTCACAACGCCCAAAAAGTTGTGCACCCCAATGATTCACCCAATGATCTCAATCATTTCTCTGACTTACTATAGATAGGCTAGCATCTCCGAGCTCATCGACTGAGACGACTCCACTTCAATATTAAATCCTATCTCACCAAACTGACTCATCGAAATTTTACCTGTTTCATTCCTCCACTAGATAATCATACCATGACTAGTTTAACCGCGCGTCTTATCTTATAGAGGTAACCTCCTGCAACTAGCGGTGCTGACGCAGGAAAGAAAAGCAAATTGAGCTTGCCTAGAGAATCAGACTCTTACAAAATTCTTTGGACAAGATCAATTAGCTCAGTATATTCAGGCCATAGCGTTTCTCAATATCAGCAGCGTATCAACTTACCAACTATCATGATCCATAAAGAACTCGAAGAGGCTATCAATGCTCAGATCAACCAAGAGCTAACTGCTTCCTACAATTACCTAGGGATGTCTAACTACTTCGACACCCAGAATCTCGATGGCTTTTCAAAATGGATGATGATGCAGCATGACGAAGAACAAGTTCATGCGATGAAGCTATTGAATTACTTACAAGATCGTGGCGGTGCAGTCAGACTCGATGCCATCCCTGCCCCACAGTCAAACTTCACCACCCCGCTCGAAGCCTTTGAAAAAGCATTGGACACAGAGGTCGACAACACCAGCTCCATCAACAACCTCTATGAAATATCCTTGAGATTGAATGATCACGCTACCAAAAGCCACCTCCAGTGGTTTCTCGATGAACAAGTCGAAGAAGAAAAAAGCATGGAGGACATCATCGCTCTTCTCGAACGCATTGGCAACGAAACAGCAGGCTTACTCTACCTCAACGACAAGCTCGGTGCACGCCAAGCTGAGACAGGTGAGTAACTAACTGCATTCACCACCCGTTCAAACTATAACATCTCCATGGCTAAAGGATACGACGCCAACCAAGCTCGGCTCGAAACACTTTCACTTTTCGGCAAAGATCTAGCACGACGTTCGAAAGCAAGGTGCGAGCTATCAGGCGAAGCCAACGTAGCTCTCAAAATTTATGAAATACCTCCAGAGCCAGCCGAACCAGAATTCGACCGCTGCCTCTTTCTTTCAGAAGCCACCATCGAGCAATTAGAAAACCCAACGAAAAACTTGGTAGCTGAGCAATGGCGTCACCTAAGTGAGCTCATTTGGTCCGAGCTACCACAAGTTCAGTTGATGACTGTGCGTATTCTTCAATGGATTGCACAAGACCACTCTTGGGCTCAAGAAATTATCGAAGAAGCTTATCTCGATGACGAAGTCCTCGCAGAAGCAGAAATGGCCTCACTAAGCAAATAACAACTCGTATATCTACATGAATTCCACTCTCCCAGATAAGCGTATCCAGGATCTCCCACAGGACGCCAGACCACGCGAGAAGGCTCAACAACATGGCATTGACCACTTATCTGATGCCGAACTTCTCGCTCTTTTCATTGGCACTGGCTTACCTGGTGAAAATGCAATCGACGTTGGCCAACGGATTCTCCAAAAGAATGGCAACCTTGCCAACCTAGCAAAACTTACCATCAAAGAATTAGCCAAAGAAAAAGGACTAGGACCCGCCAAGAGTACACTGTTAGCAGCGGCATTCGAAATGGGTGGACGTGTTGCCAAACAAGCAATCCATCGCACCGCCCTCAAAAGCCCTCAGCAAATCTACGACTTCATGCACCCGATGTTCCTAGGCCTCACTCAAGAAAGCCTACGCGCTATTCTTGTCGACACAAAGATGCAATGCATCAAAGTGGTAGAGATTTCAAAAGGAACTGTGAATCAAACGATCTGCCACCCGCGTGATGTTCTGCATCATGCCATTAGCCATCAAGCAGCCGGTCTAATCCTAGTTCACAACCATCCAAGTGGCGACCCCACCCCCAGCCAGGCGGACAATTCCGTCACCAAGACTTTAGTCAAAGCTTGCGATCTAATGCAGATCAAACTCCATGATCATCTCATCGTCGGTAGCCCTAGCGGCAATCAACTTCCATACTATTCATTCAGGGAATACGGGAAAATTTAGTTCGCTACCCCCTTCGATTTCCTTTAAGAGGGCTCAGTCATGGCCTATAAAGCAGTAATCTTTGATCTCGACGGCACTTTAGTTGAATCGCTTCCCGGCATCGCTAGTGCCCTCAACCTAGCTCTTCAAGAACAGGGTCGAAATACCTATCCAACCGAGACCATCCGCACCTTCATCGGCGATGGTTCAAGGGCTCTTTGCCAACGTGCCATCCCAGATCAACCCAGCGAGGTCCTTGACTCACTCGAAGCTGGTTTTAAAAAATATTACGCAGAAGAATGGAAAACCGGAACTCTAGTCTTCGATGGAGTGCACGCCCTCTTCACTGCTTGCCAAGAGGCTGACATCCGCCTCGCTATCCTTTCAAATAAACCTCACAGCTTCACTGTCGACATTGTTCACGGATTATTCCCAAACACAACATTCGATGAAGTGATGGGCCAACAGGAAGGTATCACCAAAAAGCCAGCTCCGGACGGCACCTTACTTTGTATAGAAAAGTTGAACACTTCAGCTTCCGACACCGTATTCGTAGGAGACTCGACTATCGATATCGAAACTGCGAAAGCAGCAGGCACTCCGAGTATCGCTGTCACTTGGGGATACCATGACCAACCACAACTCATCGCCTCTGGTGCAAATGCAATTGCTGACACCATGCAACAACTCACTCAACTCATCACTCAGTCTTAACCATGAGCCACCGCACAGAACCATCTGACACCTCAAAAATGCCGACCGGCATTCCCTACATCATTGGCAACGAGGCTGCCGAACGATTTTCCTTCTATGGAATGAAGACCATTCTCGTTGTCTTCATCGCCCAATACCTTCACCTCATGGGTTCAGAGGTCACCGATGCTTATTCCAAGAATGAAGCTAGTGACATGGTCTACATGTTTAACATCGCCGTCTACTTAACTCCTGTTCTTGGTGCGATTATCGCAGATCTATGGTGGGGTAAATACAAAACTATCATGTATCTTTCAGTGGTCTATTGCTTGGGTCACTTGGCTCTAGCTTTCATGGGAATTGCAGGAGGAGCCTCCACTTGGCTTCTGCTTGGCCTCATGCTTATAGCCCTAGGTGCTGGTGGCATAAAGCCCTGTGTATCGGCTCATGTCGGAGATCAGTTCGGCCCAAACAACCAAAACAGGCTCTCTACCGTTTTCAATTGGTTCTATTTTTCTATCAACCTAGGAGCCGTTGTTGCAACCCTATTGATCCCATACTTACTTGAACACTTTGGCCCTCACATTGCATTTGGTGTGCCTGGCGTTTTAATGGCTCTCGCTACTTTTGTATTCTGGACAGGCCGCGGAAAATTTATCCACGTCCCTGCACCTGGCAGAAAATTTGTCACTGAAATATTCAGTGGCAAAGGCGTCATGACTTTATTAAAGCTGTCTTCCATTTTCATCTTCATCCCTATTTTCTGGGCTCTGTTCGATCAAACTGCCACCACTTGGATCCACCAATCCCAAGACATGGATCGTGAAGTCTTTGGCTTTACTCTCTCTCCATCTCAAATCCAATTTGTGAATCCCTTCCTCATCCTCGTTCTCATACCTCTATTTACTTACGTTATCTACCCATTCCTCGCTAGGTTCACAAACTTGACGGCCCTCAAGAAAATGAACATTGGTTTATTCATCACAGCCTTAGCATTCGGAGTCAGTGCCTATATCCAAACCATGATTGAAGGTGGTCAAACTCCGCATGTAACTTGGCAGTTCGTTGCATACCTACTCATCACATCTGCAGAGATCATGGTCTCCATTGTCTGTTTAGAGTTTGCCTACACTCAGTCACCAAAATCAATGAAGTCAGCGATCATGTCGATCTTCCTCGTCACCGTCGCATTAGGTAACTTCATCAACCTTGGAATTAATAAAATAATCTACTCGCCATCTCCTCACAAAAATGAAATCGCTCTCTATCATGAAAAGAAAAAAACTGACGCTGATGCAAAATACATCCAGATTTTAGATAGCGATAAAAATCCTGTAATAAATGTGTTATTCAATAGTAATGGAACAGTTCAAAGACGTGAAATACCATCGCAGACTCAACTAAATACCGCAGCGGTGTTGATCCAAGATTGGACCAACAAAAATAATAAACTGCCTCTCAGTTCAACTGGACAAGATATCATCCAAGGCAACACCGATCAATGGGGCCACCAGATCGAATACAAACTCATCAACGGCAGCGAAGCTCGAGTGCGATCAAAAGGAATAGATCAACTTGATAAAACTCAATGGGACTCGATCCTCACCTTGAAATTTAGCTCACCTCTTATCAGAGCCGAAAAAGCGGAAGAGGCGGAACTAAAAAAAGAAGCTCTGGCAAAAGGCGAAAAACCAAAGAAGTCGTGGCTCGAAAAACGAATGAAAAAACTGAATTATTCAGACACAAACAATGAAGGTGAGAAAAACCCAGATCAACGTGAGAACTTCACCCTTACCTACTCATGTGGTAACATCGCTAAAGTTGAAGGAGCTAACCATTTCTGGTTATTCACTGGCATCATGTTCCTAGCTGCACTCGTCTTCATTCCGGTAGCTCGCCTCTACGCGAAAACTTACAAGCCGGAACAACCTGACACACTAGAAGACGAACCACACATCGACGCTCACCAACTATGATCATTGATTCTCACTGCCATCTCGTCAGTTATAAATTCCAACGTGAAGAAATTGCGGGACTAGTCGACCGAGCCATTGAAGCCGGTGTCACTCAAATGGTAACGCTTGCGACCAATCTCGAAGATGCTCCAAAGCATTTAGAAATTGCAGAATCATTCCCATCAGTTTGGGCAGCCATTGGCATTCACCCCTGTGACGTGCATGAAACTCCCGATGACTACCTCACAGCACTACGCACCTTCGCCATGCATCCAAGATGCGTCGCCATTGGCGAAACAGGATTAGACTACTTCCACCCGGCACCCGAAGGGTGGACTAATGAAGACTACCATCAACGCCAACGTGATTTCTTAGAACAACATTTCGAAATGGCCGCCGAATTAGGCAAGAACATCGTCATCCACACACGTGATAAATCCGGTAAGCAATCCCTCACCGATTGCCTCGACATCTATGCGCGCTATGCCGACAAAGTGCAGGCAGTGTTTCATTGCTTCCTTGGACCTATCGAAAACGCTAAACGCATTTTCGAACTAGGCGGTCTAATTTCCTTCACTGGCATCAGCACCTTTAAAAGCGCCAAGGACTGTATCGCAGCAGCCATCGCAGTTCCTGCAGGTTCATTTATGGTGGAAACTGATTCTCCTTATCTTGCTCCAACGCCACATCGAGGACAGCGATGCGAACCCGCATTCACAACTCTCACCGCCCATCACCTTGCCGACGCTAGAGGCGAAACATTCGACTCCTTTGCCAGTCACACTACGCAAACAGCAAAGAAGTTCTATAAAATTTAAGATTTCTTAAGTTTTTGTAAATTCTCGCATTGACCTGAAAGAAAACCTACAGTGACATCGTTGAAAGAATATAAGTGCTATTTTATTAGCACTATATAAACACCGCAAAATCTTATGAAAAAAACAATTGCTCTCCTCAGTCTTGCTTCAGTCGCTTTCTTATCCTCATGTGCCATGGACCCGGGATACCGTGCCTATAAACAGGAACAAAAGGCAAAGGCTCAATCTCTCGTAAACAACCCATACGGTGCACCACAATCACCTACTGATGGAGCAAACCCGTTCGCGGTCCCTCAAGGAGGTGCACCAATGCAGCCACTCCCACCAATCCCAGGCGGCAACCCATCTCCAGTTGTTGGTGGCCCAATGATGAACATCCCAGCCAATGGACAAGTAGCTCCATTCACTGGAGCTATGATCACACACGTGGTAGTAGCTGGTGACACCATCTGGGGACTTGCTAAAAAATACGGTGTAAGCCAATACGAAATTCTCAGTGCGAATAACCTCTCTTCTAATACCATTCAAATTGGTCAGAAGGTTCTCATCCCACAGAAGTAACTCTCTGTCACTACTTGAGCGATGATTTCATCCACGCTAAAGCTTGGCTTACTCACTTGTCTTATTTTATCAAGTCAGCCAGTTGTCGCTCAGGCTCTCCCCACCCCCGACAACTCTAAATTAACAGAGCAACTGTTCTTAAGTAGAGAACCTAAAGAGTTCGCAGTTCTTCTCAACAAGGCGAAGAAAGCGAAGCTTCCCCCTCAACAAATTTTTGAAGCCGAGTTCCTCTTTGCTGTAGACGCCAACAATGACGTCCTCATTGCATCGCTGCTTCCAAGAGTCAACAAACTCGCACCATTATTCAAGACCAGTGGATCCGCAATTTTTGCAAGTAAAGATGACTTTCTTGCTGTGCAGGAATTCATCAAAGGAATGAGTGCTCTGCAAAAAAAACAGCACGATGCTTTTCAACAACACCTTAAACAAGCCTTCTGGCTCTCCCCAGGAATAGCACCTGTTCTTGAAAAAAGTATTGAACGCTTTAAAATTTCAAAACTTAAGGAGACATACACACTCCCTCTGCAGCATCTGTTTCTCGACCAACTCTCAGGTGAAACAAACACCTTTAAAGAACTCGTCAAAGGACACAATGGATTGGTGATCTATTTCTACAATCCTTGGAGTAGAGGAGCTGTTGCAGAAAGTGATCAAATTGTATCACTCCATGCTCTCTGCAAAAAAAACAAATGGCTGCATCTTCAATACAATATTGAAACTAACCCAGATGCATCAGAAGACAGCACCGACTATCTCAAAAAGGTAAAACAAAATAATGCTGATCACTGGACAAAAGAGATAGTTAAGCAATCATTGGTGGGAACATTCCGTATCAAAAAATCGCCCATCATTGTGCACCTATCACCTCAAGGAAAGATTATCTTTCACGGTTCACTAAAAAAGTTCGTCGGCACAAAACGCTAATCTAACAGTAGTTTTTAATATTAACAGACCTCTAACATGTGTCATTATATCGCCCTACCGAGTGTTTTTTTTGCATTTTGTTAAGAAATATTAACTTTCCACTTGACGCGATTAACCTAACAAGGGTTGAATCAGTATAGCCAGTAGATTTGATTTGTTGTAATCCTTATACAACCTAACACATTGACTGGGTAGACCAAAAAAACAACACAACTTTCGAGTCTACGTTCACCTCATGTGAGCCCAACAAAAATACACACAGCCATGGCCATTAAAAAAACTACGCAAAAAAAAGCTGCTAAAAAGCCACCCGTAAAAAAGGTTGTTAAAAAGGCTGCTAAAAAGCCCGCAGCTAAAAAAGCTGCTAAGAAACCAACCAAGAAGGCTGCGAAAGCTCCTGCTAAGAAGGTTATCAAAAAGAAGCCTGCTAAAAAAGTAGCCAAGAAGGTTATCAAAAAGAAGCCTGCTAAAAAAGTAGCCAAGAAGGTTGTCAAAAAGAAGCCTGCTAAAAAAGTGGTCAAGAAGGTTGTCAAAAAGAAGCCTGCTAAAAAAGTAGCCAAGAAGGTTATCAAAAAGAAGCCTGCTAAAAAAGTAGCCAAGAAGGTTGTCAAAAAGAAGCCTGCTAAAAAAGTAGCCAAGAA
>CAXMOB010000182.1:0-3358 GCA_964194815.1 Vicinamibacteria bacterium | reverse complement strand
GAGTAGCAAAGTAGAGAGTAGTAAAGTAGGGAGTAGCAAAGTAGGGAGTAGCAAAGTAGGGAGTAGCAAAGTAGGGAGTAGCAAAGTAGAGAGTAGCAAAGTAGAGAGTAGTAAAGATTAGCCCATATCGACCCGAGCATTCTGCAAATTCTATAAATTCTGTCAAAAATGATCAACCCGAGCTCTTCGAGCAGTAGTAAGAATTAAGGAGTGAGTAGCAAAGAACGGAGCAACTGAAAACTGCCAACTGAGCACTGAAAACTCCCGCAGGGTCCCCCTTTTTCCTCAGCGAAGCGCTACCCTTCTTCCTCCGCCCCAAAGCCCTTATGAAAATGGGGAATCGTGTGCTTCAGCACATGCTGAGCTCTCGCCCAGGCATTGCCCTGTGGATCCTCAGCTCCGGGATTTACATAAAGAAACACACCAGGATACGCCCAGCGATGATTCACATTCTTAGAAAAATTGTCCCATAGGCTGATTCCCTTCATCTTGGCATACGATGGCGTGCTGATGCCCCGTCCGACCCAGAAAAAATAATAATGCGCCTCGATCATTTGCCCATTGCTCACCCGCTTGAGGTAAAGGTCCATGATCTCCACCTGCTTGCCATCGACTTCCAATGTCCTCACCGTCTTGCTTGGGATCGACCACCCTTGGCCATCCATACAGACCGAAGGTCTGTGTAAACTACGTTCATCGCCACCACTGACAATCAGGCTGACGTTGACGCTGTGAAAGCCACTCGGCTGGGCACCTTCAGGATAATACGTCCGCTTGATGTAGCGAGTCGTATCAGGCAGCCATTCCCTCTCCTTGGCCGACATTTCAATCAGCTCCGACTTCAGCCCAGGGATCTCCGCAGGAAGGTTCAACACCACTCCTGTCTCGTTCGATACCTTGGCCGACGGCAAAATAAAGCAGAACACCGCCACCGTAATGGCAAGGCCCAGAAGAATTCCAGAACGTGTATAGATAGATTTCATTTATTACAGAGCGGCAAGTTGTGCGTAGCGGGACAGCTCCCAGTTTTCAGTTTTAAATATGTTCTCTTCATCACCATCATCATTATATATTGTCTTTCTGTGACTTCAGTGCCTTTCATTCAATTCTGTGGTCTGTTCCCTTACGTCTAGCCCAGCTCCCTTACCTTATTTCTCATCATTGGGAGCATTCGTGTCCATTCGTGGTTTAAATTCATATCATCCCCAGCCCTTTATCCTTTTTCCTTTCATCTTTATCCTCAGCGAAGCGCCCCCCTTTCACCTTTATCCTTTTAACTTTCTCCTTTCAACTTTCTCCTTCCCCCGGAGCTCCGCTCCTCCTCACCACCACCTTCTTCCGTTTATACAGCTTCTTGAAGCCGCCATTCAACACAGCAACCAGAATAAACATACAAAACAAGGCGATAAAATACACCACAAAACCAGCGCCTAGATGGTAGCCAGACGGCTCAGCATCAGTCCCCACCGCAAAGTCATTGCCCCACCAAATCGTGCCACCGAGCAATAACATGACTCTCACCACATTGCCCGCCACCGCCACTGGCAGCATTGCTGCTACCACCACCATGCGGTGCCATCCCTTCTTCACGCCGACATAGGCAAAGATCAGGCTGATCATTAACAAGGCAAACAAGGAACGCATGCCACTACAAGCCGCAGCGATCTGTAAACTATAGCGCTCGCCCTCAGAAACTCCCTCAGCTCCAGCCGAAACGATCGACGTGCCATTTCGGATCGCCTCACCGCCAAACAGGTTCCACAAGAACACCGTGGTCTCGGTCGCCACCTTACGGAGTGGGAACGAAATGATATCGACCAAGGGAATCAACGGCCACATCATGCCTGCAAACACCCACAGCCAAAACGCTTGCAGAAAATACTTCCAGCCCAAAAACCAAACAATCATACCCGCAATCAACATGTGCCCAGAAAAATAGCCGATGTATTTCTCATTCGCCTTGAACCCCGCCATGTAGCACATCAGCGCAAACACAATGATCGCCATACCCGACCACGCCGGCTTCACTTCAATTCCCTTAAACCGCTCCCGCGTCAGCCACAACATCACCAAGGCCACCGGCAGCACCACAAACCCAAAGCCCCACTCACCATTTTCAAGCTTAGTGTAGCCATGAATCACCGAATTACCAATCGGCACTCGCACTGTCCCATAACCCGAACTAAATGGCACAAAGACATAGAGTAGAGCGAATACCAAAATAGACGTCCAAACAGCAACAGCTATCCTACGGTTCTTAAAAAAGAGTGTCTGTAATGAATCGATCATATTTACTTATCAGTCACGCAAAGCTCTTCTGGCTTAGCTATTGAATTAAATTTTGCTTGTTGAAGCTCAACCTCTACACCATCCAAATCTATAGAAAATAGTCGATAATTTTTGGCCTTGAAATATGCCGTCAGCTCTTCTGAATTTTGGGATGAACACTCGATATAACATATTGGTCTACTTGTTTCGAACAACTTATGTGCTCCCTCTAAAAGCATCAACTCAGCGCCCTCAACATCGATTTTAATGAAGTCTGGTGCACGCCACTCATCTAAAAGAAAGTCCAACGGAAGCGTTACAACCTGCTTCAACATCTCCATCTCTCCTGCACTATTGCCTGCGACCGCAGCTAAATGGTTTCTAGAATGCCCCTTTTTAGGAATAACAAAGTCTAGGACTCCAACTTTATCGGCCGCAGCCGCACATAAAACAACCACCTTAGAATCAGACCCCAGATATTTGCGAATAGTTTCAGTTTGAATATCCGCATATTTAGGATCGGCTTCAACCGAGTATACAGCTCCTTTTTTTCCAACCAACTGACTGGCACCAAATGCTAACACACCCAAATTGCTCCCAACATCCCACACTACATCATCCTTCTTTACATACTTTCTCAGCACAGTAAATAGATCACCGAGACAATGCTCTAATCCTGGGCGTAAAAGGCGGATATCAGAACGGCAAGTCACAAGTATTTTCACGTTGCCGAAATCATTAGGTAAGCGTTTGGCATATAAAAATCTACCCGCGTACTTTCTTAAACATTTTATTATTACGTTCTTCATCTTTGCTTCCTTCTCATTCATTCAGCCTCTGACCAGACGCAAGAATCTTACTTGTTGATTACTCCATCCACAATTTTTGTAAATGATTGTTTCCACTTCTCAGGAGAAGCTTCCGTCAGCACGCGTGCACGAGCCGCCCCCCCTATCTGTTGACGTTGTTCAGCCGACATCTGCTCATACGCCACAATCTGATCTGCCAATTGTTGCACATCCCCAGGTTCATGCAAGAAGCCAGTCACTCCATCGACGGTTGTTTCTGCCAAACCTCCAGAACGCGACGC
>CAXMOB010000181.1:0-3222 GCA_964194815.1 Vicinamibacteria bacterium | reverse complement strand
ATCAGAAACCTCTGGTATCGGACTTTTCACTGGCTCCTCAAATGCCCAATGATCACGAAACTCCGCTCCTTCTTCGATCCATCTCCTTAACAAGGCAATTTGATCCTTATTCAGCAGCTTTTCCTTATCCTGCGGCATCATGAGGTCTGGATCATGAGATTCAATCCGCCTGACAAGCTCACTTTCGTCAGGCTTTCCTGGGACAATGGCTTTCCTCCCTATGTCATTTGTATAGACTAATGCCTGATCACGTAAATCCAGTCTCAGAGGATCAGACTTCGGCTGACGGCTAGCAGTGTCTGGCCCATGGCAATGGTAGCAATAGTTGGACAGGATTGGCTGAATGTCCCGGTTGTAATCGAGCTTCTGGTGGTGCACTACAGCCACCTCAGTCGCTTCAGATCCACGTGGGACTTTGGATAACTGTTTCTCACTGCAAGATGCCAGTAAGAAAACGAGCGAGGCTCCGATAAGAGAGTAATGATTTGGTAAATTGGCGAACATAGGTAACGGTCAGCTTCGTGAATTTTAAAATATACTATTGTCGATCTCAACACGAGCACTCAATATTATGCATGTAGCTCTATTATGGATACAGAGCAAGGATGATAAAAGTTACGGAAATATTTTGTTTTGATGCGGCGAGTCGTAGTTCAAAATGTTTTTGAGTTTTTACAAAGAAAAATCCACTGAATCGCGATGGATACAGCGGGTATTTTTTCAATGATGATTCAGCTTGAGTGAAGAGCTCGCAATCACTTGCGTCATCGATAAAACTGAGCGTGTGCACCTCGTCCGAGAAGCCCTTATTAAAAGGGAGAGTTGAGCCACTGAACAAGCAACAGACAGGAGAACTATGAATAGATCACTGCCCTTTGCGAGCGAGCTTTCTACTTCTCTTCAGCCACCTTCACGCGGATACGGCTACCCGCGATGGTCTTGTCATTCAGGTGCTTGATCGCATACTTCCCATGCTTGTCATTGGCCATCTCCACAAAACCAAAGCCCTTTGAGCTTCCTGTAGCTTTATCCATCACTAGATCACATGACTTCACCTCACCAAACTTGACGAAGAGCTCTTTCAGTTCAGCTTCTGTCGTGCCACGGGAGAGGTTTCTGATGATGATTTTCATAGCCCCATAAGCTAGCAGGACAGAGGGAAGTCAATCCAATTATGGTCCAGAGTTCGACTACAAGCCACCATTCCTCTACTTCTTAGTAGCTTTCTATTGGGCTGAAATAACCACCACGCTTCAGATCTATAGCATAGCTCTAAATCAGTGAATCGAGCAGTAATGTCTAAGTAGGATGACTCTTTTCATTTTACCAACTTTTTACACAAATGGCGTCAGATGATGCTACTCTCATCTTGATGAAGTATTTTATATTCGCATACTCCCTACTCTGCTCAATCGCATTAGCAGAAGAAGCACCTCGGATGACAATCGAACAGGTGAGGCAACACAAGGCATACAAAACCGTTCAACTTAATGAACTAGAACCGATGCCTGAACTAAAGCATGTTATAGAGCCACCGAAAGCCGAACCTGTAAAAAAGGTCGATAAAATCAAAGCCAATAAGGCACTACGAAAAATCAAAGCTATCACCAAGCAGCTGACAAATTTGCCTCTGCCGAATATTGAAATCGAACCGTATACGGGAACTGAAGCAGAGCTACTCCTCCACGGGACAAATGAGCAATGCCGCATCTATGTAGTATTTGCCGAAGATGGGGCTATTTCCTACTTTTCTTTTGCTCAAAACACAGCCCCGCTAAAAGGAGACGAGCAAACGACAAAAGAGAAATTTCAAGCCTATGCTACCAAAATATACAAGGTAGTTTTCGAGGATGATCCACTAGGTAAAGTGAGCTTCAGACATGATGGAGACGGTCTAACTAGAACATTTGCTGAAGAAGAATGTTATTGGTTAAACACTGTCCATGGAGTGCAATTCCCAGAGCTTGGACGTACATCTCTTAAGCATGACAAACGTGAGAGATACTTCCTATGGGAATTAAGTGCTAGCAGAGGATGCGGGCCCGCTGATCAAAAGAACATCAATGACTACCTTGATCTGCATCCCATTAAACTGACAAAACACGAGGCCTACGCCATCGCTGTGAAAGCCAGTGACAAGCTAGGGATCAACCACAAAGGAAAAGACATCTGGTTTCAAATATCAACTATGAAGCAGTCTCTCACTCCGACAGTCCCAGCTCCCAGCTCTATACCAGGATCCACTATTAGACAATGGAAACCAAAAGATCTGAAAGCACTATCACTCAGTTCCCCTCGTTTTTGCACAAAGGTCACTATTGCCGATGGACTACGCCTAAATGAGTTCTTCATTAACTGGACTACCAAAAAAATTATCCATGTGAATAGTTATATGCAAAGTTGGTAAAGTAAAACAACCTCGCAGCAAGCTACGGGGCATTGAACACGAAGAGAGTAATAATTTTACTGAGGGAAATACTTTGCTCCACGCTGTTGAGGTTGCCTTATTGCAGTGAATCATCTAAAAGCTTCTATGTCTAAACTTGTGCGACCTTGGTATTGGCCAGAAAAAGGACAACCTGAAAGAACCGAAGCGTTCACCTGGATCGTCGAGGGTGTCATCGCTGCCTCCTGGTGGCCCGATCCCTATGTGTTCGACATCTACCAAGAAAAGAACATCGGCGCTGTGGTCAATTGCTGCGAATTCGACAACCGTAAAGACGTTCCAAAACAATTTAGCTACTACCACATCAACGTGCCCGACTACGGCGTCCCCAGCGAAGCCCAGATCGACCGATTCATCGAGATCATGGATCAGCACCACAAGGCTGGCGAGTCAGTCGTCATCCACTGCGTCGCGGGCTGCGGAAGAACCGGCCAGTTCATCGTCGCTTGGTGTGCCAAGGCTGGATTCATCCCCAAAGGCACCAACCCGGTCGACTGGATTCGCTCGAAACGCAAGTGCTGCCTCGAAACCAAACAACAAGTCAACTGCGCCCAACAGCTCAGCCAAAAATACAAAAGGTAGCCCCTCTTTTCAATCCATTACATCAAGCTCAATAAAACACCCCACCTCTCTATTTATACCATTTAAAGTTTCAAAAGAGACTTATGCGAAGCTATATTCTTTTAGAATCGAGGCTTGATAAAGGAGCGATGCGGGCATCGTGACTGAAGAAAAACACTGATTGCAGATGAATACAGCGAGTACCTTCGCCCAAT
>CAXMOB010000180.1:0-2041 GCA_964194815.1 Vicinamibacteria bacterium | reverse complement strand
TCCGAAGAACGTAACCAAGGTCGGGCTTGATGAAGAATGAAGCTGAAAGAATGTTTATACCACTCTTTTGTTTCTCAGAATGGTATTAGTTCCTGAGTCAGATTACCTACGACGACGTAAGATGAGTGCCAGTCCACCGAGACTGAGAAGAGCTGTCGATGAAGGCTCTGGGACGGCAACGACCGTTCCATATTGGAAGTGGTCTAACTCGCCACCGCCTGATACCGCAATCTCGACGTAGGCGATACCAACATCGGTCTGGAAGCCATAGAACTCGTCTTGAGTAAGATTAACGGAATTCGCAATCGTTGCTCCTGTGATTGCCTGTCCGAGCGAGTCATAAGCGATGAAACTAGTTACATGCCTAACGGGTTCACTTAATACAAAGCCGACATAAGTGGGTAGTAGGCCGCCAAGGTCGGCAGCATTGAAGGTGTAGGTATGTGTGGTAGTATCGTTGAAACGGAGTGAACCTGCTCCAAAGCTGCCGAAGGTCGCGGTCTGATCCTCAGCTACGCTATCGGTGTTGGCTCCCGAGTTTTGAGAACCATTCCGCCCGTTATTAGTTCGTGCCTGCTGGTTGCCGGTGATGGTTAATCCAACGGAGTCGCTTTGTCCATCCTGCCAGTCTTCAAGGAAGAAGTAGGTTGTGTTGGAGGTTACGCTGGAGGCAAGTCCGCGAAAATCGTAGACTGAGGTAGTTTCAGCAGGAGTTCCAGCACCGTCCAGTAAGGAGAGCGCTCCGAAAGTGCTGGCAAATGGGCTATCCGCTGCGTAACCCCCGTATAAGGAGCCGCCATTGTAAACGATTGTCGCGGCCTTGGTGGTAGCAGCCGTGAGGGCGAACGCTACGAGGGGCAGGAGTATTTTAATTGATTTGTTTAATTTCATAATAAATGCGAGTTTACTCGTGCTTAGCTATGTTGCATTTATATAAAGCAGGCAAGCAGAGGTCAATTATTTATTGTAGCGAAACCGACACTCTTCGGTGTCATCGTTCAATGGCTCAACACGCCAGACAAGGGTCAGGTAGCAAGGATCTCTTTTGAGCGGTTATCACGATAGCTAGATTTGTGCATTAGGCCTTTACTTAAAGCAGGGATACTCCGACACTTTGCCGTGATTAATAAAAACGATCACTTCACCATTATGATAAAACAGAACACTTTCTACTTACTTGCATTATTTTTAATGACCATGCTCGGAGTGACTCCGGCAAAAGCTGGTGAAAAGCTAACTGGCGTCGTTAAGGGGTCATCCTACTATAAAGTTTACCCTCTTTTTAATCCTCATCCTGTTGAGAATCGTGATTACACAGTCACGCGTTTTGGGCCTGTAGGTATTGGTATTGATTTGGTTAAGCCAGGGTTTACGATGAAGATCCGTAATGTTGAGAAGGGCTCTCCTGCTGACGGGAAATTAAAAAAGGGGCAGATCATTGAATCTATTAATGGTGAAGTTTTGAAGGATATCGACCCGCGTATGTGGATGGGGAATATGATCGCTAAGGCGGAAGCTGCTGATGGGCAGATGAAGTTCAAGCTGAAGGATGCACCAAAAACCGTACTGGTTCAAATCCCTGTGCTTGGAGCGTATAGCAAAACTTGGCCGCTAGACTGCCCGAAGTCAGATAAGATCGTGCGTAAGCTTGCGGATCATTTAGCAAAGAATGGAAAGTTCAGTGGACCAGGGCTCAACGGGATAGAGCTGCTCTTCATGCTTTCAACGGGTGAGGAGAAAGACCTAGAAGTTGCCCGTGCTTGGATAAAGAACGCGGTTGAAAAGCATAAGGATGTAAAGGAAATGACCAGTGATGGTTATTACACATGGATGATAGGATACACTGGCCCTGCTGTGTGCGAATACTATTTACGAACTGGTGATAAGTCAGTGATGCATCTGATAGAACTAATGACTGACTATTCAAAGCGGACGATGTATAATGGAGGGTGGAGTCAACGCGGTCTAAAAATATCGTTCCCTTACATGGGTGGCGCGCACATCAATGCTTGTGGCGTGCATGCAGTCACCTTCCTACTGC
>CAXMOB010000179.1:0-4304 GCA_964194815.1 Vicinamibacteria bacterium | reverse complement strand
ATTCATCCTATTTATGACTAAAGAACGTATTTTCCAAGAAATCCTCATGGCTCGTCAACGTGTGTATGCGGTGGGGGATATTACGCCTTTAGAGCAACTACCATTAGCGAATGTTGATGCTGAGGTGTGGGTGAAGCGTGAAGACTTGGGGCCGATCAAGGCCTTTAAGTGGCGTGGTGCCTACAACGCGATGGCAATCCTGTCCGAGCAAGAGCGCAGCAAAGGAATCGTTGCTGCATCAGCAGGGAATCATGCTCAAGGGATTGCGCTTGCTGCGAAGGCCTTGGGCTGCCATGCGATAATCTTCATGCCACGTTCGACGCCAGAGGTGAAGCAGAACGAAGTGATGCGTCATGGCGGCGACAACGTAGAGATCCGCCTTGTTGGTGATACATATGACGACGCTGGAATTGCAGCTACTCAGTATTGTGACGAAGCAGGAGCTGTTTACATTCATCCCTACAATTCACCTGAAACGATGGGCGGGCAGGGGACACTTGCTGACGAAGTGGTGATGAGCGGCGTTGGGCCGTTTGATCGCGTCTACATCGCCGTTGGCGGTGGTGGCTTGATTTCTTCAGTGGCAGTGTGGCTTAAGACTTACTGGCCGGATGTTCAGATCATTGCCGTGGAAGGCGTGGATCAGGCATCTATGAAGGCTGCTGTGGAAGCTGGCGGACCAGTTGATCTTGACTACGTGGATGTCTTCTGTGATGGCACAGCAGTGCGTAAGGTGGGCAGTAACACATTTGATTTATGTAAGGAACTGGTCGATGAATTTGTCACGGTGACCAACGATGAAGTCTGCCACGCAGTGCGCACCCTTTGGGAAAGTAACCGATCTATTCCTGAGCCTAGTGGAGCCATGGGATTGGCTGCGATTTTGCAAGACCATGAAAATGGGAAGCTTAAGAAAGGTCAGAAAGTGCTCACAGTGGTGTGCGGTGCCAACATGGACTTTGCTCAGTTAGCGAATATCGCCAAGAAAGCTGGTATTGGCTCGCGGCAGCGCCGTTTCTTACGTGTTCCTATTCCTGAAGGAAAAGGCTCGCTCGTCGAGTTTCTGAAGGAAATTCCAGCAGGTGTTAGTATAGTCGACCTGCAATACGGACGTGTTGAATCAGATGTTCAGAATCCGGTGATTGGTTTGATTGGTTCGAAGGAAGAATATGCGGAGCTAGATAAGCTATTAGCGAGTCGCGGCGTGGAAGCACACGATGTTTCTACTGAGGACATGGTGGGATATCGTATCATCCACTACACGCCCCATCTGTTCCAGAATCCCTTGTTTATCAATATCGAGTTTCCTGAGCGAGCTGGTGCCTTTTTTGAGTTCATGACCGAGGTCAAGGACGTGGCTAGCCTGTGTTACTTTAACTATGCCTATTCAGGAGAGCGTGTTGGTCGCTCAATGGTTGGCATGGAATTTGATTGTGAAGAGTCACGTGAGGCCTGCATGAAGAAGGTGAAGGCCATGGAAGGAAGAGTGATTCGTGCGGCACGTCAGGTGAGTGACGATACATTCTTACGACTCACAGGAAAAAGTATTTAACCGTTGTGGCTGAATCGATTCGACCAGAGATATTACTTGGTGCCTATGCCGAAGGGGTGTTCCCGATGGCTGAGGACGGTGAGCTCCTTTGGTTTTCCCCAGTGAATCGCGGTGTGATCCCGTTAGATGAACGTTTTCATATTCCACGAGGTCTTAAGAAGGCATTGAAGAAGCAGTCGTTTGAGGTGCGTTTCGACACAGCATTTAAGGAAGTTATGGAGGGGTGTGCAGATCGTAAAGAAACGTGGATCGACGAGGCTATTTTTCAAAGTTACCTAGGCTTGTATGAGATGGGCTTTGCTCACTCGGTTGAGTGCTGGGATGGAGATGGTCTGCAAGGCGGTCTTTACGGTGTTGCACTAGGCAAGGTGTTCTGCGGCGAAAGTATGTTCAGTAAAAAGACTGATGCGAGTAAAATTGCGTTGGTGCACTTGGTTGATTTCTTACGTGAAAACGAATTCGAGCTACTCGACACTCAATGGATGACTGAGCACTTGCGACAGTTTGGGGGTTATGAGCTACCGCGTGAGGTTTACCTTGAGCACCTGAAGGTTGCCTTGAGAGAGTTTTTGTAAATCTTGACTTTCCGCGGCACTAGCGGGCACAAGAAAGGCGACCTCAATGAGATCGCCTTTCAAAAATTGCTTCGTCCAATGACGAGGTGAATTAGTCTTGCTTAGCAGATACGTTCACGTTGAGCTTAACAGTTACTTCAGGGTGGAGAACGATTTCAACGTCGAACTTACCAGTGCTCTTGATAGGAGCCTTAAGAAGGATTGCTGTGCGTTCTACAGTGATGCCTGACTCTTCAAGTTTCTTCTGGATGTCAATTGATGTGACTGATCCAAAAGCCTTGTCGTCTTGGCCTGTAGCAAGTGTGAATGAAGCGTTTATTGACTTCACTGCAGTTGCAAATGTGTTTGCTGATTTGAGTTCTTCAGCTTCACGTGTAGCACGAGCAGCTTTAAGATCTTCAATTTGCTGAAGGTTGTCCTTGGTGGCTTCAAAAGCCTTGCCTTGAGGAACGAGGAAGTTACGTGCGTAACCTGCCTTTACTTTAACGACATCAGCTTCAGCGCCGAGGCCGTGGATCTTTTCGCGGAGAATTACTTCTTTAGTTGCCATAAAATTTGAAATTTAAGTTTCGTGCTTGGGAGCAGGGTGATAGTAACCAGAGCCTAAGTAGTCAAGAGAGTTTTTAAGTTATTACGGAAAAATAAATGATCTTCCCTGTAATTGTTGGTTTTGAGCCGATGGGGAGAGGTTTGATGTGGGTTCGCAGACTTACTTTTTGTAGGCTCTGGAAGGTGCTTTTGGGCAAGCTGCCGTCTGCTGGATGGACGTGAAGGCTAGTAGGGCAAGTATCGAGGTGATGGGTGTGAAATCCATGGAGGTGTTGAAGGAATGCTTAGAATAGCAGTTGAGGGAAACAAAAAAGCCACAGAGTTTAGTCTGTGGCTTTTAAAATGATTTACTTAGCTTACTTCGCTTTAGCTGCGAATTGCTCGATGATGTCTAAGGTGTCTAGAGCGTCCTGTGGCGAGATTGTTTCTTCGAGTAGGATCGCTGGGATACCTCCCTTTTCAGCTGAATAGTTAGGTGGATAGATGAGGTTCACTGGAATAGTAGAACGATCTGCACGAGCTAGGTCGTCACCTGTAGCCTTACCTCTAGCAGTCATATCGACAATGACAGGCTCAACATTAAGTTCTTTTAGTCGATTGATAACATCTGAGTCAGAGAAGACACGCTTCTCATTAAGTTTACAAATAAGTCACCAATCCGCCGTGTAATCGACCCAGACAATCCGTTTTTTGCTCAAATGGTGTTCGACAACACCTGCGTGCCAACCTTCTTTGACATCTGCTTCTTTATTCCAAGCACTGTATGTGAAGAAACTAGCGGTAATGACTATCACCAGCGGGAGAGCAAAGCCCCAGATGTAGCGTTTTGATTTCTTCATGTAAGGAACACTCCAAGTACCGTATGCCCATGCAGCCATGCCGAACAGCACCATGGCCATAGCAAGCCAGAACATGCCGTCTACACCCGTGAGTGCACCGAAGGTTCCGAGGAAGAATACTGCCGTGGCGAATAGAGGGAATGCCATGAACTTTTTGAGCACCTCCATCCATGCACCTGGGCGTGGGAGTTTGTTAATGAGTGCAGGCATGAATGCCAATGCAATGTATGGGAATGAAATACCTAGAGCGAATACTGTGAAGACGAGCATTGCTTCAAGTGCAGGTAGTCCAAGTGTGTAGCTCATCGCAGCTCCTAAGAATGGTCCAGAACAAGGTGTCGCAATGAGGGTGGTGAGGATACCACTGAAGAATGAGCCGCTATAGCCTTTCTTGCTTTGGAGATCTCCTCCAGCACTAGTGAGTTTCGTGCCGATTTCAAATATTCCATACATGTTTAGGCCCATGATGAAGAGTAACAGAATGATGAGTGCTACAAAAATCGGGTTCTGCATCTGTGCACCCCATTGGATGGATCCTTCGCCCGCTTTTTCTAAAGCCTCTCTAGCTATTAGAATGACACCTGCGAGAATCCACATAGAGACAACAATACCGAGTGTGAACACCATGCCATGGAGCTTGATTTTCTTTGGCTTGTTTCCTGCCATTTGAGCGAAGCCCATCACTTTAATTCCGAGAACAGGGAATACACATGGCATCAAGTTTAGGATCATGCCACCAATGAACGCAAAGAACATTACTGTAATAAGTGTCTGACTAATTGAATCAAC
>CAXMOB010000178.1:0-19288 GCA_964194815.1 Vicinamibacteria bacterium | reverse complement strand
TCTGAAGGAGTGAGATAAATTTTTCATAGTAATACATGGTTAATAAAATTTTGAAGCTAATGCAGTCGGCTGAATATAAGCCGCTGAATAAATCTGAGCTAGCTCGTGCTCTGGAAATCACTTCTCGTCAAAGAGGTGAGATGAGGGACGCCCTCAGGCAGCTAGAGAATGAGGGTAAGGTAATTTATGGCAGGAAAGGGCGGTTTAGTCTACGAGCCAAGACCGCCGGACGTCTCGTGGGTGAAATGCATTTTCTTAAAAAAGGTGGTGCGTTTTTCTTTCCTGACCCTAACGATGCAGAGAACCTTGAGGCTGGTTTAGACCTAACGAAATACAAGAAAGTTTTTGTTCCCTCTCGGCACACCTCGACAGCATTAAATGGCGATCGCGTGGCAGTGCAGCTTTCTCAACAAGCACCACCACGGTGGAAGAAGGATGGTAAGAAGCCTAAGGGAAGTTCTGGTCGCTCAGGCAAAAAAGACTCCAAAGACGAAACGATTGGTAAAGTGGTTGCCATTATTAAGCGTAAGTCTAATACACTGATTGGGCAGTATATGAAGAAGGGAAAGTTTTCCTACGTGCAGCCTGAAGATGCCTTGTTGCCGCCGAGTATGGATGTCTCTGACTCTAAGGATGCTCAATCAGGTCAGGTGGTTGTGGTGGAGCTAGAAAAGTGGGATAATGCTTGGGACACTCCGATGTGTAAAGTTTTAGAGGTGGTCGGATGGCCTGAGGACCCGGGTGTGGACATTCTTTCCGTCGTGCATAAGTATCGTCTCCATCAGGAGTTTTCTGAGGAAATACTGGCAGAAGCCAAACGAGTGCATACGGAAGGTGTGAGTGAGAAGGAAATTGCTCGCCGTGACGACTGGAGGCAACGTTTGGTGATCACCATCGACCCCTTTGACGCGAAAGATTTTGATGACGCCATCTCTGTAGAAAAGCTAGATGACGGTTGGAGGCTAGCGGTGCATATCGCAGATGTTTCTCACTATGTTAAGCCAGATTCATTATTGGATCGCGAAGCTTTGCTACGTGGAAATAGCACGTATTTGGTGGATCGCGTGCTTCCGATGCTTCCTGAGGTCTTGTGTAATGATATTTGCAGTTTGAAGCCAGAGGTTGACCGTCTGACAAAGTGTGCAATTATTGACATCTCTAGCAGCGGAGAGCTGAAGAAGTGGAGTCTTTGTGATGCTGTGATTCACTCGAAGAAACGCTATGCTTATGAAGAAGCTCAAGAAGTGTTGGAGAGAAAGCCCGTTGGTGCTTGTGAGGAAATGGTGCACGAGGCATGGAAGATGGCGAGTGTTCTGCGAAAGAGACGCTTTGCTCATGGTTCTTTAGATTTAGATTTTCCCGAGGTTAAAGTGATTCTTGACGAAAACTATATCCCAATTCGGGTGGATAAGTTACGTCACGACCCGTCACATAAACTGATCGAAGAATGTATGCTTGCTGCTAATGAGGTGGTGGCGGTTGCCTTGAAGCGAAGCCGGACGAACTCGGTTTATCGCATTCACGAGATGCCAGATTTTGACAGGTTGAACGAATTTGCCGAACTCGCAAAAGCTCACGGATTCCATCCAGGCGACTTGTCGAACAAGAAGCATGTGCAGCAGTTGATCGAGGAAATTAAAGATCATCCGTCGGAGCAGGCGATTAAGATTGGGTTGTTGAAGAGTTTGAAGCGTGCCGCGTATAGCACAGATGGACTAGGACACTACGGTCTTGGCAAAGAAGATTACTGTCACTTCACTAGCCCGATTCGTCGCTACGCAGATTTAGTGGTGCATCGTGGGGTTCAGAACTTGTTGGTCAACAGACCTGACAAACCGGCTCGTTTGCCTAAAGCAAAGGTTTTATTAGAGCATGCTGAGCACATTTCTGACACCGAGCGAAATTCCGCTGCCGCTGAATCTGAAACCAAGAAGATGAAGTTGATGGAATACCTGTGGAGAATTTTGACAGGTGACAATGATGTTGAATTTGACGGCGTGATTACGGAATGTCGTCGCAACGGTGCCTTTGTTGAAGTGGTAGAAATTTGTGAAAAAGGAATGGTGAAGATCGAAGATTTCCCTCGTGGTAATTGGCAATTTGAGGACGGAATGCATCGTTATGTAGCAAGTGGTAATCGCAAAATCACTCTTGGACAAACAGTAAAAATGAAGTTAGTTGCGGTGGATGTAGCTAGAAAACAAATTGACTTACGCATTACCAAATACGATTGATCTTATGGGAAACGAACTATACGAAACGGACCAATTAGTTTCAGATTACTTATTTTTTCATTACGCTAAAGATAAGGAATTTATGCCATGGCAATTTGGCCCCAAAGAGGCATTACATTTTCCTGAACGCACGGCGACCTATGCGGAGGGAAAACGTTATGCAAGAGCCTTGGATCTAGGGTGTGCTGTTGGACGTTCGTCATTTGAGCTGACCAAGCATGCTGAGCACGTCGTTGGGATTGATTTCTCTCATGCATTTGTGAAGGCTGCCTCGGCCTTAGCTTGGGGGGAAACTTTGCATGTGCGAAGACGTGTCGGTGAATTTGCGATGCGTGCCCCCGAAGATGCGGATGTGACACGTGTGACATTTCAGCAAGGCGACGCAATGGCCCTCGATGGAGTAGGGACTTTTGACTTAATTCATGCCAGCAACTTGCTTTGCAGGTTACCGAGTCCGAAAACATTTTTAGCTAGCTTACCTTCTTTGTTAAACACTGGTGGTAGAGTTATTTTGGCGACGCCGTTTAGTTGGCTAGAGGAGTACACACCGCGAGATGAGTGGCCAGATGGAGATTCATGGGTGTGGCTGCAGCGGAAGATGGCAGACCGCTTTGAACTTATTCGTGTTGCGGATGAACCGTTTATGATTCGTGAGCATGCTCGTAAATTTCAATGGTGCGTTTCGTGCGTTTCAGTATGGGAATTAAAAGCATAATCTGTAAAATGGATTGCTTTGCGAGCTCTATTACTTAAGTTCTGAGGTACTATGTTAAAAGATGTTCAGCAATGGTGCTTACATTTAGATCAGCTAATGCTAGCTGCTGGTTTCACTTCGTCTGTGATGGGCGAAATTGATGAAGTGATCTTGAAAGGCTATCATCGAGCAGCCTTGAGCGAAGGAGCTCCGATCGTCTACTTATCTGCTGGTATGCATGGTGATGAACCTGCGGGACCATTAGCCGTCGCGAAGTTACTAGAGTTAAAGGAATTGAGCTATGAGGTGGAGTGGTTGATCTGCCCACTACTTAACCCTACGGGGATGGTTGCGGGCAGCCGCGAGGCGTCCTCAGGAATGGACCTGAATCGAGATTACTATTTTCTAAAGTCTCGTGAAGTTCAGGCACATGTCGCATGGTTGAAGAATAAGCCATCACCTGATCTGATGTTGTCCCTGCATGAAGACTGGGAATCAACAGGATTCTACTTTTACGAGATTAATACACGCATGGATCAGCCAGAACGAGCGCATGCGTTATTGGAGCGTGTAGAGCAAGTTATGCAAAGAGAGCCTGAGCTAAAAATCGACGATCACGTTGTGAGAGAGCCTGGTTGGATCTATCACGAAGCGATGGCTGATGAATTTCAAAATTGGCCAGAAGCTATCTACATGGCGAAAAATGGTTGCCCTATCTCACTCACTATGGAGACCCCAAGTTCACTTAAGATGGCGCAACGGGTGAACGCACATATGGTCTTTGTGCAAGCCGCAATAGGTGTCTGGCTGAAGGTGAATTAGGGTATGTGGCGGTGGCATCTTGCCGCCAAGTCGTTTCATCAGGTTCTATGTTTATGGGCTTGGCGGCAGGATGCCACCGCCACGTTTAATAACCGATCCATGGCCCGAGCCAGCGTTCTGCTGTCTCTAGATCCCAGCTTTTACGAGCAGCGTAGTCTTCGATCTGATCTTTCTGCAGTTCGCTGATAGCAAAGTAGTGTGACTCAGGGTGTGCTATGAGTAGACCAGAAACTGCTGCACCAGGGTGCATCGCAAAAGATTCTGTCAGTTCTACACCGCACGCTTGTTCAGCTCCAAGGAGCTTGAATAGTGTTTCTTTCTCAGTGTGGTCAGGTTGTGCAGGGTAGCCTGGAGCAGGGCGGATACCGCGATAGATTTCCTTAATCAGTTCGTTGTGGTTGAACTCATTTTGTCGTTCGTAACCCCAAGCAACTCGTGCTCTGTGGTGCATGAGTTCAGCAAAGGCTTCGGCGAGTCGATCAGCAATAGCTTTCGCCATGATGGCTGAGTAGTCATCGAGATCATTGCTGCGAAGCTCCTCAGCCCATTCCTCAGCACCGTGGATGCCTACTACGAATCCTCCTACGTAATCCTGTGTGGCGGCGGCATCTTGCCGCCTAGCCCTTCCATCAATTGTTGAAAAATCAATACTTTCGTGTTTACCTGTAAACTCGTGTTTATATAGGTCGACCTTCTTTGGATTAGCTAACACATATTGGATCTGGTTTGTTAACTCAGCTTGATCACGTATGAGACGATCGTAAGACTCCTTCTTCCAAACAGCCCCTTGGGTCTTTAGAAGTTGGTTGATTTTCTTTGCCGTAAAACTCTTAATGCTATGTAAAACTTCAGAGAGAGAATGATCGCCTCTTGGTTGGATAACGAGATGAACATGGTTTGACATCACGCACCAAGCAGCAAGATTGTAGCGATCTCCCTCGAAGTGAAGTAGGGCATCGTTTACTACTTTGGCAATTTTAGGATCTTTTAAAATACAAGAACCATAGCCTGAGTCTAGATGGCTCTCAATGTGATCGCGATACAGCTCGTGAAGTTGTTTTTCAAACTTGAGTATATCATTTTCTGCATTGTTATTTTGTGCAATTTTGAGAGATTTTTCAGTAGACTCTTTTTTGATGCGGTAGTCTTGAAGAACACACTGAGAGACTGAGTCATCTAAGCGGAAGGTTACAGCGTAGGTTGCATCTTCTTGATTCCAATGTGGTAGATGTTGATCACGTTTGTCAATGTCGTTTGAATTTGTTGATACTGTTGTGAAACTCGGGCTAGACGGCTGGAAGCCGTCGCCACGTGGTGCAACATAATCACTTAGTGCACTGTTTGGCTTGTTGTTGGACTTGGCGGTCTGCTGACGAAGCGTGTGGAAAGTAGCCGCTGTTTCATCACGATTGTCATCTTTCCAGATAGTGATGTCGTCATCTCCAGAACGATTCGCAGGGAAGAAGCCATAGACGCCACGTGCGGTGAATCTTTTATTCTCGATGATGTTTTCTAAAAGCTCTTGAGCGTCGGCGAAAAGTTTTTGAGCTTCTGCGGCACCTGCTTCATTTTTGGTTTTGAGGATCTTGGTTTCGCGATCCCACACTCCTCGAAGTTCCCATGCGTGGAAGAAGGGGGTCCAGTCGATATACTGAGCGAGTTCGCGAATTGATTGGTTATCTAGCACACGAGTACCGAGGAACTCAGGTTTGTCAGGTGTGTAATTATCCCAATTGTAGGACGGCTTGTTCGCACGAGCTTCAGCAAGTGAAACAGTAGGTTTATTTTTTTTGTTAAAATTGTCTCTGAGCGTGATATGGCGAGCCTCATTTTTATCGATGAATGCTTGGCAATGCTCGTCTGAGATCAAGGACGTGGTTACTGGAACTGCGCGAGATGCGTCGAGAACATGAACGATGGGGCCAGAATAATGTGGTGCAATCTTCACTGCTGTGTGGGCAGGGGAGGTAGTAGCACCACCAATCATGATAGGAAGTTTCATTCCGCGACGTTCCATTTCTTTGGCGACATTGACCATCTCATCAAGTGAAGGTGTGATCAGCCCTGATAGGCCAATGACATCCACTTGCTTTTCAACGGCAACTTTGAGAATTTTGTCGCACGGCACCATGACGCCCATGTCGATGACTTCGAAGCCATTACATGCCAGCACAACACCGACGATATTTTTGCCAATGTCGTGGACATCACCTTTAACCGTGGCCATGACGACACGTCCAGCAGACATGGATTTTTCGACAGTGATCCGTGCTTGTTCAATAGAGATGCTTGGATCCTCGCTTTGGATTTTGGCAATATCGTCGAGGATTTTTAGTTCCTTTTCCTTTTCCATGTATGGCTCAAGGTAGTTGACGGATTTTTTCATCACACGTGCAGACTTAACCACCTGTGGTAGAAACATTTTTCCGGCACCAAACAGATCTCCAACGACGCTCATGCCATCCATTAGAGGCCCTTCAATCACATGAAGAGGCTTGTCATAGTTTTGTCGTGCTTCTTCGGTATCTTCGACAATGAAGGTATCGACTCCTCTGAGAAGTGCATACTCAAGACGTTTTTCTACTGTGGTTTCACGCCAGGTAAGATCTTCTGCTTGTTGAGCTTTAGTGATGCCACGGAATTGTTCCGCGAAATCTAGTAAACGTTCGGTCGCATCTGGATCAGTGTTGAGTAAAACATCCTCGACGTGCCTAAGGAGATCTTTAGGGATCTGATCATAAACCTCTAACATTCCAGCATTGACGATGCCCATGTCCATTCCTGCATTACCAGCATGGTAGAGGAAAGAGGAGTGCATGGCCTCACGCACGGTGTTGTTACCTCGGAAGGAGAAGGATACGTTAGAAACGCCTCCGGAAATTTTGGCACCAGGAAGGTTTTCTTTGATCCACTTGGTTGCCTTAAAGAAGTCTACTGCGTAGTTGTTGTGCTCATCGATTCCTGTAGCAACGGTAAGAATGTTAGGGTCGAAGATGATGTCCTGTGGGTTGAAACCAACCTCATCTACGAGCACTCGATAGGCACGTTCACAGATCCGAATTTTTTCTTCGTAACTAGCAGCTTGGCCATTTTCATCGAAGGCCATGACAACTACAGCAGCACCAAACTTCATGATGGTGCGGGCGTGAGATTTAAAGACCTCGTCACCTTCTTTGAGTGAGATTGAGTTGACGATACCCTTGCCTTGAAGGCACTTTAGTCCAGCGAGGATGATCTCCCACTTTGATGAGTCCACAGTGATTGGAACCTTGGTGATGTCTGGCTCGGACTGAACGAGGTTGAGGAATCGGGTCATCATGTCGACACCGTCGATGAGGCCGTCATCGAAACAAATATCGATCACTGGTGCTCCGTTGTCTACTTGCTGGCGTGCCACTGTAAGGGCATCTTCGAGCTTGCCTTCTTGCACTAGCTTACGGAATCTCGGAGATCCTGCCACATTGGTACGTTCACCAATCATCAAGAAGTTTTTATCCTTGGTGTGGTTATAGGGTTCAGTTCCTGAAAGTCTGAGTAGTGCTTCACGTTTTGGGATACGTCGCGGAGTGACCCCCTCGACTGCTTTCGCGATCGCAGCGATGTGTTCCGGTGTGTTGCCACAGCAACCTCCGGCAAAGTTGATGAAACCAGATTCGGCAAAATCACGAAGGTGGTTGAACATATCTTCAGGCAGTTTCGGGAAACCGGTAGCTGAAAGCGGGTCTGGCATACCAGCGTTCGGGTAGCAGGACACAAAAGTCTCAGCACACATAGAGAGTTCTGAGATGAACGGTCGCATTTCGTCAGGTCCGAGTGAGCAATTGAGTCCAACGGCAAGCGGCTTAACATGAGCGACGGCATTCCAAAGAGCTTCCACTTTTTGAGCGGAGATCATGGTTTCTCCACCACGACCAACAGCGGCAGAGATGATGATAGGGAGATTGATTTCGTCCTCTTCGAAGACGTCTTGGATAGCGACTAAGGCACACTTAGAGTTTAACGCATCAAAGATGGTTTCTACCATGAGGATATCTACGCCACCTTCTATGAGTGAGCGGACTTGACGCTTGTAGTCGATGTAAACTTGATCGAAGTTGACGGTTCTAAATCCTGGGTCGTTCGGGTCTACCGCTGCGTTGTTGAGGCCGACAGTCATCGGGCCAACGGCTCCTGCGGCATATCTTTTGCGGCCAGTTTTCTCGGTGTATTCGTCGCAGGCAGCACGTGCTAGCATGGCTGACTCAACGTTGATCTCGTGAGCTAGTTCAATGAGGAACTTGTCTTCGATAATATTTTGGTAGAACGCTTGGTCCTTGATGCCCTTGCCTGATTCACGTGGGTCTTCCACAAAGAACTCAGACTGTGCTATAGCTGTGCCAGAGAAGGAATTTGTTTCTACAATGTCAGAGCCAGCCTCTAGAAAGCGTTTGTGGATATCGAGGATGACCTCTGGACATGTCAGGCTGAGAATATCTCCATTGTTGAGGAGATCCTTCTCATTGGTTTTGAATCTTTCGCCTCGTGCATCTTCTTCGGTCAGACCGTAGCCCCGAATAGTCGTTCCCATGGCTCCGTCGAGCACAAGGATACGTTGTTGCAATGCGGCGGTAAGTTCTGATGTGGCATCTGGTTGTGGCATGGCGTGGTGAAAATAGGTGAAGTTGCGGGAAATTACTAGGTTTTCCTGCGTATGCAAGACTACATATCAACAAATCTTGATACGTTGATATGTAGTGTGTTTGTTTCAAGGTGAGTTTTTCTTTTTTTCTTACGCTTATGGGGTTATACTCAAGATTGATGAAAAAATGGTTATATAAAATGTTCATACTCAGTTGTTTCATTGCTGCCGTAAGTTGTGATGTTGAGCTAGATAGAACAGTTTCAAATACTGGAGCTGAAATTATATTAGAGGCTGTAGAGCCTCCTACAGATTTGAGTAATGCTTCGAATGAAAACACGGAAGGAGACTTTGTCTCAGGGGTTGATAAAGAGCTAGAAGACCTCTACGAAGCTGAAGTTTTTAATAAAATTAACAATTCTCGAATAGCCCAAGGGATGTCTATTTTACTCTTCGATTCGAGTTTGGCTCTTTTAGCAGAGGAACATAATGAATACATGCAGCAACAGGCTGAGACAGCGTCCACACTAGATATTTTAATTTCCCATGACAATTTCAGTTACCGTGCGTCTCAGGCATTTAGCTTTGGATTCACTAGAGTTGGTGAAAATGTAGGAGCGGTCAGAGGCTATGCAAGTGGTGAAGTGACGAACTTTCTTGTTATCGGCTGGAATAGTTCAGCTGGGCATAGAGAAAACATTACTGGAGACTATTCTCACACAGGAATATCGGTATTAGTCGATCCCCGTGACAATACAATTTACGCGACACAGCTATTTGCCAAAATGGAGCTAGATGCCGGATTTGGCGAAGAGTAAAACAATGGCAGAGGCTATAACTACGAGATAGCTACTAGGATCTCTAAGGGCGTAGACGAGAGGGTCACTATGCATGCGGCCACGTTGGGCTGTGATCCACGCCTTATTCAGCCAGGCACTGACAAAGATAGCGATGAGCATGAGAGCTTTTGGGTGTTTATACGCCTCGGCTACTGATGGGCTGAAGGGGTAACTCATAAGAGTAGCGAAGGTAAGTATGCCCGCAAGAATACCAATAAGTTGGAGGAATCCACCATCTTTCACGGTGTATCCACGGCCCGGTATTCTCTGGATGCCTGCAGTGCGTTGATCTTTCACCTCAGTGTAGCGTTTCAGTGAGGAAAGGCATAAGAATAGTGAAAAGCTAAACGCGAAAAGCCAAAATGTAGGGTAAGCTGGAGAGAGGGTGATACCTGCAACCACTCTGATCGAATACAGAGAGGCTAAGATCAGGATGTCAATATAGGGAAGGCGCTTAAAAAGGGTGGTGTAGCTGACTGTTAATACAGTGTAGACAAGAATGGTGATGGAAAAATTTGGAGGGAGAAAAATCAAGGTAGCTGCAATCGATAGAAAGAGGAGACTGCACACAACTCGGAGCTGTGGAATGGAAATAGTTCCGGCAGCCAGGGGACGATGTTTTTTTACTGGGTGACTTCTGTCATGCTCACGATCCTTGTAGTCGTTAAGGATGTAGGTGAGTGAGGCCACTAGGCTAAAGCTCACAAGGCCTAGAAGCAAAGAGAGAACCGTCTCGGAGCTGTTCAAGTATCCTCCTGCAATGGCGGGCAGCAGGATAAGTGTATTTTTTACCCAGTGATGTGGGCGAAGCAACTTGAGAGCGGGAATCACAAAAAAAACTACCTTAGAGTTTAGTGATTTTATCAGATTCAATCATGATTAACTTGTCTTTGTAGAGAGAGCCGAGAGCTCGCTTGAAGGTCTTTTTACTCACTGAAAAAGCTTCATAGATAGCCTCGGGTGGTGACTTATCAGAAAGAGGTAGTGTGCCACCATTTTCATCTAATTCATTGATGATTTGGGTAGTCAAAGCCTCAACCTTTTTCTCTGCAGGTAAATGCAGGCTGAGGTCGATCTTGCCATCGGGACGGGTCATGTAAACATAGCCTGTAACCTTGTGACCGACCTTGAGATCACCAAAGACTTGGTCTTCGTAGAGCAGCCCCCAGTTGGTATGGTTGATAATCGCTTTGTAACCGAGATCGGTGCGTGCTGCGATAAGGAGATCGACCTCTTGGTCCTCGACGTATTCGGTGGTTTCGTCGTTAAGGTATTTATTAAGCTTTGTTGTGCCAACTAGTCGTTGTGTTTTTTCGTCGAGGTAAACGCGAACGATGTAGTCTTTACCCACTTCAAGTTCATGGCTTTGCATGGCATAGGGTACCAATAATTGCTTAAGCAGTCCTAATTCAACAAAAGCACCCGTTGGGTTGAGATCAACACAACGGAGTGAGGCGAATTCTCCGACAACAGCGTAGGGGCGTTCGGTGGTGGCAATGAGGCGATCTGTAGTGTCGGGGTAGACAAATACATCTGCAGTTTCTCCGATTTCGCATCCTTCATAGATGTAGCGATTAGGCATTAAGATATTGCAGTCACCTGCATCGAGCAAAAGCCCGGCATCTATTCTATCCACGATTTCGAGAGTGTTCCATTGTCCAATGCTAGCCATTACCATGTTTAGTAGCGGTCGGGGAGTCGATGGTCAATACAATCGTGCTGTGATCCTAGAGGAGATATGGCAGTGGCACTTTAAATAGCTAAAATAAATTCTATGTATTCTTCTCTTGCCTAATTTGGAACTGCTGCATAGAAAGTCGCCCTCAGTAGGGCCATCTCATCAACAGTAGGTCACACAAGACGATTTATGATTCAATATAGCGAACAAGTAGAAGAAATTATCGAAGCCATTGATGCGGATCCGGACCGTGACCTTGCGTTGCATGAGAAAATTGTTTTGGATGTTGTGGAAGCTGCTGCGATCATTGAATCTGATGGTCTTCAGATGATTTGGGTTGGGCCGCTTGATCCTGATGTCGCCATCAAGGCATTTGATGAAATCGGAGCCTCTGAAGTAGTGGATCTTATTCAGTCAACTCAATGGTGTAGCAGTGCTGCGGATGACAGAGGTAACTACTCAAAAACTGAGGAGAACCATATTAGCGAAATTGAAGAAGAACTCTCTGTTAAACTAGAAGAGCTTCCAGATCTGATCGACGAGTATTTGGAGGATCAATAAGATCTTCCGCCGTTGAGATGGCACTAGTTATTATGAATATGGGTCCTTTTTATTCCGCTGAACCTTCAGCTTCGATCGCGGCAATGCGTTGTTGTTCTTCCTCGTGAGAGACAATTTGCAGGGTTGCGGTGATTTCGTCTCGCTGTGCAGCCGCTTTTAAAATGTTACGGATCGACGATGCCGTGAAGCCATTGCGTCCAATCAGCATGGCGACATCTGCTTGATTTAAAATCAGGCGAAATCGGATGTGCTTGTCCTCGGTCGCAGCCATACGTAATTGAGCATCCTCTGGGTGTTCAATGAATTGGAGGGCGATGTATTGGAGGAAGTCTCTGATCTGTTCTGCTGTTTTCTGCATGGCTTGAAAAATTAGGTGACGAGAAAGTCTATTGTGGCTGAGCTGGGTTTGCTACTTGTTGCTGAACAGGGTGAACTTGTTGGCCTGGTGGCTGAGCTACCGCTGGGGTAGCACCAGTGGCGTTGTGACGCTTTAGGCTGCTAATGAGCAAAGCTAGATCACCAGCGAATTCTTTACAAGATGCATAGCGATGTTCTTGGCTCTGAGCCATGCTTTTTTGAATGAGGTAAGTGAAGCGAAAGTCGCACCACCCTAGTAAACTAAGATCGAGCATGTTCGGATTCGGCGGTGCACCGGTAAGCATGGCGTAGAGCACACAGCCAACCGAGTAGATGTCAGAACGTTGGTCGACTTGATCTGGATTCATCACCACTTCAGGAGCAATGTAGCCAGGGCTACCCCAAATCACATCTTCCTTTTCAGGGTCGAATTGGTCTCTAGCGAGCCCGAAGTCAGCAATTTTAGCCTCACAGCCGGGAGTGAGCATGATGTTCTCAGGCTTGATGTCCCTGTGAAGAATGTCTTCTTCGTGTGCATGGGCTAGGCCGTTACAGACTTGTAAAGTGATTTCTGCTGCTTGTAGTGGCTCGATAGGGTGTCCGCTGATGGCCTCGAAAAGTGAAACACCAGGGACGTACTCCATGATGATGTAGGGCATGCCGTCGAGTTCACCAGAATCATAGACCTTGATGATGTTCTCGTGTTCGAGAATTGCCATCGATTGAGCCTCCGCTTGAAATTGCTTGATCATTTCAGGATCCTGCATGGCGTGACTGAGGACGAGTTTGATAGCGACCTCTTTATTAAAGACGTCTTGAGTGGCATGATAAATAGCACCCATACCCCCCATGCCAATGATGCGATTCACAGTGTAGCCATGGAGCAATTCGTTTAAATGCTCAGGAGCTGGTGCAGTGGGTTGCTGTGAAGGCGAATTCATTGGCGCTACTATAAACTAGAAATTTTCGGGCCTGCAAGGTATTTAGCCGCACGGAAATAAATAGCACCACCAATTTGTTTGAGGAATCCTCCATACACGAGGTTCATCTATTACTTGAAAAGCCCACTATACAAGCAATAGCCGCCTTACTCATGGATGATGCTTCTTCACATCTTATAGCGTTATTTATTTCTGAGCCATTAGTGTTTCAATTTCATCTGCTTCGATTGGAATGTCAGCCATCAGGTCGAGGTTTTCAGTCTCACCGATGTAGAAATTGTTTTCTAAGCGGATGCCAATACTTTCCTCGCGAATGTATATCCCGGGCTCGATCGTGTAGACGTGGCCTACTGCGACAGGTGTGTTGAATGGAGCGACGTCATGCACATCGATGCCGAGATGGTGAGATGTGCCGTGCATGAAATATTTCTTAACTAGTGGTTTTGACGCATCTTGCTTTTTCGCTTCTTCAGCATCGATGAGTCCGAGATCGATGAGTTCAGATTCCATAAACTCGAGCACTTGTGCATGGTAAGCTTGCGGTGTGATACCAGGGCGGAGTATGGTGTTTGCTTTGCGCAGCACGCGGAGCACGGCGTCATAGACGGCGCGTTGACGTTCGGTGAACTTGCCATTCACTGGGATCGTGCGCGTCATATCTGAGTTCCAATTGGCATACTCAGCAGCAACATCCATCAGGAGGAGGTCGCCGTCTTTACAAATACTGTTGTTCTGAATGTAGTGCAGCACGTTGGCATTTGCTCCTGAACCGATGATTGGTGTGTAGGCAAAACCCTTAGAGCTTTGGCTGATGAATTCGTGGATGTATTCCGCTTCGATTTCCCATTCGCCCACGCCTGGAACTACTTTTTTAAGAATGCGTAGGAAGCCATCGCGGGTGATCTCACAAGCTTTACGGATGGTGTCGACTTCGATTTGGTGCTTCACCGCCCGGAGCTTGTGCATCAATGGGGCTAGTCGTTCTAAATTATGGAGTGGGTATGCAGGTTTGAATGTCTCGATGTATCGAGCGTTGCGAGTTTGCACAGATGTTTCTGCTCTGAGGTGTTCATTGGTTTCTAGGTAGACATTATCTGCACCTTGGATGAGGCCATGGATGAACGACTCAAACTGTGAGGTCCACATCACGGTCTCGATGCCGGATAGCTCGGTAACTTTTTCCTTGGTGAGCTTGTCGCCTTCCCAGATAGCAATTTGCTCGTTGGTTTCTCGGACGAATAAGATTTCGCGTTGCGAATAAGTGGCTGCGTCAGGGTTGAGCACGAGAATGCTTTCCTCCTGGTCGATGCCTGAGAGGTGGATGAGGTTTGAATTTTGTTGAAAACCAAGTTCAGCGTCAGCATTGCTGGGCATGACATCGTTCGAATGCAGAATGACGATGCTATTAGGCTTTAGCAGTGACGTGAGGCGAGCTCGGTTGTCGCAGAAAAGTTGAGAATCGATTGGTTGGTAACGCATGCGGTGAGGCTGGCAGCCATCCAGCTGGTGAGCAATAGAAAAAATGGGGGGTCGTTGTTTGCTTCGTCTCAGCGGTAGACCCGCTGTTTTTATTAGTCCTGCTTTTCGTAGAGCTCGGAGAACCGTTCTATCGATTCAGCTTTGCCTGTTGCTGGGTCGACTGTGATGATGCAGCCGCACATGCGCACTGGTCCTTTGGCTACCGGGAAACGGGTAGGCAGGCTAGATTTGAACCTCCACACAACAGATTCGACACTGCGACCGAGCACAGAGGTCTCTGGGCCACACATGCCAGCGTCTGTCATGTGTGCGGTGCCTTTAGCAAGGATACGGTTGTCTGCAGTTTGCACGTGTGTGTGTGTGCCGACTACTGCTGAGACAGAACCGTCGAGGTGGTAACCCATGGCGATGGTCTCACTGGTGGTTTCGGCGTGAAAATCGAGGAAAATGACGTCGGCTCCAGCTTGTTTGAGGCGTTGCACCTCTTTTTCAACTTCGATAAATGGATTTGGAAGTGGAGGATTCATGAAGGTATTACCTTGAGCGTTCATCACAGCTACCTTGCCCTTGTCTGTTTCTAATAAATAAGAACCATTGCCCGGAGTGTCCTTTGGGTAGTTCATTGGGCGAATCAGTCGCACTTCATCTTTGATGTAGTCGTTGATCTCGCGTTGATCCCAGATGTGGTCTCCGGTGGTGATGACGTCGGCACCTGCAGCGAGGAGTTGGTCTGCGATTTTTGGAGTGATACCTCTACCGCCAGCACTATTTTCACCATTTACGATGGCTACATCGATTTGGTTTTCGGTGCGAATATCCTTTAAACGAGCTATTACAGCCTTACGTCCTGGCTCCCCAACAATGTCTCCTAGAAATAAAATGCGTATCACAGTGGTATTTTTTATAAATTATCATTGGCGTAAAGCCTGAATGAGGCATAAACGTATGGTAGTTCCAACGGAAGCATAATAATGGGTAGATCAAGAGTTTTAGAAATCGCCATCGTGGCATTGGTGCTGGGTGGGGCAACGACTTACCAATTTCTCCACAAAAAAGCGGAGGGCACTAACTTGGTGAAGGGTATAGTGGACCCGCCTTTGAAGAAACCATCTTTTGAAGAGGTGGTCGAGCCAGAGGTGAAGGTCATTCCTGATGTGCCGGCACCACCAACACGTGCTGAATTAGTAAAACGTCACCGTGAGGGGCTTTCCGCTCCAACATTGGGCAAGTATAACCCGTATATCTCACTTTTGGGTGAAGCTCCTGACTGGGCCTTGCTCGATGCATTTCAAAAAACGATCACTAAGGCTGAGTTCGAACGCCTACTCACGACTGTCTACACAATTGGTGATGACTGGAAGGACTGGATCGAAATTCATGATGACCACGCCTTGGTTGTGCAATCGGCTGGAGAGTTGGTGAATGAACCCTACAAATTATTTTTCGCTGAAGATGAATCCTTGATTGGACCTCGCTATTGGCGTGCAGCCTCTCAAATGGGACCCGCACCGGACGGGAAACCACTCGCGGGGATGGTCATTGCAATAGATCCAGGGCACCTTGGTGGAGAGCAATGGGCAAAGCTCGAAGAACGTGACTTTGCGATAGGGACTGACACACCAGTTCGCGAAGGGGAGATCACCTTGAAGGTGGCGAAAATTTTAAAACCTCAGCTTGAGGCATTGGGGGCGGAAGTTGTGCTAGTGCGTGATTCTCTGGAGCCAGTGAATCCAAAGCGTCCTGGTCACTATGACTATTTGGCTCGCGTTGAGCTTGAGGGAAAAAGTCAGATTCCATCTGCCCCAGCAGTGCTCGCGATGAAAAATCGGATGTTCTATCGGGTGGATGAAATCCGTGAGCGTGCAAATATCATCAATAATGTCATCAAGCCGGATGTGGCGATCTGTTTGCATTTCAATGCCACCTCATGGGGCGAACCTGGTGCGAGAGAGCTAGCCGACGAGAGCCATTTTCATGTGCTTCTGCATGGAGCATTTACCGAAGACGAATTGGCTCTCGATGACGAACGCTTTTCGATGGTGCATAAAATTTTGATGAAGAACCATGATGAAGAAGCTCAGGTTTCAGAGTCAGTGGTGAAGACCATGACGGATGTCTCGAAGTTGGCTCCGTATTTATATGAGCCAGATAGTTATCGTGCTCGCAATATCAAAGGCAACGATTACATGTGGGCTAGGAACCTGTTAGCTAATCGCTTATATGACTGTCCTGTCGTCTACATGGAGCCGTATGTGATGAATGGTAAGCTTGACTATGCTCGTATTCAAATGGGCGACTACGAAGGTGAACTTGAGGTCGATGGTGAGAAGCGTCTTTCTATCTTCCGTGAATACGCGCATGGTGTCACTGAAGGGTTTAAGCAATATTACACCAATGCTCGTGGGGTGATTACTCCACCAGCACCAGTCGAACCGCTGGCTCCAGAAGCGAATGAATAGGCTGCTGATCGTTGGTTGTGGTTTTCTTGGGGAGGCTATAGCTGTTTGTTTTCGAATTCACGGTTGGGAAGTTATTTGTGTGGCTCGCACTGCTCAAGAGGGTGGCGAAGTTGCGGATGTCTCCGATGTAGAAAGCTTGCGCGGGTTACGTCAACGCGTTGGGGCTGTTAGTCACGTGGTGCATTGTGCCAGTTCGGGACGGGGAGGGATCGATTCCTATCATGCTGTCTATGAGCAAGGAGCAAGCAATTTAGTAAAAGTGTTTGGCGATGCGTTTTTACTGATGACATCAAGTTCATCGGTTTATGCTCAAGTCGCTGGTGAGCTTGTTGATGAATCAAGCGAGACCATACCTGATCGCGAGACTGGCCAATGCTTACTGCGTTCGGAGCAGATAGCTCTTGCGGCCAATGGGACTGTGATGCGTTTATCTGGAATCTATGGAGAAGGGAGGTCGATCATTTTAAAGCGCTGGCTTGCTGGCGTTTCAAGGGTCGAGGCAGATGGCCGAAGAATGCTGAATCAAATCCATCGATATGATGCCGCAGAAGCCTTTTATTTAGTTGCTACGCAACAACGACGGGGTGAAATATTTAACGTTTCTGAACCGAAGCCCAAAAGCCAGTTAGAGACATTGCAATGGCTGGCAGATCATTATGGTCAACCCTTGCCGGAGAGTGAGCCAATTGACATGAACCGGAAGCGTGCTTGGACCGATAAAACGGTTTCGAGTACGAAGCTTCAGCAACTAGGCTGGAAGCCAAAGTTTAACACCTTCACTGATGCTGTAGATGTGCTTGAACCGACGCTCTAAACACGGTGATACGGTTCGCCACGTTTGATGGTGGCAAGACGGTAAACTTGTTCTAACAACACGACTAGAGCTAGCTCATGTTGAAGCGTGAGGGATGAGAGAGAAAGTACATAGTCAGCTTGGTCTCGCAGCTCTTGGGTGTGACCATCTGAGGCACCGATCAAGAAGCAAACTTTCTTAACTCCACGCATTTCCCATTTGTTGTAAAGAGTGAGCAGTTCAGTGGTCGTTGGACAAGCTCCACGTTCATCCATCACAATCCTTAAAGACCCTTTGCTTGTATCAAAGAGCCTTTTTGACACGTCTTCACTTGATCCGTCTTTGATATGGGTCAGCTTATACTTTCCGTAGCGAGTCAGGCGTTTGAGGAATTCCTCAGTGCCGTCCTTGCAATACTTCAGTGCTGGCTTCCCTGCGACTATGATTTCGTGATTCATGCCCAATAGGAATAGCTTTTCCTGAGAACTTCAAGGACTTAGTGTGGAATTCGAAATCTGCCTCGCCCGCATCTTAAAATGCTTTTCACGAAACCTTCACGCCCACTTCATCAAGGTTTCATGTTGGCTGCTTAGGATTTATCCATGGCTGATGATGTAAAAGTGGAGAAGAATATAAACTGGCGGAAGTTGTTGATTGGGGAATGGAATTGGAAACGGCCGATCAAATTGGTGGCGTTTGTCTATGTTTCGCTTGCTGTCATTGGCTTCTTTTTTTCGGAGAAGTTCATGTTTCCTCACCAGCAAAGTAGCTATGGGGCGAAAACCGAGGGGGTGAAGATGTTGACCGCTGAGGACGGCACGCAACTCGCGACTCGCTATTGGAAGGCACCTGGGCTGGAGAAGGGCTTGATTCTCTATTTCCATGGTAATCTAGAAGATATTGGGGTGACTGGACCGATTGCGCACACCTTGGGTAAATTGGGTTATTCTTTATTGGCGATGGACTACCGGGGTTATGGGCTGTCGGAGGGGAGTCCGACCGAAGAGAATTGTTACGCCGATGCGGAGTTGATGTATAAAGAGGCTTTAGCAATGGGCTATAGCTCTGATCAAATCGTGCTTTGGGGTAGGTCGCTAGGTGGTGGAGTTGCTGTCGAAATGGCAAAGAGAAAGCAAGTGAAGGGCTTGGTATTGGAAAGCACGTTTTGCACCGCGTTCCGGGCTGCGACCTATGTGAAGGTGTTACCTTTTGATAAATTTGACAGCTTAAGTAAAATGGAGGAAATCGAAGAGCCGATGTTCATCATTCATGGAGCAGAGGATGAAATCATCGCTCCGTGGCATACCGAGAAATTATTTGAGGCTCACCAAGGGAGAAAAGAACGCCATTTGGTCGTTAAGGCAGGGCATGATAACGTGTGGACGAAGCCCTTGAAAAAGGAATTGGCCGCATTAGCAGCCTTTTTGAGTGAATAGCTGGACTAGAAGTTATCCTGTGGCTTTGCCTATGTTATAGGTAAAGCGATTCAAGCGAAGGTGAAAGTCTTGGGAAATGAGGCGGAAGTAAAAAAAGGTATTGAGCTAGCTGAGCGTGAGAGGCGTAAAAGAGAGGGTACTGAAGGTCAATAAAGTGATCTGTGTGCTAAATGATCTCCATTTAGAACGGTTGTGTCGTGTTGTAATCCTAGTGTTTATATGGGTTTATAGGGTCTTGTATGATAATTTCTCGATTGAGAGTGTTGATTCAAAAAAAAACTTCAATTCCTTGTAATGACTCATTGACAAACGTTGGGTAATGGGTAGGTTGCCCGCCCGCACTAGCTGATTTGGCTATTGCAATTTGAACCTAAAAA
>CAXMOB010000177.1:0-2351 GCA_964194815.1 Vicinamibacteria bacterium | reverse complement strand
AGATTCTCATGAGGTTATAGCTGACTAGAGGTTTTCAAAGAGGAGGTAGTATTTCTTTGTCGCAGTGGTAAGGAGGACTTCTTTGTGTGATCTATTGGTGAAGTAAAGTTGATGATTTTGGATGGAAAACTGAATGCCTTTAAATTTTCCACTCAGGTGCATTTTACATATGCCGACTGGAGGGTTATAGTGAAGATGTTTGCTTGCCGTCATGGTGTAGAGTTCGTTATCGATGAGAGCAGTTTGTTCAGAGTTGTCATCGAGAGGTACGATCTTACTAAATAAACACATTTCTAGTGAGGTTTTGCGGTCGCGTTCGATGAGGCTGACTTGTAGTTTTACATCTGGCTCAAACGTGACCTTTTCTCTGAATGGTGGTTGATTAGGGTCAGCTTTTGGAATGGGTTTGGTAAGGGGGATGAAGTTAGCCAATGGGGCTTGCTCAGGTGGAGTTTTTTGCTGAATGATGAGTTCATATTTTGATTTTCCATCTATGGACCGACCTAACTGAAAGTATTGATCTTCACCTGAACCGTTGAAGGATAGCGAGGTGCTAAGTTCAGTGTCTTTGTGCTTGAAGGTAAATTGGTATTCTTCAGATGATACTCTTGTAGTATAATAACCTGATTTATATTCAGCCTCAAAGACATAGTTTACCGAATCATAGTTACTGGTGAGTTTGTGGACAGCACCTGGTTGGGTGTAGTAATCATGTGATACAAGTAAAGTTGGTTTAGCCTTAGGTGTTGTGCTCGTCGATGTTAGTGGGTGTTGAAGGATTTGAACCGAGCTGTAACTACCAGCTCTAATGAGATCTCGCCAGTGCGAGCTGACTGTATCTACATAGGCGTGCATATGCTTACTCGCAATAATATAGAGGTTCCTATTTCCAAGATCGTAAAAGCACTCGATCGGTTGTTTTAGCTGAAGGCCGCGATGGAGTAGCGATGAGAAGTCAGCAATGTTCTCTGAGAGTGGTTCTTTACATTGTGATGCAAGCCACAATTGGCGTTGGGTTGATAGTTTGGTAATACTCGAAGTCTTGTTGTGGGTGAGGGGTTCTTTGATACCTAGGAGTTCGAGAACGTTGGCTGTGGATGCACCGCGAACGTTCCAGATTGGAATTCTGCGTAAGTAGAGTGCGGTGTCTTCGTGCTCTTCTGCCGGTACTGTGGCTACTATTTTGGCTGGTTCAGTTGCGACAATGACGATACTAGGCTTGTCCTTTGGTTGGCAAGAAAAGAGGAGAAGTGGGGCGGCGAGAAGTGAGAGATAGAAACGCATGGTGTAGATTAGTTGGTTTATAACAGGTGGGGGAGCTATGCTCCAAGGAGAAAACGTCGCGATCGCTCCTCAGGGAAAAGGGGAATCGTTATTGGTTATTAGTGAAACGTTAATAGGGGATTGTGGCTCTGGGGAGCCAGGGGGGCTGGAATATAGCAGGTATAGGTATGGACAGATGACATGAAAAATAGTGATTTATTCACGAGTTGTTCTTTATGTTTACAACCTGTGAATAAGTTTTGGTGGCTCGGGCAATGGGGCGGAGCTGGGAGGGGGCATTGCAGCGCGGTGCTCGGAGATCCCCGCCTACCTAGGGCGGAACTTTGCTGTGTTGGTGATGGATGAGGCTGAACACTGAAATACTGAACGCTGAAAACTAGGAGCGGAGCGACTTTACTATTGCTGTGAAATTTGTGGTGTGTAGGCTTCTGGTGATTCGAATCATGAAAGGATATATCATAAAAATTGTCATTCCTGTGGTGCTTGTGGCCTTGTTTTGCTGGGGGATGATGGCGACCTTAAAAGTGGAAGGCCACTATGTGCAGCCGCTGAAGACCTTGAAGACGCCGCAACAGGCGTCGGTGGCGTTTGGGTATCCAGTTGGTAAAGATGCAGTGGTGCCCGCCGTGGAGCCAATGATGCACATATTTGATCCCTTCACTCGCGCTAAAATCCCAGTGGCAAGGCATTTCGATTCACCAGTTGGCACTGAGAATGGTGCCTTTACCTACAATGCTCAGGGCTATTTAGAAATGAATGAAACGCGTGGGCATCACCTTGGCGATGATTTGAATGGCATTGGCGGACAGGATTCTGACTATGGTAATCCTGTGTATTCTGCCGCCGATGGACTTGTGGTGTATGCGGCAACACCTAGTAAAGGTTGGGGTAAAGTAGTGGTGGTAGCGCACAAATTGACCGATGGCCGTATCGTGCAAACGATGTTTGCGCACTTGGCATCGAGCACTGCGAAAGTGGGAGATTTGGTGGGGCGTGGGCAAAAAATTGGCTCGATTGGTTCGGCGGGTGGTCAGTATTATGCACACTTGCATTACGAGATCAGAGAG
>CAXMOB010000176.1:0-35597 GCA_964194815.1 Vicinamibacteria bacterium | reverse complement strand
GTTAGGGAAAGGTTTTTACGATTCCTTTTTACGTCGTTTTCCCGATGTGCAGTCGATTAGTAAGGCGTCCGAACAGGAAATTCTAAAGGCTTGGGAAGGGCTGGGCTATTATCGGCGCGTGCGGAACTTGCAAAAGACAGCGCAAGCAGTGGTGACTGAACATGGAGGAGTGTTTCCTCAAGATCATACAGCATTGTTAGCATTACCAGGGGTAGGGCCATACACAGCAGGAGCGGTTTGTTCTTTTGCCTTTCATTCTGCCCAAGCATTGGTGGATGCGAATGTTGCCCGCGTGTTTTCCCGTTTGTTTAATTACCATGAGTTGGTTGATTCTGGTAAAGGGATTAAGCAATTATGGCAATGGGCGGGAGATTTATTAGATCGGGATCAACCCGCTGCATACAATTCGGCATTGATGGAGTTGGGTCAAAAGGTTTGCAAAAATAAGAATCCTCAATGCATGTTGTGCCCAGTGCGTCAGTATTGCACGACTGAGGTTGCTGAGAGTTTGCCTAAAAAGAAGTTGAAACGACCTACCGAGTTGGTGACCGAGGTCTGCGTGTGGAGGATGAAGGGAAGGAAAGTGCTGATGCGACAGGAAGCGCCGGAGGCAAGGCGTGAAGGGATGTGGGTATTACCTAAGATTTTGTCAGCGCCAGCTAGTGAGCCAATGTATCAGGCAAATTATGCTATCACTCATCACAAAGTGAGCTTATCTATTTACCAAGAGGAAGTGGTGGGCTACCGAAAGCAGCAGCAAGATCATTGGGTAGCGGTGGAGGAGTTAGAGGATTACCCGATGCCTAGTCCCTACCGCAAGGCGGTGAATGCACTGCTGCGAATGAACGAGGTTTGAATTCTGGTGGATGGCGTCAGCACCGCTAGTTGCCGGAGGTTGTCTTAAGATGACTAGATTCCTAATATTTCAGATGCGCATGCAGCTTCGACACCAAAGGCGGTAGCTACTGGCTTACAAGTGAGTTTGCCTTTAACACAGTTTATACCACCGAGTAGTTCTGGTCGTGATTTACATGCTTCTTTTACACCCATATCAGCAATCATCATTGTCCAACGGTGTGTGCAGTTGTTGAGTGCTTGTGAAGCGGTGCGTGAGTAGGCACCTGGCATGTTAGCGACACAGTAGTGGAGCACACCTTCTTCGAAGTAGGTTGGAGCTTCGTGTGTTGTGGCACGTGTTGTTGTGGAACAGCCTCCTTGGTCGACAGCGATGTCAACGAAGACACTGCCAGGTTGCATGAGCTTGAGCATGTCACGTGTGACGAGCTTCGGCGCAGCAGCACCAGGAACGAGAACCGCACCGATGAGGAGGTCTGCACGAGGAAGGAGTTCGGCCAAGTTTGCGTCACTTGAGTAAACTGTGCTTGTCCCTGCCATGGTGATATCGAGAAAGCGCATGCGGTCGAAGTCAACTTCGAGAATAGTGACGTCAGCACCGATACCTCTGGCAACGCGAGCTGCATTGACACCAGCTGTGCCACCGCCGATCACGACTACGCGACCAGGAGCGACGCCAGGAATGCCACCAAGGAGCGTGCCGCGGCCATTTTTGTGTCTAGCAAGGTGGTAGCTACCAACGATGGCGGACATGCGACCTGCTATTTCTGACATTGGCTCAAGCAGAGGAAGGCGACCATTGACCTCGATCGTTTCGTAGGCGATAGCAGTGCAGCCTGAAGCTGTCAAAGTGTCTGTGAGATTCTTATTAGCAGCAAGGTGAAGGTAAGTGAATAGTGTGTGCTTTTCATTAAGCATGGCCACTTCTGAAGCCTGAGGTTCTTTTACCTTAATGATGAGCTCTGCTGCATCGAAGATCTCTTGTGCTGTGTCTAGCATTATTGCTCCAGCTGAGATGTATTGGTCATCTGTGTAGCTTGAGCCGTTTCCTGCTGATTTTTGGACGAAGACTTTGTGCCCTCTGCGTGAGAGTTCGTTGACCGATGAAGGGATCACAGAGACGCGGTGCTCTTGGTTTTTAATTTCTTTTGGGATGCCGATATTCATAGTGAAAATTGGGTGAATCGGCATACTTTACAGAAATGGTAGAGCACGCCAGACAAAACTAGCTATGTGCTACTTATAGGGCAAATTATACTTATTTTGCCAATTTTGCAGAGGTCTAATAGCAGGAGATTGGTTAAAATGCTGTATTTTGGCCATCGTGAGAGGCCGTCAGATAGCAAAAACTGGGGCCAGGTCTAATTAAAGACCTGGCCTCAGCCGAACAACAACGCATATATATTGCCATATGCGGCGTGTTGAAGGACTTATCCACCTGAGTGGTTAGCCACATTCAACATTATAAGAATAGCACGTATTGGAACTTCCGCATCTCCTTTTTACTTAAATAATCGTATGAATAGATTGTTAATTGTCAGCTTACTTAATTTCCAGTTGCTTGACGATAGCGCGTCTGAGTTCCACTGGGTCAAGTTGACCAGTGTGCCTGAACACAATCTTACCGCCAGGAGCGATAACGACGGTGTGGGGCATGGGGCCTGTCCATTTTTTATCAATGACATCAGCTAGCCCATCAAAATCTTGTTCTTGGAAGTGGTAATTGTTGGTGCTTCGTCCTTCTGCGACGACAGATTTTTTGCTGTGTGGAGAAAGTGGAAGTTGCTCCTTTTTGAGGAATGCTAAGACCTTGTCCTTATCCTTTGCTGGGTCTAAGCTGACGGTGATGAGTTCGACCCCTCGGCGTTGGTAGCGGCGATAGGCATCGATCAGATCAGGAAATTCTGCAACGCAGGGACCGCATGAGGTACTCCAAAAATTGATGACTCGAATTTTTTCGGTCTTATTAGCCGCAAGCTTTTTCGCTGTTGCTATATCTAGTGGGTCGACCGCCACCGGAAGTGCTTGCCACTCAACTTCAGCTTTTGTTGCCCAGTCACGCTTCCAACTCCACTTAGTAGAACAGCCAAACGGGCGAGTGATTGGTTCCTTAATGGCTTTCCCTGCTAGAGCAAGGTCGATAGTGTCTTGCACTGTGTTGTCAGTTGCTGGCCCTGGGTTACGTCGGCCGTTATCGAATCTGCCGTGGTAAATGAGTTTGCGTTGTTGGTCGAAGATAAAGGTGTGCGGAGTTGCTAGTGCTCCATAGACAGTTGAGGCAGCTTGCTTGTCACCGTCGTAGAGGTAGGGATGGACAAACTTTTCTTCTTTGGAAACTTCCTTCATGGCATCGAATCCGTCCCCATAGACTGAATATCCGAGTTCCCAGTGGAGTAATGCTTTCGGATCATTTCCTGAGATAGCAACCACCTGGACTCCCTTTTCTTTATAGTTTTTTGCGACCGTGTTGATTCGTTGGCGCGCAGCCCTAGCATCGGGACAGTGATTACTGGTGAATACCAGTACCAAGAGTTTTGCTTGTTTGAACGAGTCTAGAGTATAGGTTTTACCATCGGTGCCAGAGAGTGAAAAGGCTGGGGCTTTCGCTCCAATCTCCAGTGTTTTTACTTTTGGTTGAGCAGCATTTACAGAAGCCACCTGTAGCATAATGGCGGAAGCGTAGAGGACATATTTAATCATAGATCTATTAAAGCGAAGTCGACCTGTATTACACCAGAGTAAAATGTAATTTCTGTGTAATACTGAAGCGAATTATACCACTTAGAGAAACAAAAGAGACTAATGATTTTTTTTGTAAGGATGAAGAGACTAGGCTACGCATTGGGCGAAGGGACTCGCTGTATTCTTATACAATCAGTGTTTTTCTTCAGTCACGATGCCCGCATCGCTCCTTTATCAAGCCTCGATTCTAAAAGAATATAGCTTCGCATTAGTCTCTTTTGAAACTCTAAATGGTATTAGTTCAAATTGGAACTCTGGTGATTCTAGCTTGAAATTGTGAGCTAGTTAGGGTATCAGCAGGGAATGAACCCAAAACGATTGATTTTTATAGCGATAGCAGGCACGGCCACATTAGTTCTCAACTCATGTGAGTTGATGGAGGCTGAGGAGCGCCCGATTCGTCCAACAAGTGACAATAGTGATATTGCTCATGGTTCAAGTTCACCTACTAGTGAAGGTGGTATCAGCGGAATGGGAGGTTTATCTAGGTAAGTCTGAACGCTATTTTACTTTATCGAAGGGGAGCCGTTGGGTTCCCCTTTTTTATGTTGAGTGGGGCTCAATTGTAGGCCGATAGATTCCCATGCTGCATAGATGGCTTTAATGCCAGCAAACGCACTTCCCCAAAGTAAGGCATAAAGTAATACCGCAAAGGGAAGGTTGGTTGGGAAATGGTCATGAATCGATTAGCTGTTTCGCTAAATGACGTGCTTGTAGATCCGCATCAATCAATTCTTCAAGTGAGTGAGCTGAGCCTTGATAGCCTTTCTCCAGCACTCTTTCCACAGTTTGCCAAATTTGAGGGAAGCTAATACGATTTTCTAAGAAGGCAGCGACCGCTTCCTCATTTGCAGCATTCATCATGGCGGGAGCTGCTCCACCGGTTTTACCCGCTTCGATGGCAATGTTCAGTGCTGGAAAATCTTGGTGGCGTGGTGTTTCGAAATCAAGACGCGACAGTGCAGAGAAATCAAGTGGTTTAAGGTTGCCCTTGATTCGGCGAGGCCAAGAAATAGCGTATTGCACCGGGAAGCACATGTCTGGGCTACTCATTTGTGCGATCACACTACCGTCGATGTATTCAACCATCGAGTGGATCACGCTTTGTGGGTGAACGACGACGTCGACCTTTTCCATAGGGACGTCGAAGAGCCACTTGGCTTCGATCATTTCTAGGCCTTTGTTGAACAGAGTGGCGGAATCGATAGAGATCTTTCGGCCCATCGTCCATGTAGGGTGAGCCAAGGCGTCCTGTACTGTCACATGCTGAAGTTGCTCTGTTGGCAGTTGACGGAATGGACCGCCACTGGCGGTGAGGATGAGGCGTTTGATCTCATCGATTGGTCGTCCTTCAGCGAGGCATTGGAAAATGGCATTATGCTCGCTGTCGACAGGAAGAATCTGAATGTTGTTCTTCTTCGCTTCGTTCATGATGATTTCGCCAGCCATGACGAGGATTTCCTTACTGGCTACCGCGAGTTGTTTTCCCGCTTTGAGAGCTTCTAGGGCTGGGAAAAGTCCGGCAGTGCCAAGGATGGAAATGAGGACCATTTCGGCATCGGCAAGCGTGGCAAGCTCAATGAGACCGCTAGCACCAGAGTAAACAGTGACGTCTGATGGAGCTAGTCGGCGAAGCTCGGTAAACTTCGATTCATCGTAGATACACAAGTGTTTAGCTCCAGTGAGACGAGCCTGTTCTACTAGTTCTTCGACGCGTGAACCACCAGCGAGTCCAATGAGTTCGACTTCAGATGGCAGTTGTTGAGCAACCTTGACAGCACTGGTGCCGACAGAACCAGTGGAGCCGAGTAGAACGACTTTTTTTGCGGGGTGTTGCATCGATAAAGAAGGCTTAATGAAGCCAGAGAAGATAAAAATAGAGAACAGGAGCTGTGAAGCAAAGGCTATCGATTAAATCGAGAGCTCCACCAATGCCTGGTAAGAATGAACCTGAATCTTTGATTTGTAGGCTGCGTTTTATCACAGACTCAGCGAGGTCGCCAACGATGGCGAAAAGTGGTAGGATGATGCCTAAGGTGATGACGTGCGGCCAGCCGACTAATTGGGTGAGTTTGTCTGGCATCATTGCATAGAGACCTGCGGCAGACCCTAAGGCAATGATAATTGCTCCGATGAACCCTTCCCATGTTTTACCAGGGCTGATGTGTGGGATCATTTTGTGGGTTTTCATGAAGTTACTACAGATGGTTCCAGTTAAGTAGGCTCCCATGTCGGTGAATTTAGTGACCACACAGAGCCATAAAATTAACCAGGCACCAGGAACGGCGATTTTTTCAGCGGTGTCGCCATCAATGAAGAGGATACGAGCCATGAAACTGAAGAGAAAAGCGACGTAGAGGAATCCGAGCACAGTGGCTGCGACGCGTTTCATCGGTTGATGGCCTTCAACTGGTTTGAGTAACTGGAAAATGAAGCTGAACAAGACCACTGCTGAAATGACGGCTCCGTCCCATTGTGAGATTGGATCGAGGGCACTGCCTCCATAAAGAGCGAGGAGCACACAGACGGCGGCAAGGTAAACAATCGAGACGAGTGGTCCAAAGACCAATTGGGTTGGGAATTTGCCCTTAGATGTCATCGAGAAAAATTCCCTAATAGAAGCGGCACCGAGAATGAAGATGAGTCCAGCGAAGGCCCATGGGTTTGCGCTTAAAAATACGGCTGTCACTGCCGCCCAGAGACCTATCGTGCTAATGGAACGGCTTAAAAACACCTGAGCTTTTGTTTTGCTTGCCATGCTGCTGGGGATCAAAGCGAGGAATTTCGACTTTGGCAATGGGAAAAGGGAGTTTAATGGAGAGTGGCTAGCGAGGTAGCGACGATTTTAGGTATTGGTCAATCCTGCTGCCTTTACCTTAACGAGGTCGAGGAATGCCTGGGCAATCGGTTTTGGTTTCCCTTGATAAACGGCCCCAACGACCAAGGGTGGAAACCCTGGGAGTGGGATGGTCTTAAGGCCGGGTTCGACTTCGACATCTGGGATGGAAACGCCGATGCCAGCCCCGAATCCGAGGAGGACGTATTGACGAATGACGTCGAGCGAGTTGGCTTCCATTGTCACTGGCCAGAAGATGTCTTTTTGGCCGAGTGTCTTGTCGAACATTTGGCTGACGATTTCGTGTTCAGGCAATCCAATTAATGGCTTATCAATGATTCTACCTTTGCCTTCTGGATTTTCTTCCAATAGGTCTTCAAAGCAGTCGACTTCCCAGTCAGCCGGCACATAAAGAACGATGCTAAGCTTGAGTAATTCGTCAGAATTTACTCCGTCAGCCATGTGGCCGTGGAGAATGGAGATGGCGATGTCGACTTGTTGGCTGGTGACACAGGTGTGGACATCTGATGGATCGATCTCACGTAGCGTCATTTTAAGGTTGGATTCCCTGTTCTGGAGTTCGGCGAGAACTTGAGGCATGTGATTGCGGAGCACAGCTGCTGATGCCGCGATACGCAAGTGCTTGCTTTCTTCGCCTTTGAGCTGTTCTTCCACTTGTTTGAGTTGCGAGAAGAACGGGTAGATGAAATCGTATAAGTCCTCACCAGCTGGGGTGAGTGAGAAGGGGCGTCGGTTGAAGAGTTTGACGCCTAGGTTGTCTTCGAGCTGAAGGATTTGCCCACTGACTGCAGGTTGTTGAATTCCGTAGGGCATTTTCCTCACTGCGGCAGTGATTCCTTCGTATTTTGCTACATAGAAAAAAAGCTCAAGGTGGTGGACATTCATCATCTATAAAGGAACATCTTTGTTAGGATGGGTCAATCTTTTCTTCTCGTTGGTAGTGGTTGTTGATAAGACGGAAAAGGCCGCAGAGTGATCTGCGGCCTTTTTAGGTCGAATTAAATTACTCGAATTCTGCCATTTGGGTAAAGCAAACTGCTTCACCATTAGATTACTTTTTTCATCCAATAGGAGCTCATGTAATGGCTTTCGCTGGTGTGGTAGCTGGTTTAGCTTGATCTGAATCTACTACAGAAGGATCTACTACGGTAGTAGTGGTCGCGGTTGTCGGCTCCTCTGCAGTTGGTGTTGTAGTCGTTGCTTTCTTCGCCTCAGAGCAAGAGGCAAGGATAGTAGCACAAGACCCCAAAATAATTAATTTAAGTGTATTAGCCATAGATGTAATAAAGATCGGATCTTCACAATTTCAAGTGGAAATAATAAACTGGTTAAGAGAGTTGTTCAATTTACTTAAAAATCAACAATTTTCACTTGATGGGACTTGATACTTGGTGTGGTGTCGCTATCCTTTGTAACGAATTAGTCATTAGACATTGTGGAGGAAAGATTTAATATCATCAAAACGCTCGGTAAAGGGCGGACAGGAGGAGTTTATGAAGCAATAGATGTGCTCACCAACCAGCGAATAGCACTGAGACGTTTTTTCTCTGTGACTGGTGATACAGATGCTTCAAGCTGGCAAGAGCCATTCATTGCATTGGCTCAAAACTTAGCCACCGTGCAGCATCCAGCCTTGATGGTGATCTATGCATCTGGCGTGGATGAGGACGGTGCCTTCATGGCGATGGAGCTTTTAGAAGGTGGACGTTCAATCGAAGAAATTATCGAGAAAGACGGACACCTGAGCGATGAAGATTTTTATGTAATGGCTAATAACCTGCTGGATGCATTTTCCGTGCTCCATTACCAAGGGTTTTGTCATGGTAGTGTGAGTGGGCGCTCCGTTATGGAGGTTCCTATTTCTGCTGGTGGACATGTCTACAAATGTGTTGATCTGGGGATGTCATCGATGATTCCGATGATTAACCCATCGATGCCTTTCTTGGCATGTGGAGATCCTGCATTGACGGCTCCTGAGTTGTTTGAAGGAAACCAACCGGACGCTCGTTCTGATGTCTACATGTTGGGGCATTTATTTTATCTATCTTTGGCTGGGGGGCACCCACTTGCTGGGATTCCGGCGGAGGAGGCTCACATAAAGCACAAAGGTCATAAGTTTGCACCTTTGAGTGGCTACCGAAGCAGTGTTCCTAAAGATATTGTTAACTGGATTGAATTGCTGACTCAAGCTGATCCGGATGCTCGACCTCAATCTGCTGGGGAAGCATTGAAGCTGATGCCGGTTCATGACTTTACGACTCGTCCAGCAGCTGCCGTTTCGGTGACTACACCGGTTCGCCAAGTTCCAGTGACCGCGACACAAATGTTCGGCGCCGCATATGGGGTTACGAATAAAGGAGGGCCTGGATTTGGTGTGGCACCTCAAAAATCATCAGCCGGTATAGTGATTGCTCTTGTTGGTGGTGCCTTAGCGGTTCTTTTGATTATTATTGTGGCAGCTTCAAGCGATTCTACTCCAAAGCCTGAAGGTGTAGATAAAGTGGTTCCAGATAAGGTAGTTAAGCTTACGCCTACAGTGAACGAGACGCCTGATGATCCCGTTGATGTAGATCCTGTGGACGTGAAGCCAGATGTTCCTCTCGATCCTAATGAGATTGAAAAGAAGTTGATGGAGCGCATTTCCTATGCTTCTCCACGTCAGATTCTGTCGTTAGTACAAATAGCAGAAGGTAAACACCTAGAGTCCCCGATTATTCTGAGCTCCGCGAAAGGAGCGGTGGTGTTTAAAGAGGGTGATATTATCCAGATTGGTGAAGCTGTGGTGAAAGGGTTTTTTCCAAAGGATACGGAGATCAAAACCTTCCCAAAGGTTGGAGCTAGTGTTGATATTGGCGGCGAAGTGTTAACGAAAGGCTCTGGGATTTATTTTAAGGGGAAAGATGAAGTGAAGTCCGAGTTGATGAGATTTTCTGTGCGTAACTTTGAAGGGGATATGAAGGTGCGCCTTGTGGCATATGTGAAGAACTTGGAAGTCACAGGAGGGGTAGCGATTTCCGGGTTATTAAATGAAAATATTTCAGTTAAGGAAATGACCGAGGAAGATGGGTTGATTGTTTACGAACTTGAAATTAAGGGAGTGACTGACTCAGAGCATATAGCACTTGATTTTAAGTTATTATCGAAAAGGCATAGTGCCAAGCCAGCTCACTTTGTGCCACTCGGATTAATGGTTTATCAAGAATACCCTGAACTTCCTAGTGTATTTGTGCCCAAACCTAAGCCCAAACCAAAGCCAGAGCCTGAGGTGGTCGTCAAGAAGCCTGAATTTCCAAATGGTGTGAAGATTACCACGAATGATGATGGCACGAAGACTATCGAGTTGGGACCTTTGGGAGATAAGTAATCGCAGATTACTAGTGGGTAAGCTTGTTGAGTTAGTCTAGGCAAGTATTAAGCCTGCGAAAGAGCATGAGGTGTTCTTTTCCCTCTCTTCCAGGGTAACTGGTAGTAGGTGCGATTTGGTATTCCAAATTGAAGTGCTTGAAGAAGTGTTGCTTTATCGTGTCAATGGACGCTTTGAAAGGAGGTCCTTGGTCGAGTGGCATGTCGGTTTCGATAAAGAAAATACCAAGCAGGAAGCCGCCTGGCTTGATGGTGTCGGCCATCGCTTGCACATAGGCGTCGCGCGAGTCAAGCGGGATGGCACAGAAGCAGGTGTGTTCCCATACCATATCGAATGACGCTTCAGGAAGTTCGTTGAAAAGATCGGCCTGTAACCATTCAAGATTTTCGTGGCGATGGGTGTCCTTTGCGGCCTGTAAAGCAGTAGTTGAAATGTCGGCTCCGGTGGTGGTAATACCGTGATTGGCTAGCAGGAATGCGTCGTGACCTATGCCGCAGCCTGGCACGAGGGCTGTGCTAGTGTTCTGAAAGAGAACAGGTCTTTCAGAGAGCAAATGCTTGAGCACAGGGGCCGCAGAGCCTTTATCCCACGGTGTGTCTTCGTTGAGGTAGCGTTGATCCCAGTCCATTGGTATAGAGTCGTTAGTCGTTGGCTTTAGCGGCATTGTTACGCTTACGGATCCAGTAAATCATAACTCCTGTCGAAAAGAAGACAAAGAAGATGATGCCAAAAATGGAGAGTCCAAGTAACAGGTTGTCGATACCTTCCTGTGCGTCAGGTGTTTCAATCGGCTTGTATGCTGGGTCACTAGTGATGACCATCAGGTTGTCTTTAAGTTCGACAGTGGATAGCTTGTGGAAGACTGAAATTAGGTCAGGGTCTGTGCGGTAGGAACTAAATAGTGCTTGTGGTAGAAATCGCACCATTTTTTCAGGAACGGGTGCGCCTGTGGCTGGCTTGATTGTGGTGATGGTGGGGAAGAGTGAGCCTTGTTCGATTGATGGCAGCATTTCGATGGTGCCATTGAGATAGCGTCTTTCTGAAAATCCGCTATTAATTGGGAAGGCGACGTCGGCGTAGATGCTCCCCAAGAACCTACCATCGGTGGCTACAGCTTGATCATCTTGTCCGACGATTTTAGTGATGAACATCTTTTCTTTAAACTCGTTCATTTTTTCGAGTTTTGCGATACCAAGGTTAATTTCGTCCACAGTGACTTCGATAGTGGCTACTTCACCGGCCTTGACCTTTTTTGAAAATGCTTTGAGCTTGGCTTCGAGGGCATGAAGTCGAGCGGGAACGAACTTCGCTTCTTTGATCTCAGCCGGTGCTTCTTGACCAACTGAAAGCATCACTTCTTTGTGTTGAAGGTATTCCATTACAATACGCACTCCGAGGAAGGTGAATACTGTAAATAGAACGACGAAAATCAGGCACCCTGAAATTGGGCTGGCTTTACGCTCTTCGTGAGCTGGTGATTCCTCGCTTTGTGTGTCGGTCTCAGACATGGCGGCAATAGGAGGTAGATAGTTGTGATTTGCAAGCGAGATTTTTTCAAATGGGGTAAATTCACATATTATATAGGTGAAAAGGTAGGTGGCTTTATAAAAGCTATCAAATGTGAGGGTGAGGCGATGATTCTGCAATGGTGGGGCAAAGTGATCAAGAGAGTCTAAGTTTGTTGAAATGACGCTATTTTCTAAAATAAAATGATATTGTATAAAAATAATTTTGACAGAGCGTGAGTCTCTGCTAGTTTCCGCACGCCTTTCCACAAAAAGGAGCGCCTTTTGGGCTGCTGGATGTGGATGGTGAATATCAGCGATGCTCTTGTAGCTCAGGGGTAGAGCGCGTCCTTGGTAAGGACGAGGTCGGCGGTTCAATTCCGCTCAAGAGCTCCATGAAATTCAAACTAAACAAAACAAAACCAGTAATCGCTTTTCACTAAGCAAAAACTAAATCTAATACTATGGCTAAAGAAGCATTCGAACGCAATAAGCCGCACGTTAACGTTGGAACAATTGGCCACGTTGACCACGGCAAAACTACTCTCACAGCAGCAATCACAAATGTTCTTGCAGAACATGGTGGTGCAGTAGCTAAAGCATACGACGAAATCGACGGTGCTCCAGAAGAACGTGAACGTGGTATCACTATTTCAACAGCACACGTTGAGTATGAAACTGAAGGACGTCACTATGCACACGTTGACTGTCCGGGTCACGCTGACTATGTTAAAAACATGATTACAGGTGCTGCCCAGATGGACGGTGCTATTCTTGTTTGTTCTGCAGCAGATGGACCAATGCCACAAACTCGTGAGCACATCCTTCTTGCACGTCAAGTTGGTGTTCCAGCTATCGTAGTATTCCTAAACAAGGTTGACCAAGTTGACGACGACCAACTCCTCGAACTCGTTGAAATGGAAATCCGTGAACTCCTTTCTGTATATGAATTCCCTGGTGATGACATTCCTGTTATCCCTGGTTCAGCACTTAAGGCTCTTGAGGGTGACGAAACTCAGAGGGCTAACATCATGAAACTCATGGATGCTGTTGATTCATACATCCCTGAACCTGACCGTCCTATCGATCAGGACTTCCTCATGCCAGTTGAAGACGTGTTCTCGATCTCAGGTCGTGGCACAGTTTGCACAGGTCGTATTGAGCGTGGTATCGTTAGGAAGATGGAAGAAGTAGAAATCGTTGGTATCAAAAAAGAGTCAACAATCACTACTATTACTGACATCGAAATGTTCCGTAAACTTCTCGACGAAGGTCGTGCAGGTGAGAACGTTGGTCTACTTATCCGCGGTCTTAAGAAAGAAGAAGTTGAGCGTGGTCAGGTAATCTGTAAGCCAGGTTCAGTTAAGCCATACACAAAGTTCACTGGTGAGATCTATGTTCTTTCTAAGGAAGAAGGCGGTCGTCACACACCATTCTTCTCTAACTATCGTCCACAGTTCTACTTCAGAACAACAGACGTAACTGGTTCAATCACACTTCCTGAAGGTGTTGAAATGGTTATGCCTGGTGATAACGTATCACTTGAAGTTGAACTTATTCAGCCAGTAGCAATGGAATCACGTATGCGTTTCGCTATCCGTGAAGGTGGTCGCACAGTAGGTGCCGGTCGTGTTGCTGAACTACTCGGCTAATAAACAACTTTTACAGCTGAATTTATTCAGTTGTTCATCGATCAGTCTGACTGATCAATGAGGCTGGTTTTACGAGGGTGTCTCTGAAAATGAGACGCCCTCAAAGCCTCAAAGCCTCAAAAAAAACAAAAAAAACGAGAGATTAGGGGCGTAGCTCAATTGGTTAGAGTATCGGTTTCCAAAACCGAGGGTTCAGAGTTCGAGTCTCTGCGCCCCTGCCATCTCTCAAGATATCACATTATGTTTAACAAAGTCTCAACATTCGTTGGAGAAGTCAAAGGTGAGTTGCGTAAAGCTACTTGGCCCTGGAGCTCTGACCCGAAAGATAAAGGAGTAAAGAAGTATAAAGAACTTATCGATTCTACCATCGTTGTTCTCGTTGCTATCGCTCTTATTGCTGGCTATGTTGCATTCTGGGATGTCATTCTCAAAGAGGCTGTTGACCTCGTGGCGGGATTTGTTAAAGCTGACTAAGCTTGATCATCGCTATATCCTTTTCTTAAAATATTATCTTATCACTTCTAGCAAATGCCTAAAATTCCAGAGCCTCAGAATCAATGGTATGTAGTTCACGTTCTTTCAGGGAAAGAACAGCAAGTGCACAGACGTCTACTTCGTCAACTTGAATCCGATGAAATGGGTGACAAGGTATTCGAAATCTTGATGCCTACTGAGCTTGTTTCGGAAGTGCGTGCAGGTAAAAAATCTGAGCGTAAGAAGAAATTTTACCCAGGTTACATCATTGTGAATATGCATCTCCTTAATGAAGATGGTTCACTTGTTAACGAATCTTGGTATTTCATCAAGGAGACGGACGGAGTCATTGGTTTCGCAGGAACTAAGGATCGTCCAATTCCAATGCGTCAACGCGATGTTGATGCGATGCTCAATCAAATCCAGGAGCGCCAAGATGGTGCGCGTCCAGCAGTTCAATTCGAAGTGGGTGATGCAATCAAGGTTGTTGACGGTCCATTCCAGTCACAAGATGGAATCGTTGAGGAAATTGACATAGAACGCGGTAAGCTTCATGTGTCAGTATCAATCTTCGGCCGTGAGACTCCGGTTGAGCTAGAATTTTGGCAGGTAGAACGCGGTGAATAAAACCAGCTGGTAGACGATTGCTTCTCAGTCCTAATGAAAATGAAGGCTGTTTCGAATACCAATTCCGCAAAGTAACAATAAAAATAATTAAACCTATTCTAATCCAATGGCTAAAGAAGTAAAACAAGTTCTAAAACTCCAGATTCAAGCTGGTCAAGCAAACCCATCACCACCAGTAGGACCGGCACTCGGTCAGGCAGGTGTGAACATCATGGCGTTCTGTAAGGAATTCAACGCTAAGACACAGGCGAAAGCAGGTGACCTTCTTCCAGTGATCATCACTGTATTCAAGGACTCTTCGTTCACATTCGTGACTAAGCAGCCACCTGCAGCAGTTCTTATTAAGAAAATTGCAGGTCTCAAGTCTGGTTCTGGCGAGCCAAACAAAGCTAAGGTGAAAGACATCACAAAGGCACAGCTTATGGAGATCGTTGACCTTAAAATCGAAGACCTTAACACTGATGACCGCGAGCAAGCAGCTAAGATCATTGCTGGTTCATGCCGTCAAATGGGTGTCACTATCGAAGGCGAGTCAATCTACCAAGGCTAATTCTTAGTAAATTACAAATTTCTAAAGAGGGAGTGTATTACACTCTCTCTTTTTTTGTGCCTGTGTGTGCAGATGATGCTTTTCAAGTTTCGGTGGAGATTGTATGAGCTATCTGCATGACAACATCATCTCCCTACCAAGCACCAGACACTCAATCTGAAGTGGTGACGCCAGTCGCTCATCGCCCTACAATTCCCAAGACCTTTGGCGTGATTCACATTGTGTATGCCTCAATTGGTATACTTGGGATTTTTTTGTTGGCGGCGACGCCAATGCTAACTACCTATCTGACTAGTTTGAATCCTTTGGCGAAGCAGGCTGATGTAGATAGATTACAGGAGGCGGCTGACGCATACTTGGGGTATTTGATTATGGATGGTGGCGTGAGGTTTTGCTTAGGGCTGATCCTTCTGTTTGCTGGAATTAAGCTGCGCCAGTATAAGCGGATTGGGTTTAAACTCACCAAAATTTGGGCGATTCCACGTATTATTTGGGCGGTAGTGTATCCTATTCTTAGTTATTCAGCTGTCGTGAAATTTGGTGAAGCTTCTAATTCAATGAGTATGGTTGCGGAAGGGTCTGAGTCTTTGATGCAAATAATGCAGATTGTTGGCTTGGTCCTGGGTGTTGCGATGGTTTGTGTGTACCCAATTTTGTCCATGATCTTCTTGCGTAGGGAAGATGTTCAGAAATCACTTTCCTAAGGATTTGGTATTTATCCCGTAATGGGGGTCAAAAAGTGCCGAAAATCTACTGCATTTTCCTTGACTAATCGCTGGTTTTTAGTAACTCGTCAGCCCGCTTGTTGCTAACGGACTAGATTTCGTCGGTGACTTAAGTGGAATTAACCGCAGGAGAATAGTGTTTCATCCACCGTTCGTCCGCACTGCATCAATAAAACAATGGCTAAAAGAAGTAAAAGATATCAAGAAGCTGCTAAACTCGTAGAAGAGAAGCAGTATTCACTCGTTGAAGCTGTAGAGACTCTCAAGAAGTTTCCGGCACCTAAGTTTGACCCTACAGTGACATTGTCATTTAAGATGGGTATCGATCCTCGTAAATCCGACCAGATGGTTCGTGGCTCTGTTGCTCTTCCTCACGGAACAGGTAAAGAAGTTAAGGTAGTTGTATTCGCCACAGGCGACGCTGCTAAGGCTGCTGAAGCTGCTGGTGCTGATAGAGTTGGCATGGCTGACCTTATCAAAGAAGTTCAAGACGGTTTCACTGACTTTGACATTGCGATCGCTACTCCAGACGCAATGGCGGAAGTTCGTAAGATTGCTCGTGTTCTAGGACCGCGTGGTCTTATGCCAAACCCAAAGACTGGCACTGTAACTGATGACACAGCTGCTGCAATTGCTGCAGTGAAAGCTGGTCGTATTGATTACAAGCTCGACAAAAACTCAAACGTTTCGGCTGCAATCGGCAAATCATCATTCGATGCTAAGCAGATTGAAGAAAATGCAACAGCTTTCCTCGAGAGTGTTGTTAAGGTAAAGCCAGCGTCTGCGAAAGGTAACTACATTGAGAATGTGACTATCGCATCATCAATGAACCCGGGACTCGCACTTGAGTCATCACTTTATAGCTAATATTTAAAGGAGACTAATACTATGAATTTAGATAAAAAAATCATCATTGACGAACTCTTGGAGCGTGTGAATGCTTCTCCTTTCGTTCTCGTTTTCGATTACACAGGAATGTCAGTGCCTCAGTTTTCTGAGCTTCGCGGAACACTTACCCAAGCTGGGTCTGAGTGCCACGTTGCTAAGAACACATACATGCGCAAAGCTCTTTCTGAAGCAGGTCTTCCTGATATCGGTGACAAGCTTATAGGGCAGACAGCGTTCGTTACAGGCGACGCTGACGTATGTCAGGCAGCTAAGGCTGTTAAGGATTTCGCTAAGAAGGCAAAGGTGGGTAACCTCGTTGCTGGTATTCTTGACGGAGTTGCACTTGACGAAGAGAAGCTTGCAGTTATTGCAAGCATCCCATCACGCGACGCACTTCTTGGTCAGCTCCTATCCGTCATCAACGGACCGGCATCTGCTCTTGCACGTGTAATCAACGCGAAATACGAAGGTGGCACAGACGCTGCAGCAGAGTAAACAATTTGAACGGACGGCTGCTTGAGGTAACTCTTGTGGCCTGATAACAAACCTGGTTCCTCGTCGGGACTTAGGCTTAAGAACTAAAACGACCGGATGCTCCGGTCACGACGAAACCTACAATACAATACAAAAACATGGCTGATATTGCTAAATTACAAGAAGAGCTCGGACAACTTACTATCCTTGAAGCTGCAGAACTAGTTAAGAACCTCGAAGTATCATGGGGCGTAAGCGCTGCTGCTGCTTCAGCTGGACCAGCTGTTGCTGCTGAAGCTACTGAGGAGAAGACTGAATTTAACGTTGTCCTCGAAGAGGTTGGCGCATCTAAGATCGGTGTTATTAAGGCTGTTCGTGCACTCGCTTCAGGTCTTGGACTTGCAGAAGCTAAGAAGCTCGTTGAATCTGCACCAGTTGCAGTTGTCGAAGGCCTTCCTAAGGAAGCTGCTGAAGAAGCTAAGAAGGCTCTCGAAGCTGCTGGCGCTAAGGTTGCGATTAAGTAATCTCTTAGAGACTAGACTTTATTTAAAAAAGGCCACTCCGCTAGGGGTTGCCTTTTTTTTGTGCCTATATGTGGTGGTGGTTGAAAAAGTTTTTATTAGAATAATACCAAATTGTCTTGACTAATATGTCAAAAGTCGTAATTCGTCTGTCCGCCTTAATATAATCCGTGAATTCGGAGGTTTTTTGGCGTAAAAATCTGATAGTGGTCGGATCTCAGCACTTTCTTGGTAAATCAAGTGTTGAAATCTGCTCATTTCCCCTGATTAAGGTCGCGACTTAAGATGGAAAAATTACAGAAAAAGGATCCTAAACACAGATGCCCGGGCTGGTTAACAGCACCGGGCTTAACCGCCTCTATACACACACATAAACATCATGTCAGATAGACGTTACTTCGGAACGATCGAGGAAGTGATTGAACCACCAAATCTCATTGAGGTTCAATCAAAATCCTATGAGGACTTTCTTCAGAAAGATGTGCCTGTAAAACAGCGCACGGAAACAGGGCTTCAGGCCGTATTGATGGAGGTTTTCCCCATTAAAAGCTACGATGAAACCATTGAATTGGATTTTGTCGAGTATGATATTGAAGAATCAAAGATGACAGCCCTAGAGGCACTTCGTTCAGGGGAGAGTTTTTCAGCAGCTCTTTATGTAACCTTTAAGTTAAAGGACGAAACTGGAAATAAGCAGGAGCGTGTTTACATGGGAGAACTCCCAATGATGACTCGCCGAGGTACATTCGTGATCAACGGAGCTGAGCGTGTTATCGTTTCTCAGCTTCACCGCTCACCTGGTATCTGTTTCGAAAAGTCACAGCACCTCAATGGTAAGGATCTCTTCTCATTCCGCATCATCCCTGACCGTGGATCATGGCTTGAGACTCAGTTCGACACCAATGACCTTCTGTACGTCTACCTCGACCGTCGTCGTCGTCGTCGTAAGTTCCTTGCGTCTACTTTCCTTCGTGCCCTTGGTTTCCCAACCAACCGCGAGCTCGTTGAGCAGTTCTATGACATCAAGACTCTTAAACTCAAGGAGAAGATGGATGAAGAAGAACTTTCTGCAATGGTGCCATTCGACGACATCTTAGATGGTGAAGTCGTTGTTGCTAAGCAATACGAGCCACTCACTATCGGTGTAGTGCTCCAGCTTCTTGAACTTGGTCAGAAGAAGCTTGAAGTGATCGACTCACGTGAAGACGAAGTTTTCCTCAAGTCACTTAAGAAAGACCCTTCACATGATGAAGAGTCAGCACTTAAGGACATCTACAGAAAGATCCGCCCAGGTGATCCACCAACAGCAGCAAATGCTAAGGCACTTCTTAAACGTCTTTTCTTTGATCCTAAGAAATATGACCTTACTCGCGTAGGTCGTTACAAGATTAACCAAAAGCTTGGTGTTGATGTTGATTCAAACGAACGCACAATGGTGGGCAAGGATTTTCTTGCTGCTGTTAAATATCTTCTTAGAACCAAAAAGGGTGATGGCGTTCTCGACGACATCGACCACCTTGGTTCACGTCGTGTGCGTGCTGTAGGTGAGCTTCTTGCGAACCAGTGCCGTGTAGGTCTTGCCCGCACAGAGCGTCTTGTTAAAGAGCGTATGACTCTCTTTGATGTGAATATCGAAGGCATGACTCCACAGAAGTTGATCAACCCTAAGGCTCTCTCAGCGGTTGTTCGTGACTTCTTCGGTCGTTCACAGCTTTCACAGTTCATGGACCAAACTAACCCACTTGCTGAATTGACGCATAAGCGTCGTCTCTCAGCACTCGGGCCTGGTGGTTTGAATCGTGACCGTGCTGGATTCGAAGTGCGAGATGTTCACCCATCTCACTACGGACGTATTTGTCCGATCGAAACTCCGGAAGGACCAAACATTGGTCTTATTAACTCAATGTGCACGTATGCACGTATCAACGAGTTCGGTTTCATTGAGACTCCATACCGCAAGGTAGTGAACTCACGTGTAACAAACGAAATTGAATACGTAACTGCTGACCAAGAGGAAAACTTCCTCATTGCACAGGCAAACAACCCAATCGACAAAGATGGAAACTTCCTCACACCTGATCGCCCAACAGTGACAGCTCGTGAGCGTGGTGAATTCATCGAAGCCGATCCTGCTATTGTGAACTACATGGACGTTTCTCCTAAACAACTGGTTTCAGTTGCTGCGGGTCTCATTCCATTCCTAGAGCACGATGATGCTAACCGAGCATTGATGGGATCAAACATGCAACGTCAGGGTGTGCCACTTCTTATTTCTGACCGTCCTCTCGTAGGAACTGGTCTTGAAGCGAAGGCTGCAGCCGATTCTCGTGCTGTTATCATCTCTGAGTCAGAAGGTATCGTTGCTGCATCTACAGGTGAAGTGATTATTGTTTCTAAGGACGGAGAGCTTCCTGTTCCTGATCAAGCATTCCTCTCAGACGTTGAGTCTGTGAAGACTGACCTTGACGCAGGTGTATTCGTTTACCCACTTCGTAAGTTCATGCGCTCAAACGCAGGAACGTGCATGAACCAAAAGCCAATCGTATACCGTGGAGACAAGGTTAAAATTGGTCAGTGTCTTGCAGACGGACCGAACACAGAGAAGGGCGAACTCGCTCTTGGACGTAACGTTCTTGTAGCATTCATGCCTTGGAACGGATATAACTTTGAGGATGCAATCGTAATCTCGGAAAAAGTGGTGAAGGAAGACATCTATACTTCTATTCACATCTCTGAATTCGATTGTGCTGCTCGTGACACTAAGCTCGGACCTGAAGAAATCACACGTGATATTCCTAACGTTGGTGAAGAGGCTCTTAAGAACCTCGACCACGACGGTATTATCCGTATTGGTGCTGAAGTTAAGCCTGGTGACATCCTTGTTGGTAAGATCACTCCTAAGTCTGAAACTGAACTCGCTCCTGAAGAACGTCTTCTTCGTGCGATCTTCGGTGAGAAGGCTGCAGATGTGAAGGACACCTCACTGCGCGTCCCATCTGGTTGTATCGGTATCGTTCAAGATATCCGTATCTCAACTCACGGTGTAGCCCGTCGTAAGGACTCTGATGTTGATCCTGCTCAATTCAAGAAGCAACTCAAGAAGATCAATGATGATCACAAGAAGAAAAAAGATGCACTCACTGACCAGCTCACTGAGAAGCTTTCAGACATCCTTCTTGGAGAAAAGATTCCACTCGACGTTGTGAATGCACAGTCAGGTGAAATCATCATCCCCGCGAACCGTAAAATTACGAAGACACTTCTTCGTAAGCTTGCTGCGATCTATGATCACATCGAAATCGATCCATCACCGATCCGTAACAAGATCCTTGAAATCATCTCTTCATTCGAAGGACGTTTCCAAGAACTTGATACTGACCGTGAGCGTCGTCTTGACCAAATGGAGTCAGGTGACGAAGTCGATCCAGGCGTGATTAAGGAAGTAAAGGTATTCATTGCTGCTAAGCGTAAGCTTAGTGTTGGTGATAAGATGGCTGGTCGTCACGGTAACAAAGGTGTTATCGCGGTTATCGTTCCTGAAGAGGACATGCCATACCTAGAAGACGGAACTCCGATTGAAATCTGCTTGAACCCACTTGGTGTACCATCTCGTATGAACGTTGGACAGGTTCTTGAAACTCACCTCGGTGTTGCTGCAAAAGCACTTGGTTTCACAGTCGCAACTCCTATTTTCGATGGTATTCACGAAAGTAAGATTTGGGAATACATGAGTGAAGCTAAGAAAGTTGACGGTTATAATATGATCGGCGACCCAGTGACTAATAAAGCACGTAAGCGTAGACCTGAAGAGCCTACTCAACCAGGATTCACCTGGATTGGTGACGGCAAAGACGGCACTATTGCAGGTAAGTCTAATCTTTACGACGGACGCACAGGTGACATGATTCACCAGCCAGTTGTGGTAGGTCAGATTTACATGCTTAAGCTCGGTCACCTAGTGGCAGACAAGCTTCACGCACGTGCAGTTGGACCATACTCACTTGTTACCCAGCAGCCGCTCGGTGGTAAGGCACAATATGGTGGTCAGAGATTCGGTGAGATGGAGGTGTGGGCACTTGAAGCATATGGTGCTGCTTACACACTTCAGGAACTTCTCACAGTGAAGTCTGATGATGTTCAAGGCAGAACTCGTATTTACGAAGCGATCGTGAAAGGGGACAACAACCTCGAAGCTGGAACTCCAGAATCATTCAACGTATTGATTAAGGAAATGCAGTCACTCGGAATGGATGTTCGACCAGGTAAAAGAGGGCAAAAACCCGTTGTAGATGTTGACGTAACTGAAGACTTCTCCCTCGACGACCTTACTCTCTAATCAACACAATAACTAAACGGGCAGCAGCAGTTGCCCAATTTCTATCAACTAATAACTTTTAACGATTAATTAATACAATGAGTGTTGAAACTAACCTTAGAGAACTATTCGGCGTGAATAAACAGCCGGATTCGTTCGATCACGTTGCTATTACAGTGGCAAATCCTGAGACCATCCGTTCATGGTCAAAAGGAGAAGTGCAAAATCCTGAGACAATTAACTACAGAACATTCAAGCCTGAAAAGGGTGGTTTGTTCTGTGAGCGTATTTTCGGTCCAACTCGTGACTGGGAATGTGCCTGTGGTAAATATAAGCGTATCAAGCACAAGGGCGTCACATGTGACCGCTGTGGTGTGGAAGTGACTCTATCCCGCGTTCGTCGTGAGCGTATGGGCCACATCGAACTTGCTGTTCCTGTGTCACACATTTGGTTCTACAAGTGTATGCCATCACGTATCGGACTTATGCTCGATATGTCAGCTCGCCAGCTTGAGCGCGTGATTTACTATGAAGATTACATGGTAACTGACCCTGGTAGTACTCCGCTTGAGCGTGGTCAGCTTCTTACTGAAGTTGAACTTCGTGATTCGGAAGACGACTACGGCGAAGATTCATTCCGTGCGGCAATGGGTGCAGAAGCTCTTCGTGACCTTCTCTCACAGTGTAAGCTTGAAGAAATTCAGGTAGAGCTAGAAGAACAGATGAACAACACCCGCTCTAAGCAGGTGCGTAAGAAACTTGCTAAGCGTCTTAAGCTAGCTCAAGGCTTCTGTCATTCAAAAACTCGTCCTGAGTGGATGGTGTTGAATGTTCTTCCAGTGATCCCACCGGACCTTCGTCCATTGGTGCCACTTGAAGGTGGACGTTTTGCTACATCAGATCTTAACGACCTATACCGTCGTGTGATTAACCGTAACAACCGTCTCAAGAACCTACTTCTTCTTAAGACTCCAGAAGTTATCATCCGTAACGAGAAGCGTATGCTTCAGGAAGCTGTTGATGCTCTATTCGATAACGGTCGTCATGGACGTGCTGTGACAGGTGCTGGTAACCGTGCTCTCAAGTCACTCTCAGACATGCTCAAGGGTAAAGGTGGACGTTTCCGTCAGAACCTCCTTGGTAAGCGTGTTGACTACTCCGGTCGTTCTGTGATCGTGGGTGGACCTGAGCTTAAGCTTGGTCAGTGTGGTATTCCGAAACGTATGGCACTTACATTGTTTGAGCCATTCATCATTCGCCGTTTGAAGGAACTTGGCTACTGCCACACAGTTCGTTCAGCAAAGAAGATGATCGACCGCAAGACTACAGAAGTATGGGACATCCTTGCTGAAGTGACTAAAGGTCACCCAGTGATGCTCAACCGTGCTCCAACTCTTCACAGACTTTCAATTCAGGCATTCGAGCCAGTATTGATCGAAGGTTCTGCGATCCGTGTGCACCCACTTGTATGTTCTGCATATAACGCTGACTTCGATGGTGACCAAATGGCGGTTCACGTGCCACTCTCTGTGGAAGCACAGATGGAAACACGTCAGCTCATGCTTGCTCCGAACAACTTGTTCTCGCCTGCATCTGGTCGTCCTATTGTAGCTCCATCACAGGATATTATTCTTGGTTGTTACTACCTCACATACAGTCGTAATCGTACTGCTAGAGAGCGTGAAGCAATGAAGGAAGTTCATCTTCCTCTGTTCGAGAACACGACTGAAGTGGAATTTGCAATTGCATCACGTAAAGTGAAGTATCATGACCTTGTGCGTCTTCGTAATCCTGACTTCGGTAACGATTCAGTGTTCGGTGATAAGGAAAGTAAAGTCATCGAAACCACCGCTGGTCGTGTGCGTTTCAATGAGATCTTCCCTGAAGGTGTTGGCTTCATTAACTTCAACGTTGGTAAGGCACAGATGGGTGACCTCATTTGGAGAACTTACCAAGTTTCTGGTAAGAAGCCTACTGTCAAAATGCTTGATAACCTTAAGGCACTCGGTTTCATGGAAGCGATGCGTTCTGGAACATCAATCGGTATTATCGACATGGTCATTCCTGAAGAAAAGCCAGAAGTGCTTAGGAATGCCTACGCAGGTGTTGAAAAAGTAACTAAGCTTTACCAATCAGGAGTTATCACAAACAACGAGCGCTATCAGCAAGTTGTTGATATCTGGTCAAAGGCTGGAGATAACATCGCTAACGCAGTGTATCGTCAGTTGGAGCATAAAGAAGGAGAGGAATTGCCAAATCCACTTTTCCTCATGGTTGACTCAGGTGCTCGTGGTAACAAGGCTCAGATTAAACAGCTCTCAGGTATGCGTGGTCTTATGGCCAAGCCGTCTGGTGAGATTATCGAACGCCCGATTACATCGAACTTCCGCGAAGGTCTTTCAGTGTTGGAATACTTCATCTCAACTCACGGTGCTCGTAAGGGTCTTGCTGATACAGCTCTTAAGACAGCTGACTCAGGTTACATGACGCGTAAGCTTGTGGACGTATCTCAGGATGTGATCATCACTCAACATGATTGTTCTACTGTAAATGGTATCGTGGTAGGACCTATCTACGACGGTGACGAAGAAGTAGCTTCACTTTCAGGTCGTGTATACGGTCGTACATCAGTGGACACTGTTAAGGATCCTGTTACAGGTGAAGTGTTCGTTGATGCTAATGAAGTTATCTCAGAGAAGCAGTCAGAGCGTATTGAAAGCCTTGGTTTCCAGTCACTTAAGATTCGCTCAGTGCTCACTTGTGAGTCAGAGCGTGGATGTTGTGCAACTTGTTACGGTCTTAACCTTGCGACTGGTGTTAAAGCCAAGCACGGTGAAGCTGTAGGAATTATTGCAGCTCAGTCTATTGGTGAGCCAGGAACACAGTTGACAATGAGAACGTTCCACACCGGTGGAGTTGCGACTTCAAGCACTTCAGGTGAATTGCGTCAGAAGCCAGGACTTCAAATCGTCTATAAGTTTGATGGTTCAGGTTCTAATGGACTTGCCGACAGTGCTGTTGTTGAAGTAAAAGATAAAACTACTAAGACTAAGCACTGGATTGTGTTGAAGAAAGGTCTCACCTTTGAATTCAGAGACACTGCAGGTGTTATTCAAGACGAGATTAAGAAGCCGCTAGAAATAGGAGCTAAGATTCTATTTGGCGATGGAGACATCATCGACGTAGATAAAAAGGAAGCTAAGAAAAGCGATTCAAACCACCACATCTACATAGAAAAAGGATCAACTATCGCGATTTGGGATCCGAACAACTCACCGATTGTTGCTGCTCACTCAGGTAAGATTGAATTCCGTGACATGATCGTTGGTATCACTGTTACGAATGAAACTAACCGTGAAACTGGTAAGAAGGGAATGGTTGTCTCTGAACACAAAGAAGACCTTCACCCACAGGTGGTGATCGTTAACGATAAGTCAGGCGAAGTTGTTGCATCCTATTCAGTTCCTGTTGGAGCTCACCTTTCTGTAAAAGAAGGGCAGAAAGTTGACGGTGGTATTATTCTTGCTAGAACGCCGCGTAAGGCGTCTAAGACAAAGGATATTACCGGTGGTCTTCCACGTATTGCTGAGCTCTTCGAAGCACGTCGTCCGAAGGACGCATGTGTGATCGCTAAGCTTGACGGTGTTGTTTCATTCGGCGGCACAGTTCGCGGCAAGAAGAAGGTGATCGTCACTCACGAAGAATCTGGGGAAACTGCAGATCACCTCGTTCCTATGGGACATGCAATCTCGATTGCTGATGGCGATTACCTCAAGCGTGGTGAGCAAATCACTGATGGACCGATCTCACCAGACGATCTTCTCGAAGCTTGTGGACCACAGGTTCTTCAGGAGCACCTCGTGAACGAAGTTCAGGAAGTATACCGTGTTCAGGGTGTAGAGATTAACGATAAGCACGTTGAAGTGATTATCCGTCAGATGCTACGCAAGGTGAAAGTCATTGAGCCAGGTGATACCACATTCCTCTGGGATGATCAGGTTGATCGCACTAATTTCTATAGAGAGAATAGACGCGTTAAAGCTGAAGGTGGTATGTTAGCTGAATGTGAGCCAGTTCTACTCGGTATCACTAAGGCATCACTTGAGACTGATTCATTCATCTCAGCGGCATCGTTCCAGGACACCACTCGTGTTCTTACTGAAGCTGCTACACACGGTCGAGTTGATAACCTCAATGGTTTCAAGGAGAACGTGATCATGGGTCACCTCATTCCTGCGGGAACTGGTTTCCCAAGCCATAAGAACACAAGCTTTGAGTTCACTGTGGATGAGCCAGCAGCTCGTGACGTAGATATCCACGGAAACCCGTTCGAAGGCAGACAAAAGCACGATAGGGAACCAGCTGGTGACACTCCTGCAGATGAAACAGATAAGACTGCATCTACTGATGATGCATCTGATCTTGGTGAAGATCCACTCGCTGACCTCAATGCACTCCTCGGAGACGGCACTGAAGACTAATCAACGAGCTAGTCAATCTAGCTAATAATTTAAAAGCCTACTGAGTTATCTCAGTAGGCTTTTTTGTGTCGCTCCGTCATGTTAGCAAAACAAGGCGGAACAGGCTTGAAGATGCTACCATCGATAGCAGGTGGCCAAATTATTTTAAAGGAGAGGTAGCGTATTCAGAGGTAGCTGAAATGTTACTAAAAAAAGACGGAATGATACAATACATATTGAAATGTAAAATGTATTGTTTTAAAATGCAAATTACGAAAAACACTTACCAATCTTTTGTGCTAACCATAGCATTATCTCTAGTGTCAGTATTTGAATGCGGAGCTGCCGATAGTACCTCACCTCATCCCCCAAAGCCGAATATCATTCTCATTCTGAGCGATGATCAAGCATGGACAGATTATGGATTTATGGGGCACCCAGTGATAAAGACTCCTAACTTGGACAAGCTTGCTGATAGGAGTCGAGTGTTTAAGCGTGGCTATGTTGCATCTCCTCTTTGTCGGCCATCTCTAGCATCGATCGCTACCGGGCTACAACCATTTCAACATGGAGTCACAGGTAATGATGTGGATGGGAATAGGAAGCGGGCTGAACTCGATATTCCACTACGCCAAGCGTTTCATAATCACCCTAGCTTTATCAAATTGTTGCACACAAATGGATATCAGTGTTTTCAGTCTGGTAAGTGGTGGGAAGGTTCATGGAAAGATGGAGGCTTTACTGGTGGTATGACTCATGGCGATCCTAAACGTAGAGGCAGACATGGTGACGAAGGATTGAGAATAGGTAGAGATACAATGAAGCCTGTTACCGATTTTATCGACCAATCTATAGCTAAGGCAGAGCCCTTCTTTATATGGTACGCACCATTCTTGCCGCATACCCCGCATAATCCTCCAAAGCGTCTACTGGATAAGTATACCGGAAAGGGACTAGCACTAGATGTTGCGAAATATTATGCAAACTGCGAGTGGTTGGATGAGACTTGTGGGCAGCTATTCAAGCATCTCGATAAGAAGAATATCGCTGAAGAGACTGTCATTATTTATATTTGTGACAATGGCTGGGTGGCAAGCAGTGTGAACAAGGAGGATCCGAACCAAAAATTATGGGGAGGCTATGCTCAGCGATCTAAAGCTTCTCCTTATGAAAATGGCATTCGCACTCCCATTTTAGTGTCATGGCCATCACATATCAAGCCGGGTGATATGAAGGACTTGGCACACTCGATAGATATTTTCCCTACAGTTGCAGGAGTTATAGGGGTTAAGCCTCCCAAGAATCTGACAGGTGTGGATTTGTTGAATGATGAATCGCTAAAAAACCGAAAGGCCGTTTTTGGGGTTTGTCACTCATCTCATAACATGAATCTAGGTAAGCCTAATGAGACACTACAGTATCAATGGTGTATTGAAGGAGATTGGAAGATTTTAGTACGCTACAGTGGTATAGATACGACTAAATATAAGAATCTGCACGTGTGGGATAAAGCTCCTGTAAGGCTATATAACATAACAAAAGATCCACAGGAAGTGAATGATGTTTCCTCTTCGTTTCCCGATGTGGTGTCTCAGCTGAGAAAGAAAATCGAACTGTGGCACTCTGTTGCTAAATAACGAAACTGATACCAATCCACTGGTTAATACCATTCTGAGAAACAAAAAGAGTGGCATAACTTGTCAATCTACCGCAGTGATTTGAGAATGATTTGATTAATCAAGTCTGGTTGTTCTTCTTGAATAAAGTGCTTGGCGTCAATGAGGTGGATATTGGACGGCTTGATTTTCAATTTCGAGCTTAGCTCAGGTGCTTGTGGCGACCATCTGAGCATCTTATCATGCTTGCCCCAAATGACGATAGTTGGAACCTTCAGAGTAGCCACCACGTCGCTGTAGTCAGGGGAGTACTTACATGTCTGAGTGAAGAAGTAATACATTCCCTTTGTCTTTCCTTCGAGTAATGGCTTCTTATAACCAAAGCGGTCAGATACAGATAGTAGTTTGGAGTTTTTCAATCCTTCCTTAAATAGGCCATTCAGCATCAAATCAGTAGTGAGACCATTACTGTAAGCATGCATGGCAGTCTTGGCAACGAGGCCTTTGTTCATCCTTACTGGTGGCTTGAAGCCCTCATCTAGTGTGATCGAGTTGAGCATGACGAGTTGGTTCACCCGCTCAGGTTGTGACTTCATCATCTCCCAAGTCCATGTGCCTCCAACATCATGGAAGACATGAGTCCAGTGCTTGATTTCCAAGCTGTCCATCAGTCCTAACAAACGATTAGATTGTTGCCTCGCTGAATAAATTTCATAACCATCAGGGCTAGCGCTGGCTCCATAACCAAGCATGTCAGGGACAATCACTCGGTAGCCAGCTTGAGTCAATCCACCAATCATTTTTCGATACAGCCAGCCAGAGGATGGAACGCCATGGAGTAGAACAATAACTTTCCCTTCCCCTTGGTCTATGTATTTAATGGATCCCTCAGGAGATGCATAGCTTTTCTGTTGCTTGCGAAATTCTTGGTAGGGGATCTCTGAATTCAGCTTGGTATCTGAGTGGGAGCTACAGGATGCCAGTATACAGTATAGAATAAGAGAGATGAATGGGATGACTTTCATAGAAGTGGCAAATTCTATGAAAGCCTAGTCACTATAGCAACGAGGAATCGATCGGTAAAAAGAACGGTCGAACTATTGCTGATGATTCACTCATAATACCCTTCTTTTGAAACTCAGAGTGGCATAAGACTTTTGAGTTCTAGAAGTTGTAAATGTTTAACTTCTTGATGTTACCAGAGAAGAGCGGGTCACTAGCAAATTGGGATCTGCCGATCCAGTTGTTGTTGTCTTGAATATTTTGTAGATTGAGACCGTTTGGTAAGAGTTGGTTGGCTATATATTTACCATTAACATAGAGCTTCATTTCGTTAGGTGTGAAGCGGGCTGTGACCTTGTAGTCCTTTCCTAGTTCTAATGGTTTCCAGTCGATGAAGAGTTCTTTACCTTTATGGCGGGCTGCTAGGCGAAGTTTTCCAGTTGCTCCTTTGTTAGTCAGCATGATGTAGTTGTTTCCCACTCCTGCTTTTCCTTCGCCAAGGTTTGAATTGCCAAAGTCCCATGCACGGCCCCATTGATGATTTTGTTTAACATTGAGGGTTGTCTCAATGGTGAGGTAGCCGTTGATCCCTGATGTCGCGGCGGTTTGGATGATTCCCTTAGGTAAGTCTTTGAAGCTACCTTGTGGAGCATCTTTCGAGTTGCCTTTATTCAGTGATAGATCGATCGCGTAGCTTGCTTGTGGCTTAGCCACTGCTGTTAGCACGTCTTTTTCTGTGAGCATATTCATCTTCTCTACACGCTTTCTGACGGCTTGAACTCTGGCGGTGGTGATTTCCCCGATTTGTTCTGAGAAGGCCATGCGAGTGTAGTTGACGACGTCTGTGACATCTTGGTCGCTTAGTTGGCCTTGTCCCGGCATCGCTGCGTTATATACATTACCATTCACTTTGACGGGGCCGGCAAGTCCTTTGAGCGTGACCATGATGGCGTGATCAGGATTTCGGGTGAACCAATCAGAACCATTCAATGGGGGAAATATTCCTATTGAACCATTACCGTCAGGTTGGTGACATTGGACGCAAATCGCTTTATAGTGTTTTTCACCACGTTTAGCACTTTCACTGAGAGCTAGGCGAGGAACGATGATGTTTGATATTTTACTGCCACCATGTCTAGCGAGTGCTACATTGCTTGCTCGCTTGAGTAACCGGTCCTTTTGTAAACTGGAATGGATTGAGGTGCTGAACTTTTGCACAGCCTTCAGGACTTCTGTGTTTTTAGCCACCTCGGCAGCAAAGAGCAGGCAGGCAAACTGATCATCTGCGGATAGTTCTTTAGCTGAAGTTAATACGCTTAGAGCATTCTCAGTTGTTTTTGCAGCATGACATAAGGCCGCGGCGTTGGCACCTGGGCGAATAGTTTTTACTGAGAAGTAGTTCACTGTGTTTTGCTTCATCTGGCCTAGTAGATGGATGGCGTGGAGTTTCCCCTTGGTCTTGCCTTTGGCAATTTTATCAAGTGCCGGAATTGCACTGTCGCCTTGTTTAAGAATCATTTGTTGAGTTCGAACTCTCCAGAACATGTTTGGGTGGTCTAGTGCCTTCAATGCTGATGTTAGCGAATCAAGTTTTGGCTGAGGTGCTGGCGTAACAGCTTTCGGAGCTATTCGGTAGATTCTTCCATGTTGGCGGTCACGCACCTCAGACTCGTAGGCATTGCCTTTGCCGCGCTTCACTTTTTTACGCTGCTGATAGACATTGTGTTGGATCACTGGGTTATACCAATCTGCAATGTAGATTGCCCCATCTGGGCCAACTTCAGCTGCGACAGGGGCTGACCAAGCATCGGCAGATGCATAGACGTTAAATTCCGTGTTATGAGTGACGAATCCAGAGCCATTTTTGGAAACAGTAGCAGCAGTGACCAACTTTCCTGTAGGTTCACAGATGAGTGCTCTTTTATTCCACCATTCTTTACCAAACAACCTAGCAGTGTATATGCTGTGTCCTGCTGCTGCCGTGAAGTGATCTAAGTGATCTACTTGTAGATGGTCGAAGGTGATTGGAAATATTCTTTCTTGTTGATCTGCTCTAGGGGTCTTCTCAGGTTTGATTCCCGTTCCCTTGAGCAAACGCTCAGGGATGCCGACGTAGAAGGATGGGTTCATGTTTGCGGTCGACCCCATAAGGCGGCCTTCCTCGGTGAGGGTGAGTCCCCAAGTGTTATTGGTGGTGCCTTGGATGATTTCAAAGGCTGAGCCATCACGTTTGAATCTGAAAACCCCTTTTGCCATGTTGTAGTCTTTTCCAGCCACTGTGGTTTTGATACCGCTGTATCCGACGGTGGCATAGATCCAACCATCGATTCCTAGGCGAATGTTAGAGACACAAGCGTGAGTGTCGTTAAGACTGATGCCTTTGAAAATGACAGTGCGTTTGTCAGCTTTTCCGTCGTTATTAGTGTCTTCTAGGTAGACCATAGAATCGCCGTCAGTGGTGAGGCAGCCATTATCAATGGGGAGCACAGAAGTGGCGATGGTGAGTCCGCCTGCAAAAGTGGTTTGCTTGTCAGCTTTACCATCTCCATCGGTGTCTTCTAGGATTTTAATTTTATCTAGTCCCGGACTATTCATCACGAAGCTATTTGGATAATCATAGGCTTCCACTACCCACATTCTGCCTTGCTTATCCCAGTTCAGAGCAATCGGGTTAACGACCATTGGTTCTGAGGCGAAGAGCTGGAGCTCCATGCCGGCAGGTATTTGAGCCAGCTTAAGTGATTCTTCTGGAGCGAGAGCTTTTTGAAAATGTTGTGGGTCGATTGGTTTAGCATTCGATTTGCGTTCGGGTGCTGTCCTTCCCCATTGTGGGCCAAAGGCTAGGTCGATGGGAGACTTTTTGTATTCTAAAATTGGAATTTTCAGGTCCTTGAGTAGTTGTGCTTTTTTGTCGCCTACAGTCCACATGATGCCACGATAAATGAGGTCATGGTATGCATCGAGATCCCAGCAGCGCTCGTCATGACCACTAGCGGTGTAGAAGATGCGTCCTTTGCCATTGGTTCTGACCCAGGTCCATGGTTCCTCTTCTCTTTTCTGAAGGACAGTGCGATCAGGATTATGCTTTTGGTGGACGTAGCTTTCATCCCAGCATTCGTAGCCAGCGAAGCCTTTCATGACCGGGTGGTCAGGCTTTACGATGTTGGTTCTGAATACGCCGCGACCGTGCGACTTGAACTGAGCTCCAACGAGGGCGATGAATGGTTCTGAATTACGAAAACATCCACAGGCAGAATGGAGAAATACACAGGCTCCTCCCTTGGTAGAATAATCTATGAGTGCAGTTTCTTGGTCCTTTAAAATTTTGTCATGGTTGCCATAGACGACTAAGGCATCGTATTTGGCTAAATTTTCAGTAGTGAGAGCGCTAGGCTGGTTGGCATAGGTGTAGTTGATGCCTTTGATGCCGTGTGCTCTACGGATGGTGTGGAAGCGATCGAGTGGGCGATGGGAACTATTGGGGCTGCCTAGGAAGAGCACCTCAAGGCGACGGGCTTCTGGCTTAGCGTCTGCCTTACTGGTAGTCGATGTGGATTCGCTAGATTCCTGGGTAGCGGCCAACACGTAGGATACCAGGGCGATGAGAGCCGTTAAGAGAAGGATGGTGTGTTTTTTAATCATGCTAATTTTTCTTACTACTATAAAATCATGAGTCTATCGTTGAGGCAATGATCTGTGCGTAATTGGTCGATGAATGTGGATCTCGATTAAGTTGCGTGATTTCTTTTAATGGCTATAGTATCTAATCAATTTTGTTGCTGAAGCGGTATTCTGAGGGAGGGATAGAAAAAAATCGCTTAAATGCAGTGGAAAATACGTAAGGTGAGCTGTAACCAACTTCATAACCAATAACCTCCACTTTATCGTCGGTGGTGATCAGGAGTTCTGCAGCACGTTGTAGGCGAATCCATGTCAGATGTTTTATCGGGCTACGACCGTAGGTTTCTAATGTTAGGCGGCGTAGGTGTTCTGTGCTGACGAATGCCGCTCTTGCCATTGTGTCTAGTGTCCATTGTTTCTGGGGCATGGCGGAGACTTGATGCCACAATGACCAGAGTCGGTTGTCTACTTTCCATTTTTCTGAAAAATCTTCAACATAGACTTGGATGAGTTGTGCCCACTGGGTGAGGAACTTTGCACGTCCTAGATGGAGTTGCTCATTGATCATGCCACGCATGGCACTGGCGAAGACACGGCTGTCAAAGGTGTCGATGACTGGTTGTTGGCAAGTGATGGGTGGTTTTTGTTCTTTACCTTGGAAATATCTAACATAGTGAAATTTCCAGGGTGTGCCTGCGATAGCTCTGAGGGCATTGAGACGAAATGGTGGCAGCAAACAGGCTTGGTTTTGATGGATTTCAACCCATTGACCGTTGATAAGTATCTCTCCTTTTCCCTCCAAGCAGGAAAGAAAAAAGGTTCCTTCTTGGTGCTCACGGACTACTGTGTATGGCGTGTTGGCTGTAATTTCTCCAAGATGATGGATTTGAAATTTCTCTAAGGTGGTGCAGATCGGCACATCGGTGAGCCACTGGCGTTGGTCTACGTGACCACTTTTTATGATAGTTTTGGTAGTGTGATCTCCGAAGGTGTGTTTTTCTGAATACTTCATTACAGCTTAGCTTGTGGTTCTATCAATGGAGCGTGCGAGCTTTTCAGCCTGATCTGCAATCAATGAGGGGGCATTTTGCATGCAGGTTTCTATGGGCAGGTTAAGTGAGGCAAGTGATAATGATTGATCAAATATTTTTGCAGCCTGTGGTTCAATGGAGCCTGCTATGGCGTAAACGGGTTTGTTGTGCTTTTGTGCTAACAGGGCAACACCATGTGGGCCTTTACCATTAAGGGTTTGGGAGTCGAGCGAACCCTCCCCGGTAATAATGACATCAGCATTCTTGATGGAGTTCTCAAGTTGAGTCATGTCAGCAATGAGATCAAACCCTGGTGCGAGGGAGGCATGGGTAAAGTGCAGTAAGCCGAAGCCAAGTCCACCAGCAGCGCCTGCACCGGGAGTATTAGCAGCCTCGTGACCTGCAGTGAGATTCACCAAGTGAGTCAATGTCATCTCAAGATCGTTGAGGTCGATCGAACTTTTTTGTGGGCCATAGATGAAGGTGGCGCCGTTCTCGCCGAGAAGCGGGTTGTTGACGTCACATGCGGCTGTGATTGGTGGTAGCTTGATCATTGCTGATAGATCAATGTGCTGGCAGTGCATGAGGTGGTAGGGAGTGGGTGTGAGCGCTTTTTTATTGCTGTCGAGGAAGCGAACGCCAAGTTCGTGAGCCATGCCGATGCCGCCGTCGTTGGTGGCACTGCCGCCTAGCCCTATGTAGATTTGTTTGACGTCATGATGTTCGATTGCGTGCTTTATCATGATACCAGTGCCGCGGGTGGAGGAGTGGAGAGGGTCCCGCAGGCTGGGTTCAATCTGCACAAGGCCATTGCAGGCTGACATGTCGATATAGGCTATTTTATTAGCGACGTAATATTGTGCTTCGATAGTGCGGTGGAGGGCGTCTACAGTTGGGCTGGTGACCCAGTTGCCAGCGAGGTGGGCAGAAGCAATCTGGGCGAATCCTTCACCGCCATCGGATATCGGGCAGGAGCTAATGTGTGGATTTTCAATAACACGCTGGATGCCTTCGGTAATGGCCTCAATGACTTGTTGAGCAGAGGCCGATCCTTTGAATTTGTCAGGGCAGAGAAAGAATTTCATGAATGTTATCTATAGCGAAGGGGGGTGTGATGGGAAGCGTGTTTATGATTAATGTGTATTTATGTTGGGTTGTAGTGGTGATTGATAAAGTGGATGTTCTGGTCGTCATAGCACAAGCACATATGATGTGACCCAGATATAGAACTATCACTGCAAGCAACTAAAACTATGCCAAATCCATGGACAGGTAAGGGGAATCCTTACACAAGACAAGAAGTGCGAGACCGTTTTCAGAACACAATCGATAAAGGTGAATCATTAATTGTTGCAGGTGCTGGCACAGGCATTTCTGCGAAATTTATTGAAAAAGGGGGGGCGGATATGTTGATTATCTACAACTCTGGAAGATACCGTATGGCTGGGGCTGGCTCAGCCTGTGGCATGATGGCGTATGGCGATGCCAATGCAATTGCGATGGAGATTGGCGAGCATGAGGTGCTGCCCATTGTGGATGAAATCCCCGTAGCATGTGGAGTTCACGCAACTGACCCTAGGCGTCGCATGTGGCATTGGCTTCTGAAGGTGAAGGAAATGGGCTTTTCTGGAATTAATAACTTTCCAACGCACACGCTTATCGATGGACATTTTAGAAAGACACTGGAAGAGACAGGGATGTCGACAAAGAAAGAATTTGAGATGGTGGGTTTGGGGGATCGCATGGATCTGTTCTCTATCGTTTATGTCAGCACACCTGAGGAAGCGAAGGCGATGGCTGAAGCTGGGGCGGATGCGATTGTGGCACACGCTGGAACGACTTTAGGTGGTTCTATTGGAGTGGACACTGTGGCCTATTCGCTATCTGAAGCAGCAAAGCTTACTCAGAATATCATTGATGGTGCAAAATCCGTGAGGGATGATATCTTCTACCTTTCGCATGGTGGTCCGATCCTTACGCCTGACGATGCAGCTTACATTAATGAACACACTGACACGGTAGGTTTTGTGGGAGCATCCAGCTTGGAGAGAATGGCCGTGGAGAGTTCGTTAGAGGACTTAACGAAGCAATTCAAGGCAATCCCAGTGAAGAAGAAATATTAGGTTGTCGTTCTACTGTCCGATTTAACGCAGCATTAAATTACTCAAATCAATGTTTATTAACCGCGAAGATATATACTGTATAGATGATGGAACGACTCTTAATGAGTTTTTCACCTCACTCGAGTCCGACCAAATCCCTGCAGAACAGGTGCTAATGATCCGAGCCACATTTGCAGCAGGTTCTGGTCATGGGTT
>CAXMOB010000175.1:0-14586 GCA_964194815.1 Vicinamibacteria bacterium | reverse complement strand
AAGCCTGGATATAAAGGTTATAAAGGGATGCAGAGCTGGCACCATGGTTTCAACGGACTGAACTGTGCTCTCTACTACGATGCTACTGGGGATGATTTTGTCCTGCCCGCCTTACGTAAATATGCCATCGATACTGCGATGGGGCAGAGTGGCGGAGGAAGCTGGGGTCATACCTTTGCTTATCCCTCTTTCAATGGTGGTGAACTACACCGTATGAATCCTGGATATGGTGCGCTCAATGCAGCTGGGAACCGTTGCTTTTTCCTCATAGCTCTGGCTAAGAAACTCGGAGTCGAACACCCTGAGATAGACCAAGCTATAGAACGTGCTCATCATTTCTTCGGCTCTTATGTCGATCAAGGTGCTATCCCTTATGGAGATCACGGAGCAGCAGGCACCGATGACAGTAACGGTAAAAATAGCGGTATTGCTTACGGCATGAAGGTGCTTGGTGATAAATACGGAGCCAAGTACTTCGCCATGATGTCAAGCCACTGCGCCTTCACGCGCCGCGGCGGACATGCCGCTGATTACCATGGAAACTGGTCATCATGGGCCGCAGCTCTATGTGGACCAGAAGTGCGTATTTACAATGAGCGTAATCTCCGCTGGCGTCGCACGCTTTGCCGCATGTTCGATGGTAGCTTTATCTATCACTCTCCCTCAGGCGTTTATAAGACCTTACGTGACCCCACTGCAACAGAGGTTATCCACCAAGCGGTCATACTGAAGCAGACGCTTATCACAGGCAAAGATGCAGATGAGGATCTTTTCCCTACTAAAAAGGAAATGAAACAACTTCTAGCCAGCGCACGTGGTCAACTGAACGACAAGATGCTTCTCGATCTGGCTGGTAAACCTTGGCCAGAACGGAGCACTGATGAACTTTTCGATTTACTAAATATTTTCATGCCTAAGGCACGAGGCAATGTTGCCGCCAAATTGGGTGAGCGTTTCCAGGCTGGAGAAAAAGAAATTGCACCACGTCTCGTCAAGCTTCTCGAAAGCAAGGATGCCCGTGCTCGCGATGGTGCTTGCAAAGCATTAGTAGCTTGTGGGGCTGACACCTTCTTAGCAAATCTTTCCAAAATCACAAAGCTTCTGGATGATCCAAAGGACTTCGTTCGCATCACGGCAGTGAAGTCTATCTCGAAGGTTTCAGATGCGGAGGAAATACAGTTAGCAATGTTGAATGCAACAGTTGCTAAGCCTCAGATTGCGGCACCAAATAGTGTTCGCAATGCTACCCAGTCAGCTCTGTTTGCTAAGGCAACTGAGCTTGGCAAGAAGCCGTTCGAGTCTGGATTCGATGAAGAGTTGGTTCGTCAAGCAATCGAGGATGTGTTGTTGCTTGACCCAGTAGGAGATCGCGGTTTTGTAAAATCCCGCACTGGAGTTTGGGATAAGGACACGATTGTGAAAATTGCAGGTCCACTAACTTTCGCTGCTGAAGAAGAGCAAATCGTAGAACAGATGTTTGCTAACCGCTGTGAGCCGGCACAAAATATGCTAGGTCATTTTGGCTACCGCGAAGCCGTTCAAGCCACTGCCCACCGTCTGCGCAAGAAAGCTGCGATCTCACGTGATGTCCGTAGGCATGTAGGCTTCAAACGTAATTTGATCGACCCAGATGCAGTTAAGAAACAACCTGGTGCCTTCCACGAATTTATCGAGCCATTCGGTGTCGTTCTCATCGATGACCCACTGATTCAAGTTGAGATACTCGAGGGTACGAAAAAGGTTAAATACGATATGGATAAATTTTATGGACTTATTGTAGCAGAGAAGAAATCGGTCACGCTACCGAGTATTGCCCCTGATGTGCAGAAAATGTTCCAAGCTAAATTGGACGCGATTGATGGCACTGGAGCGAAGCTTAAGTTCTGTCGAAAAGCTTTGAGTGACCCTTCAAAGAAAACATATTTCCGTCAGATGGCAGCGATGAATTTCCTTAATGAAACATTGGCTCAGGATGCTTTGGAAGATTTAGCTCCCTACCTGGGACATGATTACTGGCGTCTTCGTGAACACAGCCAGAAGCTAGCCGTCGCATTGGTTCCCGCTGGCGGTGCGGAAAAGCTCATTTCACTCTTTGCGAAAGAAAAGGATGCGCATGCAGCCGCTGGTATACTCGAAGTATTAGCCAGTGCTAAATCCACCGTTGGTCTCAAACTTGCTAAAGAGGCAATGAGCCACGAACAACCATTGGTTCGCAAAGCTGCGATTAAAGCAGCCTTCGCTATTGGCGGAGATAAAATACTGCCAGATGTATTATCTCACCTGAAGCAGGCAAAGACACAAGAAGACATGCTCGGTTGCGAAGAGGCAATTCTTGCTCGCCGTGATGAAGCGACTCATACCGCGAAAGTTAGTAAAGCGATTACTGCCATGCTGCCCAAGAGTAGTGAGACCTTACGACCAACTCTTTATCACATCCTTGCTCAACTTGCCGATGCTGCAAGTTTGGCTACGCTGAAGAAAGAGGGTAAGAATTCCGAGAATGATGCATTTAAGCAACTCGTTGTTGCTCTGTCCTACTCACCGAGTCGTGTGGCTGACCAGATGTTATTAGATTTTGCGATCTCCAGTCCAAATAATGCGAAGGTCGTGGGTGCCCAGTCGGTGCGTCGCATGGTGGTCGGACCTAAAGGCTACGGTGACATCACAAGTAAAGAACGCTTGGACTTCGCTGATGCCATGGTCAGGCTTGAACTCGATAAACGCCTTATCTCCTATCTCGGCCATATTCACGAGGCCCGTGCTCTTGGGACCTTGATGTATTGCTTGCGAAAAGGCGTGCCCACCGCAGCTGAAAGTTTGATCTCTTCAGCGGAGGGGATGGGTAAACTCTCAGCTGCCGATGGTAAAATTGCAGCGAAATCACTTCAAGACGTGATTGAATACATCGAAGTCACGCAACTCCGTGGTGGTGTAGCTGGTAAAGATTTTAGAGAGTATCCGAAATGGAAACTCCTTCAATCTAGGGCCGGTAAGGTACTGCTCAAAGTCCACAAGCCGGAAGAAGACGCCATAGAAGGCTTCGATCCTCTGGATCTCGATGACTAGCCACTAGAATACCGGAGGCCACTCAAGACTCTCAAATTTATTTTTCCAACTGTCCCATTATGAAAACGACACAATTTCTTACTCCAGCCCTTCTGGTGGCCTTTTTTATCTCTCCACTTGCTGCGGAAGAGCGGACGCATACGGCGGAACAACTCGAAGCCCTGGCCAAAGGAAGTGACCTGACGGAAGCTGAAGCTAAGCGCCCCGGCAACCTCCCCGATCTCACCAAGGGTGAATCCATTCCAGAAGGGAAATACGGTCCCGCAATCTGGACATTCGGGCCAACTGGCGTAGCCGGAATCATGGCAGGAAAGTTCAAGGGTGATCAAATTCTGGTGGAGGCGACCTTGAAAGGTTCACCGGCCGAGGGTAAATTCCAAAAAGGTGATGTCATTCTCGGGATGAATGGCAAAAAATTCGTCCCCGGCGGCCATCTCGGCCATCTCATCGGAAAGGCTATCATCGAGGCGGAACGTGAAAAAAATGCGGGAAAAATTACGTTTCAAGTCTGGCGAGATAAAAACTACATCAAGCGCTACGGTAAAAAGAATGTCGCAGGTGTAGATATTGATGATCTCTTCGACAAAGCTCGTGGTGACAATACTCTCTATGAATGGAAGAACGAAGCAGCTCGCGAAAAGGAAGCTAAGGGATTTGACGAATTCCCGATCCTTCCCACCACCTTTGAGGTGGCTCTGACTCTACGCACCTTCCCCGAATACAGCGACACTGCACCCTATGATTGCCCGAAAACAAATCAGATCCTTGAGGAAGCCTGGAAGGTGCTGGAGAAAAGATTTGTAGCCGACCCCAGAAAACCTCGCAGCGGTAGGGGAGGTATCCTAGAAGCTATCGCCTTGGTTGCCTCTGGAAAACCCGAGCACCGCAAGATTGTACATGACTGGGTACGTAGCAAGAACGGCAAGCAATGGCACCCACCCACCACTCCCGCTGGGGCGATGTTCAAACCTGGTTACAAAGGCGGTAAAGGTTACCAGAGCTGGCATCACGGATTCACTGGACTCAACTGTGCACTCTACTATGAGGCCACTGGCGACAAGTTTGTTCTGCCTGCTTTGCGGAAGTACGCCATCGATACAGCCCTCGGTCAGAGTGGAGGCGGTAGCTGGGGTCATACCTTTGCTTACCCATCCTTCAATGGCGGCGAATTCCACCGTATGAACCCTGGATACGGTGCTCTCAATGCAGCCGGTAACCGTTGTTTCTTCCTTATCACCTTAGCTAAGAAGCTCGGAGTCGAGCACCCAGAGATCGATCAAGCGATCAAACGTGCCCACAAATTCTTCGGCTCCTACGTCGATCAAGGCGCCATTCCTTATGGCGATTTTGGGGCCGCAGCCACCGACGACAGCAACGGCAAGAACACCGGCATTGCTTTCTCGATGAAACTGCTTGGCGACAAATACGGTGCCAAATACTTCGCCATGATGTCGAGCCACTGTGCCTTCACTCGCCGCGGTGGCCACGGCCACGACTATCATGGTAATTGGTCGTCTTGGGCGGCTGGCATGTGCGGTCCGAAAGTCCGTATGTACAACGAGCGTAACCTGAGATGGAGACGCACCCTTTGCCGGATGTTCGATGGAAGGTTTGTTTACCATTCGCCAACGGGATATCCAGGTGCCCTGCGTGACCCGACCGCTACCGAGGTTCTTCACCAGGCGGTCATTTTGAAACAGACTCTCATCACCGGCAAGGATCCCGATGAGGAACTCTACCCGACCGAGCGGGAAATGAAGCAGTTAATGACCAGCGCACGAGCTCAATTTAACGATCCCTGGCTCAAGGAGATAGATGGCACCCCATGGCGGGAGCGCAGCACCGAGGAACTCATTGACCTTCTCGACATTTTCAAGCCGAAGGTTCGCGGGATTTTCGCCAAGGAACTGGGCAAGCGTTTCAATGCCGGTGAAAAGGAGATCGTTCCCCGCGTCATCGCTTTGCTGAAGAGTAAGGAGCCGCGCTTCCGCGATGGAGCACTACGCACTCTCGGTGCCTGTGGTAACGATGTGGTGCTGCAAAATTTATCGAAACTCACCCCGTTGATAAGCGACCCGATGGACTTCGTGCAGATCACTGCGGTGAAGGTCATCTCGAAGGCCACCGATGCAGAGGACACTCAGCTGGCAATGCTTAACGCGACCATTGAAGATCCCCAAGCGGTCTCGCCTAACAGCGTCGGTAATTCGACCCAGTACTCTCTCTTCGGCAAGAACAATACACTCGCCAACTCTCCCTTCGAAGCTGGTTTCGACGAAGAGCTGGTGCAGCAAGCTCTCGAGGATCTCATCCTCCTCGACCCGGCCCACAATCACTTTACAGGCTCGCGTCTCAAGTCTTGGGACAAGGATACCATCATCAAAGTCGCCGGACCGCTGACCTTCGCGGCCGAGGAGGAACAAATTGTCGATCAAATGTTCGCTAATCGCTGCGAACCCGCACAGAATCTGTTGGGTAAGTTTGGGTATAGTGAGGCCGTTATAGCCTCCGCCCACCGTTTACGTAAGAAAGCTGCGATACCACGCCACACCCGTCCTTACGTTGGTTTTAAACGTAACTTGATCGACCCAGATGCAGTCACCAAGCAACCAGGTGCGTTCCACGACTTTATCGATCCACTCGGCGTTGTACTCACTGACGATCCATTGATGACGGTGAAGGTGGATAAGGTCAAATATGACTTGGACAAATACTACAAACTCATCGTTGCAGCGAAAAAAACGGCGACCTTGCCGAGCATCGCGTCGGATGTGCAGAAGATGTTCCAGGCAAAGCTCGATGCCCTTGATGGTACCGCCGCGAAGCTCAAGCTCTGCCGTGACACCTTGAAAGACCCAGCCCGTAAAATCTATTTCCGTCAGATGGCAGCGATGAGTTTTCTCAATACAACCCTCGGTAAAGACGCACTAGAGGACCTACTTCCCTATCTCGGACACAGCTACTGGCGTCTGCATCAATATAGCCAAAAACTTGCCGTTGCCTTGGTTCGATCTGGTGGCGAGGCTAAGCTCATTGCGCTCTTTGCAAAAACGAAGGATGCGAAAGCCGCCGCTGGTATCCTCGAGGTGCTAGCTACCGCGAAGTCTGCCGCAGGTCTTAAACTCGCCAAGCAGGCAATGAACCACGAAGAAGCGCTCATTCGTCAAGCCGCAATCAAAGCAGCTTTTGCCATCGGTGGCGACAAGATCTTACCAAATGTAATTTCCCATCTGAAAGATGCGAAAGAGCAAGAGGACTTGAGCGGATGTGAGCAAGCTATACTTTCCCGCCGCGACGATCCAGCACACGTCGCAAGCACAAGCAAGACAATCATCGCCATGCTGCCCGAGATCGGTGAAACCGTGCGGCCAACACTCTATTACATTCTCGCCCAATTCGGCGACCCAAAGAGTATGGCAGCCCTCAAGAAAGCAGGGGCAAGCGATGACATGAACGAGATAAAAGAACTCGTCTTAGCTCTGTCCTACTCACCGAGCCGCGAGGCCGACCAACAGCTGATCGAGATTGCCACTGCCGACCCGACCCGTGCCCGTATCGTGAGTGCCCAGTGTGTGCGCCGTATGGTGGTAGGACCCAAAGGCTACGGTGACATCACCAGCACTGAAGCTCTCGATTTCGCCGACGCCATGCTCAAGCTAGATCTCAATCTGCGTATGGTGCAATACCTCGGGCATATTCACGAAGCCCGTGCCATGAAGACTCTGATGTATTGCCTGAGAAATGGTATATCTGGTGCAGCGAATAGCTTGATCACCGTGGCCGAAGGAATGAAAAACATTTCTGCTGCCGATAGCAAAATAGCAGCAAAATCGCTTCAGGATGTGATCGAATACATCGAAGTCACCCAACTTCGAGGTGGCGTCGCCGGTAAGAGCTGGAAATTATACCCCAAATGGAAAGTCCTTCAGGCCCGTGCAGGTAAGGCACTGCTCAAAGTTCACAAACCGGAAAATGACGCCATAGAAGGCTTTGACCCACTCGAACTAGATGACTAGGCAATGAAGCTCTGGAGCGGGATCCGTGATCTGCACAAAAATTCCAAATATCTGAAAAAAATCCCTCTGAGCCAGGGTATCGATATACTCAAAGAGATGAAGACGATAACCATGAGACCAATCCAGTTCTACCGCACCCTTCTTGTTACCCTGCCTATTCTGTCGTTTGCTTTGCCAGCTTGGTCGGCTCCACTGCCGTCGGCCGTGATCGCACCTGATCTGACTCAGACGGTTGATTTCGAACGCAAGGGTGAATACCACCTTGGTCCCACAGGTGCTAAGGGTTGGATTTATACACCCAAGAATTTCATGACCACCCTCGCACGGCAGATCCTGGTCACCCATGTGGAAAAAGGATCAGTTGCTGATGGCGTACTTGAAGTGGGTGATGTCATCCTCGGGGTAGGGAGTAAGCACTTCACTACTGATGCTCGCATCTCGTTTGGCAATGCCATTGATAAAGCTGAGCAAAAGGAAAATGGCGGCGTGTTGAAGCTCATCCGCTGGCGATCTGAGAAGGGAGCGTCTCCGCGTAAGGGCATTGAAACGCAGGTCGAGCTGAAGCTCAGAGTCATGGATGCCTATAGTGATACAGCTCCGTGGAAATGCCCAAAGACGAAGCTCATTTTAGACGATGCACTCAAAGCGATGGTGCAGCGCAAGGATTTTGGAAAGTTCGGTGCCAGTGCACTGGCTCTTCTGGCGACAGGTGAGCAGAAATACATCGATAGGGTACGAGACTTCATTCATGAAGTGAAGTGGGCAAAACCTGATATTGAAATAAGCTTGGAAAACGGAGGTCTGGTTGTGTGGTCGTATGGTTACCAGAACCTCTTGCTGACCGAATATTATCTGCTCACAGGAGATAAGTATGTTTTGCCTGCGATCCGTGAGTATTCTGTTAAGATTGCGATGGGGCAGAGTGGCGGTGGTACTTGGGGGCATGGGTTTGCCTGGACGATTGTCAATGATGGAAAACTTCACGGGGCACTACGAGGTTATGGAGCATTGAATCAAGCGGCGTTACCCTGTTACTTATCTCTCATACTGGCCAAGAAATGTGGTATCGAACATCCTGAGATCGATGATGCCATCAAACGATCTAACGGATTTTTTGGAGAGTTCGTGAATAACGGATCGATAGGATATGGATACCATCGACCTAGTCTGGAAATTTATGCAAGTGGAAGAAACGGGATGTCTGGAAATGGCAAGAACGGCATCGCTGCCGTGGCTTTTCAGTTGGGAGGCAACACTGAAGCAAGCGGTTTTTTCTCCAAATTGACTGCATCACTTCATAATACGATGGAGTATGGCCACTCGGGTAATTCATACAGTTACTTCTGGGATCCACTCGGGGCGAATGCTGGCGGCCCACATCTAACCGCTGGTTTTCTGAAAGAGTTGCGCTGGTATTATGCACTGACGCGTAAGGCGGATGGATCGTTTGTGAATCAGCCATTAGGTGGACACTATGGAAAAGGATTACTCGACCCTACAGCTGCCCAAATAATGATTGCGACTATGCCGCGTAGAGCTATTTATCTAACGGGCAGGGGACAGAAGGAGTCTTCATGGTTGGGTAAAGAGAAAGTCGCTGAGGTGATCGATGCCGGAAAGTGGCGTCGTGCAAATACTGAGTCGATGAGCGTTGATGATCTGATCGGCGAACTCGATAGCTGGTCACCGATCTCGCGAGAGTGGGCGGCAAAGGCTTTATCAAAAAAGGAAGGAAATTTTACTGATCAGTTAATAAAACTGCTAAAATCGGAGAAAGCTGATGCGAGAGCCGGAGCATGCGCGGCACTGGGTCATCTGGGTGAACGCTCTGCCAGTGCAGTGCCAGCAATTGCGAAAGCACTGACTGATGATGAGACCACTGTATGCATTGCCGCGGCATATGCTCTTGCACGGATTGGCAAACCTGCCGCTCAAGCGATTCCAGATCTACTACGAGCAGTGATCGCTTCCAACGAGACAGAATCTATGCGACCTAAGCTACAGGCACTTGCGTATTCCTTTGGTCATATACGAGGAAGAACTGCACCGCTTTACTTTAACGGACTGCTCGCTAAAATTGCTGATAAAGGGAATCCTCTTGATGGAATGGATCGTGAATTACTCTACTCAGGAATTACTAAGTTATTGCACGATCCATCGGGTCGAACGCGTGGTTGCGGAGCCTTCGCATTCCAATATTTTAATCGTGAAGATACAGCTGCGATGGCACAGGAAATTTATGATGCGGTCAAGACCTCTTCGATTGGCTATAAAATGTTTGAGGATACACCACGTTCCAGGGGCTTAGCATTGATGGCACGCTTTTCGCTCAAGGAGGGTATTCCGCTGTGCTTTGAAACGTTCGGTCTCAAACGTTGGGGCTCCGGTTCGCGGGTCCCTGCTCGTTTCCAAACGCTGCAAGCATACGGTGGATACGCCAAGCCTTACTTGCCTCAGCTTCGTGAGATGCGCAGTAAATGGAAATCCGGTGAGCTCCGAGACAATCTTGAGAAAACCATCAAGATGATTGAAACGGATGACGTAAGCAAACGCCAAGCACTTATTAGCCTACACGACCTCGTGGACGAAAGGCTTGCCAAGGATCTTGCCAAAGCCAGTAGCAAGATGGAGCGGGTTTTACTTTGTCGCAAGCTGATGGAGCAAAATCCTGATGATTATTTCTATCAGGCAGCCGGCTTAAGAACCCTTGTCACCGAGCTGAGTGCGGGTGCATTTGATGAAATCTTGATCTCCCTTTCTAAGCCAAGTGAAGTGCTGCGCGAGTCGGCAGTTGCTCTAGGAGCCAAGCTTCCAGGCGATAGTATCACTCAAAAGTGGATCGCTGTCATGGAAACATCAAAAGGCGCGCAGCTTGTCGGACTGATTGATATTCTAGCTCAGCGCAAGGAAGCCAACTCACTGTCCGCCATCCGTAAATACCTCAAGCACGAGAATGATGCCGTTCGTGCTGCTGCGAAGAACGCACTTGGAGGCTCAGGCGAAAAAAAATCTCTCAATAACTAGATTAAGAAATCATGAAACAATTATTTAACATATTTTGCATTAGCTTGGTCACAGGGTCGCCTGTATTGCAGGCTGCCGAGACGGGTTCCTATTACAAGGGCGATAAGCTTTTTTCTACACGACCTTCAGAGAAAAAGTCGCTCAACACCATCACGCGTTTTGGACCGGTTGGAATGGGAATCGATTTGATCAAGCCGACATTCACCATGCGGATTAAGAACATTGAGGAAGGTTCACCCGCTGCGGATACTGGTAAGTTAAAAAAAGGACAAATCATCGAGTCTATCAATGGTGAGAAACTTGCAGACATCGATCCGCGCATGCAGCTTGCTCAGATACTAGGCAAAGCGGAAGCGAGCGATGGTATTCTCAAGTTTGCTATTCGTGGTGAGAATGAAGCGGTCACCGTAAAACTCCCTGTGCTTGGAACTTATAGTAAAACTTGGCCACTCAATTGCCCTAAGTCTAAAAAAGTGATCACCAACTTCGCTGAATATCTCTCGAAGCCAGATGCGGATATGGGTCAGTTTGGTATGGGGGCCTTGTTCCTCCTATCGACAGGGGATGACAAGTATCTACCGGCAGTTAAAAAATGGGCACACAGCGTGGGTGACTCTGGCTATGCTTGGGCACTTGGATACGGGGGACTTCCTCTTTGCGAATATTACCTACGCACTGGTGACAAAGAAATTTTACCTAAGATACAGAGATGGGTCGATCTGGCGGTGGCAGGGCAGTACAATGACAGCTGGGCTGGTCGTGGAGGTGTGCCAAAAGTGACGTATGGAATGGGGCACCTAAACGCAGCGGGAACGGGAGTGGTCACATTCTTGCTACTAGCGAAAGAATGCGGCGTAGAAGTTCCTGGACATTCTCTTCAGGGTACCTTGAGACATCATTTTCGCTACGTTGGTCGCGGAGGAAACCCATATGGTGATGACCGTCCAGAGGTCGGATTTGTAGATAATGGTAAAAACGGAATACTAGCGTTTACCATGGCTGCTGCTACGGCCCTAGATCCTAAGGGTGAGGAATCGATCTATGCTAAAGCTCGTGACGTTTGTGCGACGCAGTCTTTTTATACCACTTCATTCATGCTTCACGGTCACACAGGTGGAGGAATCGGCGAGCTGTGGCGCAGTCCAGCGATGGGTTTGATAAAGGATAAAAAACCGAAGCAATACCGCGACTTTATGGATAGCCGACAGTGGCACTATGAATTATCGCGTCGCTGGGATGGCTCATTTGGAATCTTAGGTGGAGCTGGCTACGATAAAGTGAGCTGGGGATCAGGCTATGGTTTAGCTTATACCGTTCCGCTCAAAACTCTACGTCTTACTGGTGCTCCACCAACTAAGTTTTCTAAGCAGTTCAAGCTTCCGGAAAGCCCATGGGGGACTGAAGCAGATGACCAATTTGTTACGCTTGATGCTGTGCCATTTGAAGACGGCAAGAAGCAGGATCTCTCAAACGAAACTCTTGCGAAAGATTCTTCCATGCAGTTTATCCGTTGGTTTCATAGTGCTGAGAATCAACCTAGCAATGAACAAATTTGGAAATACCTTCACCATCAGAGCCATAATATTCGGTATATTGCCGCCAGTAAGGTACTTGGTGTGAATAGTGGTTATATCGGTTGGAGAGCACCTGGAGGTGAGCTGCGACCCGAGTTATTTAAAAAGGCATTGCGATCTGATTCACCACGTGTGCGTCGTGCGATGTTCGCGGCCCTTTCCGAGACATTGCGAAAAGAAAACCCTGAGGGTCTGCTCACTAAAGACATATTTGACCTGATGATCAAGTCGCTGAAGAACCCGAAAGAATCATGGTATGTAAAGGACGCTGCACTCAGCGTTGTGGGATTGGCAGAATCTGACTGGGTCGTGCCACATGTTGATCTTCTGGTACCTTTCTTGAAGCACGAAGAAGCCTGGCTAAGGTCAGGAGCATTATATGCGTTGACTCCTATCATAGCTGATCCACGAACCTACAAGAAAGTGATACCTGTCGTGGGTGAACTCATCCGCACCAACCAACGTGCATCTGTCACTCTCGGAATGAAGTCGCCGCTGATGGCAAAAATCAATGATGCTGCACCAGAAATACAATTGTTAGCCAAAGATGTGCTCACGGAAACATATAAAGGATATGACGGAAAAAAACTAGCTCCTGGCGGACAGGACATTTCATCGACACTAGATTCTCATCTTGAATACATTGCTGGATCACTAGCAAATGTGCCAGGTGGTCTGGACGTGCTTTATGAAATTGCAAGCGAACGCTATCCTAACGAGATTTTGCCTTACAAAGATTTTTTCCTTAACGCCGATCCTAAACAGTTTGGCCCCAAGCTAAAGAAAGCCATCACACCCATTATTAATGATGAGCTGATCCCGTCCTATGTTGGAAAGAATATTAAAAAACTAAAACCACTAGCTGCACATAAAGTGCAAACAAGATTCCCAGGTGGTAAGCAAGATGCCATAGATGGGCTTACCGGTCTCTATGATCGTGCAGGCAATGATGCTTATAATTGGAAGATGTTTGCCAACATAAGGGAAGCAGAGTGGTCATATCATAGTTTTGATCCCATCCCAGCTGAGCATATTCCGTTCGATAACGTGGTCGTGCGTTATCGTAAAGTGACTTTACCTAAGGGAATGGAGAAATGGTATGATCCAAGTTTTGATCCAACAAAATCTGGATGGAAAACAGGTAAAGCTCCGTTTGGAAATTACTTAGGGAAACTACCTAAGGGCAAAGTATCGAAATGTCTGAAAGGTTACGTGCAAAGCTGTAGCGGACCATACTGTTTTGGTGCGTTACCTGATAACACTCTATGGGAAAAAGAAGTCCTTCTTCTGCGTGGTACTTTTGACATTCCCGCACTTAAAGAAGGTCATCGTTATAGGCTTCAAGTGAATGGAGGTGATCACGTAGGCACTGGTGGTGGCTACGGTATCTGGATCAACGGAAAGCTTCTCATCGACAATGACGAAGGTACAGGACGTGGTGGCGGTGAGAGACCTAAAGGAGCCTTCATTACTAAGGAATTTCTCGACGAGTTCAAGGGCGGCAAGGTGACCATCGCGGTCAAGAGCTTCCTTCGCTACAATGACAAGTATAAGACCTTGCCCAGAAAAAAAGAAATTCAAGGGCGGATAAGCCTGCATCTCGAAGAACAAAAACTACCGCCGATGGGTGATGACCTCGTTCGTAAATCAGCCACGGTGGTCCCCATGATGTGTTCTGAATGGCAGATGAAATACGACAAGGAAGATCCTGAGCAAGGCCCCGACGATAACAAATTCCGCTGGGATGGGAAATTCGTCACGAATGTGAAAGTTCAAGGGAAATGGAAGCTCATCGCAGAAGTAAAACAGATCGATGACTTCGCCCCTGGAAAAAAGAATCCCAAAGCACGACGCCCTGCCATCACTCAAATCGAACTACATGCTGACGGCTCGACATCCATACCGACCTGGATCTGGAGCGGTGACCACTTGATGGATCTAAGTACCTACCACGCACTCCGCACAACAACCAAGAAAATAGATGATGATGAATACATCTTCATCGAATCTGGTGGTTTCAGCACTCGCCAAAAGCCAGGTTGGAAAAGTTCATGGCTGGTGTTAAAACACTAACGCAATCAATCAATTTATTATGAAAAGAATAATACAACTACAGATCGCCTTCTTGATGATCGGGTCGTCGCTGCTTTATGCCGTTGAACCCTCGCCTAATAGCGAAAAGTTAGAACCACCTAAGCTAGAGGCTCAGTGCGATGCTCCCTTTCGCGACAATGCGATCCTGCAACAGAAACTAAAACTGCCGGTATGGGGTAAATCTTTACCAAGTGCCAAGGTCACGGTTAGCTTCAATGGTCAGATCCAAAAGACCTCAGCTGACGAAAATGGCAAGTGGCGCTTAGTCTTCGACCCCATGGATGCGGTCAAACTAAAATCGGTTAACGACTGCCCAGTCGGCAAGTTGATGACGATCGTTTGCGAAAAGAATGGCAACAAGGCGACTAAGGAAATTAAGAATCTCGTTCTTGGCGATGTTTGGCTCTGTGCCGGTCAGTCTAACATGGCGGGATCGATCAGAACTAACAAGACCCGCCATCACCCGCAAGACACACTTGAGAAAGCTAACTACCCGGCACTTCGACAGTATCGATCCGGACAAGATACTGAATGGATCGTTTGCACGCCAGAAACAGCTACGGTTTTCAAGAAAGTTGCATTTTTCTTCGGTCGTAGATTGCAGAGCGATGCCCTCGTTCCCGTCGGGCTGGTCACGGCTGCAGTAGGTGGATCCAATATTGGTAGCTGGTTGAATCAGAAGCCTTATGAAACAGGTAAGAATCATTTAAAACTGATCGAACCAATCATCGGCTACGGTTTACGAGGAGCAATATGGTATCAAGGTGAGAGCAATGAAAAAGATCGTCGCGGTTATGAGCCAAAACTAAAGT
>CAXMOB010000174.1:0-2369 GCA_964194815.1 Vicinamibacteria bacterium | reverse complement strand
TTGCCGAATAGGAAGGAGTCGAGTCCGCCCGCACTTTCCATCATGTCGAGCATGCTGCGCTTCATGAATAGGCCGATACCGAAGAATCCAGAGAGAACGATACCTAATGCAGCATCGGCTTTGAGGCGGGTGGTGGCAATGATTTGTCGGACCATCACCATGGATAGGAGTCCAATGACTGTAGCCGATCCAAAGATGATCCACGGGTTGCGGCTATCGCCGAGTTGGCTGCTGATGACAAATCCTAACACGACGCCAGGAAGCACAGCGTGCGAGATGGCATCACCAACCAGAGAGATGCGTCGGACCACCACAAAGGTGCCAAGCACACCGCACATTAGTCCTAACAAAGCAGAGGCTAGTAATGCTTTTTGAACAAGAGTGAGAGCTAGGGTGTCGATCATAACAGGGATTAGTCGTGTGAAGCTGTGACGTTTTCTTTCGCCGCAGTGGTGGCGATTTCACTAAGAATAGTGAGTCCGCCTCCGTAAGTTTTCTGAAGGAGTTCCTTGGTGAAGACATCTTCGGTCTTACCAAAGGCGAGGAGACGCATGTTGAGCAACATGAGCATGTCGAAATATTCAGGAGCTGTTTGCAGGTCGTGGTGCACGACGACCACAGTTTTTCCTTTTTCACGCATGTCTTGTAGCAGCGAAATGATTGCAGATTCTGTGGCGGCATCGACTCCAACAAAAGGTTCGTCCATGAAGTAGAGATCACTGTCTTGAGCGATGGCACGAGCGAGGAAGACACGTTGTTGTTGACCGCCTGAGAGGTTACCAATTTGGCGTTTAGAGTAGGGCAGCATGCCTACTTTATCGAGAGCTTCTTCTGCGAGCATGCGTTCTTTTTTACCAACGCGTCGGAACATTCCGAGCTTTCCATAGGTGCCCTGGAGAGCAACATCCATCACAGTGACTGGGAAATCCCAGTCGACACTGCCGCGTTGTGGCACATAGCCGACACGTGTGATGTTTTCCTTGAGAGGTTTTCCAAATACTTTAACCCATCCTCCGACGCTAGGGATGACCCCCATTACTGATTTGATGAAGGTTGATTTACCCGCACCATTAGGTCCAATGATGCCAATTAGGTTGCCCTTAGGGATAGTAAGATCGATACCGTAGAGCACAGGACGTTTGTGGTAAGTGACGGTAAGGTCATGCGTTTCTAGTGCTGGTATCATAGTGATGTTGAATTTGAGTGGTTGTGTTGGAGGGAGTTGAGGGGGGGGGGATATATCAATTACTTGAGTGCGTCAACGATGGTGTTAACATTGTGTTTGATCATGCCGGTGTAGGTGCCTACGTCGTAGGTTTCACCATGTGCAGTGTGTTGTGTTCCTTTTGGACCACATGCGTCAGAGAAGAGTTCGATTTCACTGACTTTTACACCAGCTTGTTTCGCCACTTCTGTGAGGCCTTTGTTATTCGTTGTGCTTTCAGCGAATATCATTTTGATGCCTTTTGACTTAATGTAGTCAGCTAATGCTGTTGCAGCATTGATGCCAGCTTCATCAGCTGAGGAGAGTCCTTGTAGGCCGCGCACTTCGAAGCCGTAAGCATTGGCGAAATAGCCGAATGCGTCGTGAGCTGTGACGAGAGCACGTTGTTGAGCTGGGATTTCGTTCACGCGTTTAGTGGCCCATACGTGAAGTTTTTCAAGTTCAGTTTTATAGGCTGCAGCATTGGCTTCGTAGGTGGATTTGTTAGCTGGGTCAGCTTTAATCAATCCATCACGGACGACGCTGATAGTACGTATCCAAAGTGTTGGGTCACCCCAGATGTGAGGATCGTGCTCGCTGCCGGCCATGAGCATTTCTGATTCTTTTACCACTTTGCCTAGAGCGAATACGAGATCACCTTTTTTTGCTTTATGCTCGAGACCTTGTTGCATTTTTGCTTCAAGGTGAAGTCCACTGTAGAAAATGACGTCAGCTGAATTAAGGGCTTGGGTGTCGTCGTGAGTTTGCTCGTATCCGTGAGGATCGATCTTGTAATTCATTAAGCCTTTTACTTCGACCTTGTCGCCACCGATTTGTTCGACCATATCAGTGATCATAGTGGTGGTTGCGACTACTTTGACTTTTTCAGTTGTCCAGGTAGTTGTGTTTTGCGTTGTCTTACAGGAAGCGATGACAGCGATGGTGCTGGCTGCGGCTAGTTGGATGAATGTGCGTAATTTCATAATATAATTGTGGTTGTGTTTTAGAAAGTTAGGGTGGCTCTTACGCCAGCGACAAATGCGTCGTTTGTTGTTGTGCTACCTGATGGTGAGAGAATGTATTGAAGCTCTGGTTTGAGAGAGAAATTGTTGTGCAACTGAATGTTATAATAAGCATCGATTGTGGTTTCGTTTTTACTGAAGCC
>CAXMOB010000173.1:0-4873 GCA_964194815.1 Vicinamibacteria bacterium | reverse complement strand
AGCTTCGCCGGCTTACCTTCTTGTATCGCTCCACCTACACCTAGGCAGATATACAAGCCGAACAACACGCCGACCATTGGCAGAAATGTCGCCATCGCGTAACCATACTCCCCCCAGAGTACTCCGACCCCATAACAGGCGAAAAGCATCATCGCTAGCACGCCAACTGCCACCCTCTGGCCAAACATCACAGCAATGGTATTCTTTCCAGTGCCGGCGTCCTCATCGCGATCGCGAATATTATTAATCAGAATGAGCATCGCACTGAGCAAGCCCACTTGAGTGCCCAGTAAAAAAGCCTCCATGCGCCATTCCCCTAGTTGAACAAAGACCGTGCCCAGCACTGCAATCCAACCGAAAAACACCAACACAAAAACCTCTCCCATCCCTCTATACGCTAACGGAAATGGACCACCAGTGTAACCATAGGATAGGTAAAACGAAGGTATCCCAATCAGCAACATCATCCAACCGCTCTCCAAAAGCATCAAAATACCGAAGATTGCGGCCACACCCAAACAACTAAACGCTGCAACGTAAACCGCCTTCCTCGACATCATCCCAGACGCTGTCACACGCTTTGGACCTTGCCGTTTCTTGGTGTCAGCTCCCTTCTCGGCATCAATTGCATCGTTGAAAAAATTCGTCGCGATCTGAATAAACACAGCGAATAGCAAAGTGCATGCAGCCATCCATGGACTAAAAACATCACCAAGTCGGTACGCTAAAACACAACCTAACCACACTGGAACAATCGCCGCAGGAAGTGTTTTTGGCCGTGATGCTTGAACAATGGCCGCCAGGTTCATCGGGACAGGGTCGACTTCGGTTCGCCAGCTTCCTGAATCAGCGTTTCGTCCGCTGCTATCGTGGGATCATCCTTACTAATCGCCACAGCTAACCAACGGAAATCAGTGCTATTATCCAGAGCTACCTTCAACAACATGGTCAATGGAACTCCCAACAACATGCCGACCGGCCCCCAAACCCACCCCCAAAAGAGAACAGAAATCACAACTACTAAGGTGGAAATACCAAATCGACGTCCTAAGAGCATCGGCTCAAGGAAATTGCCCAAAAGTCCATTGATCAGCACATAGCCGCCACCGACGAATAACGCCGTCTGAATATCCTGCATCAACAAGGCCATCAACACTGGTGGAATTCCTGCCAAAATCGATCCAATCGCTGGGATGAAATTTAAGGCAAAAGCTAACAAGCCCCATAGTTCAGGAAGTTCAACCCCTAATGAGTAACACAGAGCATAGGCCAACAAGCCTGTAATCGAACTCACTAAGGTTTTGATACCTAGATACTTTTGCACATCCTTACAGGCAGTTATCACACGGTGAAAATTCGGTCCCCTAGCTGCAAAAACGGAACTCATGCGACGTCCAAACATACGGGCCTCGTTGAGCATAAAAATGGTCAACACCACCACAATGAAGGATGAACCCAAGAACGAGAACAAGGTCTCCAGCAGAACTCTACTCGCATCCCACCAGCTCTGAGCCTCCACACCCTGAATGATATCACGTAAACTTTCGTTGCTAAGAACTTCCTCTACACGACGTTTGGCCTCATCTTCATCATTTCCCAATATCATCATGCGCTCGATCACGAACTCACGTAAGGCTGCCAATTTGAATTCAATCATTGGGTAATAGTGTGACTCCCAACGCGATTTGAGTTGCCCAATCGTCGCTATCAAAAACACCACAACTCCTCCCATCAATAAAAAGTTCATCATCACAGTGATGAGAACCGCAAAAAAGCGCGGTAGGCCCTTGTCACGCAACCAACGCGTCATTGGAAAACTCACGGTTGCAATGAAGAACGACATCAAAAGAGGAATGCAAAGTGAAGATGCCAATTTTAAGCCAGCAATCACCACGATCACACACGCCAAGCTTAATAAAACTCTTGACGCTGACTCAGATGGTTTTTTCAACTCCCGTTCTTCTTTCATTTAATTCTAGGTGACTATAACCACACCTTAAGCAAATATCAAAACATTCGACACGCTATTAGAGTCTTAGTCAGACACCGCCTGACTAGGAACGGCTTGAGAATGTTGCTTCTTCATCAAAAACGCGAGGATAAAAATCCACAATGCAACAATCCAAAGCCTCTTTCCATGCATTTCACTACCCCTTGGGGAGACTAAATCCCATCTCAAAAACTAAACTCTGCCACTTCTTGTGCAAGCTGTTGGATTCACAAACCTACTCATTCATCATGACTATGCAATTTATGTCATTCATTGTCCTGTTTTTCTTAAAAACGGTGTTGTCGAATGCCCAATCGATCACTAGCTTACCGAAACACTCGCAAGGGAATCAATTTCAATTTTCAGAACGACACAACAAACATGAGTAAGAAAAAGACAGCCAAAAAGAAAGTGGCAGCCAACGCTGACACCATGATCTACAAGCCATCCAAAGAATTCTCCAAGAATGCTCGCATAAAAAGCATGGCCCAATACAAGCGCATGCACGCCGAGTCTATCGACAAGCCAAATGTATTTTGGGCGAAAGAAGCAAAAGATCTTAAGTGGCAAAAGAAGTGGACAAAAGTGCTCGACTGGAAGGCTCCTAACGCAAAATGGTTCACTGGTGCTAAACTCAACGTCGCTGAAAACTGCCTCGACCGCCACATCGAAGAAGGCCGAGGCAACAAGGCTGCCATCATCTGGGAAGGTGAACTCGGCCAAAAGCGCACTATCACTTACCGTCAACTTCACCGCGAAGTCTGCCAGTTCGCTAATGTGCTTCTTGCTCAAGGCATCAAACCTAAGGACCGTGTGATTATCTACATGCCAATGATTCCACAAGCCACCATCGCCATGCTAGCATGTGCACGTATCGGAGCTGTGCATTCAGTGATATTCGGTGGATTCTCTGCTGATTCTATTAAAGATCGTCTCGAAGACTCGAAGTCAACCGTAATCGTGACTGCTGACGGCGGCTCCCGTCGCGGCGGCATCGTGCCGCTCAAGGCAACCGTCGACGAAGCCATCAAAGGCAACAAAGAGGTGAAGACAGTGATCGTGTTCAAACACGCGGGCAACGACATCTCCATGAAGAAAGGCCGTGATCTTGATTGGGCTACTGAAGCTGACAAAGTTTCAGGCAAGCACACTCCTAAAGGATTCGACTCCGAGCACCCGCTCTTCATTCTCTACACATCAGGTTCTACCGGTAAGCCTAAAGGCATTCTCCACACATCTGGCGGATACATGGTCGGCACCTACACCACCTGTAAATACATCTTCGACATGAACGAAGACGATGTCTACTGGTGCACCGCTGATGTTGGTTGGATCACTGGTCACTCATACATCACCTACGGACCACTTCTTCAAGGCGTGACACAAGTCATGTATGAAGGTGCTCCTAACTACCCAGACTTCAGCCGCTTCTGGCAGATGATCGAGGAGCATGGTGTCACTATTTTCTACACCGCCCCTACTGCTATCCGAGCCTTTATCAAGGCTGGTGACGAATTCGTCGACAAGCACGACCTCAGCTCACTACGTCTCCTCGGAACAGTTGGAGAGCCAATCAACCCGGAAGCATGGCGTTGGTATTACAATAAGATCGGTGGCGGCCGTTGCCCAATCGTTGACACATGGTGGCAGACTGAAACTGGGGCAGCAATGATTTCACCACTTCCTGGTGCAACGCCCATTCAACCAGGCACAGCAACACTTCCATTCTTCGGAGTCGATCCTGCTATCCTCGACGAAGACGGTAACGAATGTAAGCCAGGCCAACCTGGTAAACTTGTTATTCGTAAGCCTTGGCCATCGATGCTCCGCACAATCTACGGTGATAAGAAGCGCTATAAAGACACTTACTGGAGTGACTACGACGGCTACTACACAGCCGGCGACGGGGCTCGTATGGACAAAAAAGGTAACATCTTCATCGTCGGTCGTCTCGATGATGTCCTCAACGTTTCAGGTCACCGCCTCGGCACAGCTGAAGTGGAAAGCTCTCTCGTTTCTCACAAGACTGTTGCGGAAGCTGCAGTGGTTGGTAAGCCGCACGAAATCAAAGGTGAGTCCATCGTTTGCTTTGTCACACTGAAAACGGGTATTGAACCTACTGACGAACTTAAGAAAGAACTGCGTAACCACGTTGGCAAAGTCATCGGCGCGATCGCTAAACCTGACGAAATTCACTATGCCCCAGCATTGCCAAAGACTCGCTCAGGCAAGATCATGCGTCGTCTCCTCAAAGAACTCGTCAAGACGGGTGAAGTCAGCGGCAACGTCACCACGCTTGAAGACAGCACTGTCATCAAGTCACTGCAAGCCAGCATGAAAAAAGGCTAGCCCACGCACCAATTCATCCTTCATTTCTAAGGCCACTCCATAACGGGGTGGCCTTTTTTACACCTCTACTAAGATTTAATCTATCAACTATCTGTTCTCCACTTAGGGCTGAATCAGAAGCTTACCAGAGAGACTAATACCATTTAGAGTTTCAAAAGAGACTAATGCGAGGCTATATTCTTTTAGAATCGAGGCTTGATAAAGGAGCGATGCGGGCATCGTGACTGAAGAAAAACACTGATTGTATAAGAATACAGCGAGTAACCTTCGCCCAATGCGTAGCCTAGTCTCTTCATCCTTACAAAAAAATTCATTAGTCTCTTTTGTTTCTCTAAGTGGTATAATCCAAAAGTCATCAAAGGAATCTTAGCATAGGGCTTGCACCCTATAGGAGTGATGCGATAAACATAAGGCATGGGATCGATCCTAGCTTTACTTATCATCATTTTTATTTCCTTGCTCGTCGTGCGTATCGGATCGAACGCATTAGTTCTAACAGGAATGTCTGCTGAGGCTGCACGCTTCCAAGCTTGC
>CAXMOB010000172.1:0-4381 GCA_964194815.1 Vicinamibacteria bacterium | reverse complement strand
AGCTTCACCAATTCCACCAGTCACGATTACAGTGCGCAAGTTGGTGTATTTAGCATAGGTTCGGATGTTCTCATTGATTTGTGATACCAACTCACGAGTAGGAGCAATAATAAGGAGACGTGTCGAACGCTTGTCGTCGTCATTTGTCTCCGCACAAAGATGCGACAATATAGGTAAAACAAAGGCAGCTGTCTTACCTGTGCCAGTTTGAGCAATGCCTATAATATCCTTCCTCGCCAAAATAGAGGGGATCGCACGCTTCTGAATCGGCGTTGGTTTTGAATAACCAGCGTCTTCGACAGCTTTGAAAATGCGCTCGTGAAGCAATAGGGATGAAAATGACATGGCGGAAGTGTGCCTACAGCACCTGCAGACTCAAGACTTATCGGGTTTAGAATATTGCATTGCCAATGCTTTAAGCCCTCCGAGCATCTATTTACTCTTTTTTCTCTTGCAAAATTAGGATTCCAAGCTAATTTCCGCCTCGCAGAACATTCTGTGGTGGTCGTAGCTCAGTTGGTTAGAGTCCCTGATTGTGATTCAGGATGTCGCGGGTTCGAGTCCCGTCGATCGCCCCACTTTTTAAAAGCCTCATTCCTTAAGGAGTGAGGCTTTTTTGTTTTAACCCATTCTAAAAAACGACACACCGTGTTTCGATGTGGCTCTGTGTGTTACTAGGTCAGGTGATGTTCATATTCATGACACTCTTAAGGTTTATTACTGAATGTTTCTGGCATCCCGGCTGCATGTGAGGTCGAGCATGATTTCACCATCAAAAGAAATAAGCATGTGCATCCCCTCTGCGAGAGTAAGTGGCGGCACGGAAGTGCGAGGAGCTAGGGATTAATGGTTACAGCGTTTTTGTTTGCGGCGGTGATGTCTAGGATGATTATTTTAGCCTATCCAGCTGAGTTTCTGAGCAATGGAGAAGAAATCCATTGCCATAGCGAGTGCTACGTGAAGGACTACGGCACCCCAGATGGACTTGGTCCTTGCTGCAATCCAACAAAAGATGATGCCACCAATGATTGCGAATATGGTCTCAGGGAATGGCTTGCCGAAATGAAGCATACAGTAAGGTATCATAGAGACAAAGAAGGCGGAGTCTCCCATTTTCTGTTTTAGAGAAAATAGTAGAAAGCCTCGGAAGAAAAACTCGAGAGCAAAAAATCTAAAAGCACGCCCCACCCAAAATAAGCCGTAGAACAATGGTGCCTCTTGGTAGTATTTGTAATAAGGGTATTGCTTTTGGAAGCTTTCCTTGAACGAGGCTGAATATGCAATAATGATAACGATCACTAGCATGACGGCGTAGATCCACAGGTGTGAATAGCTTGATGGAAGACGTACACCATAGTCACGTAGCTTTTCACCCCGACATCTTAGATAGATCCACGGGATAATGAAATAGACAGTGATACCAAATGCGACCCAATATAATTTTGAATAGAAGGAATATTCGGGAATTGTGTCACGAGTATAGAGTGACTTGAAAAAATCTGGGAAATACTCGATGCCGTTATTAGATTTACCAAAGTAGTAAACCAGAGACATTACAAGTGCAGTGTAGGTTAGAGCGATCCACGTTTTTGAATCTACGTCGGGTAGGTCTAGTTTACTTTGGTGGCCTTTAGATGACATGATGTTATTCTATAATGTTTCCTACTTGTTTGCGTAATCCCATGAATACAGAAATAGAACTAAGAAGCACGCCTATATTCGCGGCTGCGATGGTCCATCTAGTTTCTTGTCCCCAGTAGAGGGTGTTGATATCAACGCCTATTTTCATTCTTAGGGCTTTGAAAAATGATTCTGCGCGAGCGTGTAATTAACTCCAATCGTAACGGTATTCACAATCAGGATGTTCTCGAATATGAATCTTAGCCCAAGCATCCATCAAGCCACAATTTAGCCTTTCATACAAGCCCATTTCCATCTAGAATCGGAACATGAGTTCCGAGGATAAGAGCAAGCTAAAGGTGAAGGACCAGAAAACATGGGCTGCAGGTATTCCCGCCGTCACCTCATCGATGAAACATATCTTGAGCTCCGCCGGCCCAGTCCGTGGCACGCAAGCAATGCTCGGCATCAACCAATTCGATGGTTTTGATTGCCCATCCTGTGCTTGGCCAGATCCAGATGACCACCGAGCTCCCACAGAATTTTGTGAAAATGGGGCCAAAGCCATCGCCTCAGAAGCCACCACAAAGACCATTGATGACGAGTTTTTCAAAAAGTACTCACTCACTGAGCTACGCGAAAAAAGTGATTACTGGCACGATCAACAAGGACGCCTAACGGCACCAGTCATCAAGCTACCCGATTCCGACCACTACCAAGCGATTTCTTGGGACGATGCATTTGAATTGTTAGGGCACGAAATCAAAAACCTCGACTCGCCTGACGACGGTATTTTCTACACCTCAGGAAGAGCGAGTAATGAAGCAGCCTTCCTCTACCAACTTTTCGTCCGCCAATTCGGAACCAACAACCTCCCCGACTGCTCAAACATGTGTCATGAATCCAGTGGTTCTGGTCTGATGGCATCGATCGGCATTGGTAAAGGAACTGTCACTTTAGACGACATCCACACAGCTGACACAGTCATCTGTGTGGGACAAAACCCTGGGACAAACCACCCACGTATGTTGGCATCATTGGAAAAAACGGTGGAGAATGGCGGCAAAGTCATCGCCATCAACCCGCTGAAGGAAGCTGGTCTTATCGCATTTGCACACCCGCAAAAACTAAAAGGGATGCTCAATATAGCAACCACGCTCGCCAGCCAATATATCCAAGTCAAAGCCAATGGCGACATGGCTCTATTCCGCGGGGTGGCTAAATATATTCTCGAACAACATACCGAAGACGATTCAGTCATCGACTTCGATTTCATCAAACAACACACCGATGGATTCGATGCCTACCAGTCCGCTTGTGAAGCGACATCATGGCAGCAAGTCATTGCCCTCAGTGGCATCGCCAAAGAGGATATCGTGCAACTTGCCGATACCGTCATGGCGGGCGAACGTAAACTCATCACCTGCTGGGCGATGGGCATCACACAGCAACGCAATGCTGTCGCCACCATCCGTGAAATCACCAACCTCCACCTCATGTTAGGCGCGATAGGTCGCGAAGGTGCAGGCGTTTGCCCAGTCCGTGGTCACTCAAACGTGCAAGGCGACCGCACCATGGGGATCTACGAAAAACCTTCCGACAGCTTCCTCGACCGACTCGATTCAGCTTTCGACATGAAATCCCCACGCCATCACGGCTACGATGTCGTAGAAGCCATTCAAGAAATGCACGCCAGCAAAGGCAAAGTATTCTTCGCACTCGGTGGCAACTTCCTGCAGGCCGCCCCCGACACCGACTACACCGCAGACGCACTGAGGAATTGCCGTGTCACTTGCCATGTCGCCACCAAACTCAACCGTGGTCACCTCGTCACCGGCGAAATCGGTCTCATCCTACCTTGCCTAGGTCGCTCCGACAGAGACCAACAAGAAGGTGAGCACCTGCAGTTCATCACTTGTGAAAACTCAATGAGCATCGTTCATATGTCGAAAGGCAAGCTCACTCCACCATCAAACCTCGTCCTTTCAGAACCCATGATTGTAGCTCGCCTAGCTGAAGCTGCCATCGGCGATACAGCTAAAGTCAAATGGACCCACCTTGCCAGCGAATACGATCGCATCCGCGATGCCATCGAAGCGGGCATCCCTGGCTTTGAGAACTTTAACCAACGCGTTCGTCAGCCTGGAGGCTTCTACCTCTACAACAGTGCTCAAGAACGCGAATGGGCCACTCCTAACAAGAAAGCAAACTTCTCGGCCGACATCATCGACGCCTTCGAGGTTAGCAATCCTGATCACTTGATCATGCAGACCCTCAGAAGCCATGACCAATACAACACCACTATTTATGGTCTAGACGACCGCTACCGTGGCATTGGCAGCGAACGCATGATCGTCTTCATCAACCCTGAAGACATGACGGATAGAAAAATCAAGCCCACCCAAAAAACTCGCATCGTCAGCCACTGGAATGGTGAAACACGCGAACTCAGTGGTTTCCATGCCATCCCATACGACATGCCAAGAGGCTGTGTTGCCACCTATTTCCCTGAGGCCAACCCACTCATTCCTATCGATAGCACCGCAATCGAATCAAACACGCCTACCAGCAAGGCAATCGAGGTTTCCATCGAAGCTATCTAGCTGGATAATACCATTTTTACAGTTAAACCCACGGAATGGATTTCTTTTTTACGCTGTGGATCACTGCTTCGCAATCTGCTTTAGAAGCCGGTCTGACTTCGCATACTTCCACGTTTCTCGTCAGTTACAGTGCCCGCACTGTGCTTTCCTCGTGCCTT
>CAXMOB010000171.1:0-3629 GCA_964194815.1 Vicinamibacteria bacterium | reverse complement strand
CGACCCCAAATCCTCCCACATCATGGACGTCTCCACCTACCCCAAATCCTCCGATCACCGCCCCCTCATCATCAATTTCCACTAACCCAGAGACCATCATTGTTTAGTATTCAGCACGCCTCGCCACACAACCTTTTTCGTGTTTTTAGTGTATTGCGTGGTTCCCGCCAAATATTATTGGGAGCCCTTTTGCCTTTTGCCAGCAGTTTCGCTCCTATAACACCGTCACATCAGTGAACATCTGAGTCATGGTTGATTTCATCATCTTGATAAAGTCATTCATGTAGGCCGACTTCGCATCCTCAGCCCCGACAGCAGCATACAGTTCACTCAGTAAACCATTCTTCGATATCCGTCGTTCCGATATATACTCTCTATCTAAAAACTCCTTCACCGCCCAACGTGGCAACACAGCTATGCCTCGTCGACTTGCCACCAGCTGAAGAATCGCCACAGTCAATTCTGTCCTCCGTTGATGCCTAGGGGTCACACCAGCTGGTTTGAGAATCTTCCTGAAAATATCCATTCGTTCCTGAGGAATAGGATAAGTGATCAATCCTTCCATCTCAAAATCACGAGCCGTCAAATAAGGTTTCTCCAACAAGGGATGATCATTGGCTAACAAGGCTGGCATCTCAAACTGAAAGAGAGGAAAGAAACTTGTATTCTTGCGACGCGACTTGGTTGAAATAATAACTAAATCAGCACGACCCTCATCTAACAACCCTCCAGGATCGGCATGAAATCCTGAAATCAAATCTAGCTCAACCTCTGGCCAAGATTGGCGAAACAGATCCATTGTCGGCATCAACCAATCGAAACACGAATGACATTCTACTGCGATACGTAACTGCCCAGTCACACCTTCCTTAATTTTACTCAAGTCGCGTTCTGCATCATTGACAGATCTCTGAACGTCATAGGATAAGCCCAATAAACGTTCCCCTGATCTAGTCCATTGAGGTGGGCTGGTCTTTCGGATGAACAAAGACTCTTCATAATGCTCTTCCAGCAATTTAATTTGATGCGATAACGCACTCTGGCTAAGATTCAAACGATCGGCGGCACGGGTCATGCTACCAGTCTCAGCGAAGGCAATTAAGGTATCAAAATGACGAAGTTCTAGCGGACTCATGCACATTCTATAGCAGACAAACCCACCACATCATCATGAATACTATTCAACATGACACACATAAACTTTCATTAGATGAATAATGACTTCAACCCTATGATGCTGATGTATGAAAAACAATGTCTACACCACACACACCCTCGGCTACCCAAGAATTGGAGCACAACGTCAACTTAAATGGACACTCGAAAAATTCTGGCGCGGCGAAGTCAACAACACAGAGCTCGAATCCGTAGCCTCTACACTACGTAAAGAACATTGGAAAAACCAAGTAGAGGCAGGGCTCGACTACGTCACCGCCAATGACTTTAGCCTCTACGATCAGGTCCTCGACACAGCTTGCCTATTCGGCATCATCCCACCACGCTTCCAATGGGATGGTAGCCTAATCGACCACGATCTCTACTTCGCTCTAGCTAGAGGAAACGAGGTTCAACCAGCCTTAGCAATGACCAAGTGGTTCGACACCAACTACCATTACCTCGTTCCTGAAGTGAGCGACACTACCCACTTTGCACTACAATCACAGAAAATCCTAAACGAAGTCAAAGAGGCTATCGCACTTGGACACACTCCGAAGCCTGTGCTCATCGGCCCAGTAACTTTACTCAGCCTATCACGTAAGGCTTTGACCACTGATCTTGAACCGATCTCACGCGTCAACGACCTTATCCCACTCTATGCATCATTGCTCAAGTCACTTCACCAACTAGGCTGCGATTGGCTCCAAATCGATGAACCCGTCCTCAGCACTGACCTAGAAGACGCTCAAAAGCACGCCCTCGAAACTACCTATAAATCCCTAGCGAAATTCACTGAGCGACCAAAAATATTACTCGCTTCCTACTTTGGTAATCTAGAAGACAACTATGCAACTGTGTTAGATCTACCCGTCGATGGACACCACGTCGATGCTGTCACCTCCAGTACAGATGTCCACTACCTATCACATCGCTACCCTGCCAATAAAGTTCTCTCCATTGGCATTATAGATGGTCGTAACATATGGGCGTCAAACCTCAAAGCTAAGTCAGAAATTATCGAGGCGGTTGCGGGATCAGTTGCACGCGAACAACTCTGGCTCGCTCCCTCGTGCTCATTACTCCATGTCCCATACACCACAGATAATGAAGACAACATTGAACCACAGCTGCGTCCCCACCTAGCCTTTGCTCAAGAGAAATTAGAGGAGCTTAGACACCTTGCTAACTCACGTATTTGCAAAGATGCTCGCCAAGCCATCGAAAAGAGTGCAATCCGTCACTTCCAACGCATCACCGCACCATTCGCCAGCAAGCCTGCCGTTCGCCAACAGTGTAAAGAGCTCAACACAGCTGAATTTACCGACAGAATCCCGTTCAATCAACGTTTCGAAGCACAACAAGACCAATTGCCACTCTACCCGACCACCACAATTGGTTCCTTCCCGCAAACCGCCGAGATACGTGCTATCCGAAGTCAGTTCAAAAAGGGCAAAATTGATCTAGTGAGTTATGATGCAAAAATAGAAAAACACGTAAAGGCCTGTGTAGAACTGCAAGATAAGATTGGTCTCGACGTCCTGGTCCACGGCGAGTTTGAACGCAATGACATGGTCGAATTTTTTGCCGATAAAATCCACGGATTCGCCTTCTCTCAACTTGGATGGGTGCAAAGCTACGGTTCGCGCTGTGTCAAACCTCCCATTATATTCGGAGATGTAAGTAGGGCGGAAAGCCTATCTGGCCCATGGATAAAACGTGCTCAATCTTACACAAAAAAACCGATAAAAGGAATGCTCTCTGGCCCTATCACGATGCTCAAGTGGAGTTTCGTCCGTGATGATGTGCCACTTGAAACCGTAGCACTTCAACTTGCAGTCACCATCCGCGAAGAGGTGCAAGAACTCGAATCTAACGGCATCAGCATCATTCAGGTAGATGAACCAGCACTACGCGAAGCATTACCTCTACGAAAATCACATCAAGCCTACTATCTGAAATGGGCGGTCGACGCCTTCAAACTCAGCACCGCAGGCGTGCTAAAATCTACCCAAATTCACACCCATATGTGCTATGGCCAATTTAATGAGATCTTCGATGCCATCGTTGCTCTAGATGCCGACGTCATATCCATCGAAGCCACCCGCAACCACCTCACGGTGCTCGATAGCTTCGCCAATAGCCACTACCCCAATAGCATCGGAATCGGAGTTTGGGACATCCACTCACCACGCGTCCCCACCACAGAAAGCATGGTCAGCCTGCTCAAACTATCTTCCGAACTCATAGACCCAAAACGTGTCTGGGTAAACCCTGACTGCGGTCTAAAAACACGAGCATGGCCCGAAACCATCGCATCCCTAAAAAACCTAGTCAACGCCGCAACCCAACTCAGAGAATCCCACCTAGCCATAAATAACTAGAACATCACACAAGCCTCCCCCCCGTAACTACCCCATCCTTCAGAGACTACTCACATTTACCTAACCGTTTAGATTCATGCCATTCGTGGT
>CAXMOB010000170.1:0-7790 GCA_964194815.1 Vicinamibacteria bacterium | reverse complement strand
GGAGAGCTCAATTGATGGCTGAGGATATCGGAATTTCTTCCCAATGCTCCGCGACCTTGACGTCGAAGTATGAATCTTTTGGAGCCAAGGCGTCGTTCTTTTTCAAAGAGCTCTTTAATGTGCAAGTGTATCACTTGCTTGGTGAGTAGCGTGTCATCATTATTTGGAGCTTGCCGAGAAAAGGTGCCCTGTAGGAAGGTTGGCTAAATCTCTAGAATAAGGAGTTGCTGGAGAACCAAATTGCGTTACCTTGTCGCCGTGGACGCGATGAAGATGCTGGACAAATTTGAACGCCCGCTCCGGGATCTTCGTATTTCGGTGACGGACAGGTGTAATTTCCGTTGTAGGTATTGTATGCCGGCGGAGATATTCGGGGCGGATTATGTTTTTTTACCGAAGGAGGAGATTTTGCGATTTGGGGAGATTGAGAAAATGGCACGTTTACTTGTCGGGCTGGGGGTCCAGAAGCTCCGCTTGACGGGTGGTGAGCCCTTGTTGCGTCGTGAACTACCTGTGTTGGTTGCGATGTTGAGGAAGATTGAGGGGGTTGAGGATATTGCGATGACGACCAATGGGACACGCTTGATTCAGCATGCTGCGGCATTGAAGGAAGCAGGATTGGATCGTGTGACGGTGTCCTTGGATGCTATTGATGCTGAAATATTTGCACAGATGAATGGCATTGGCGCGAAGCCCTATCGTATCATCAAGGGGATTGATGAAGCTCTCAAGGTTGGACTTGGAGTGAAGATCAATGTGGTAGTTCAGAAAGCAGTCAATGAATCTGAAGTGATTCCGATGGTTCAGCTTGCCCGCGAACGCAAGATTCCAGTGCGGTTTATTGAATTTATGGACACTGGCACGACCAATCAATGGAAGTTGGATCAGGTGGTGCCATCCGCTGAACTTTTGGCAAGGATTCAACAGGAAGTGGCCCTAGTGCCAATAGCCGCCAAGCATGTAGGTGAAACGGCGACGCGTTATGGGGTCGAGGGAGAGGATGGCTTCGAAGTGGGCTTTATCAGTTCGGTGACCAAGCCATTTTGCCAGGCCTGCAACCGCATGCGTTTATCGGCTGATGGCAAGCTCTATGCCTGCTTATTTGCTGCCGATGGGCTCGATGTGAAAGAAGCCATTCGCTCGGGAGAATGGGAGGCATTGGAATCACGGGTGCAAGAATTTTGGGGCAAGCGTGACGCACGCTACTCGATGCTACGCGCTGAGGGAGTGACCCAGGATAAACCAGAAATGTCCTACATCGGCGGCTAGAAAAATTGAACTTTTAATGAGCATGAAAGTAGAAATCAAAGAGATGTATGTGTCAGATGGGCACAACTACTATGGCCGCTATGGCAAAGGTTCGATGGATTATGCGATTCAGCGATGTGATAGCATGGAGCTAGTGGCTGGAAGCGGAATCGTGGGAGATCGCTTCTTCGACTACATAAAAGATTACAAAGGGCAGATCACCTTTTTCTCGCAGTCAACTATAGATGCGGTGCGAGATGAACTAGGCCATGACCATGCAACGGCAACGATGTTTCGTCGTAATGTTGTGCTATGCGGGATCGATGCCGAAGCATTGATTGGCAAACGTTTTCGCATTGGAGAAACTGAGTTTACAGGGTCTTGTGAAGCAGCTCCATGCTTTTGGATGGATGAGGCCGTGGGTGAAGGCACGCACGAGTTTTTGAAAGGGAGAGGCGGACTGAGAGCGAGGATCACTCAAGGTGGTGAGCTTAAAGTGGGGGAGCATGAGATCGAGATCTTGGGAAATGTGCCGATAGACGAAAGCAAAGAAGAGAAGTCCGACTAAATGAGTTACGAGGTTCAACGATATGCGGCTGGCGAATGGACTACTTTACCAGATGAAGTGGCAGACGAAGAACCGTTGCAGATTACTCTGGATGGATGCCCGATTGCTGTATTGATGCGCACCCGTGGTGCTGATGCTGAGTTAGTGGCGGGGTTTCTGATTACCGAAGGAATTTTGGAGTCTTTAGAGCAGGTCAGACGGGTAGATCTTGAGCAAAAGAAAAACCACGCTTTGGTGTTTTTGAAAGACGATGTGGTGGTTGATTTTGCCAGGCTGCAGAGAAATTTATACAGTGCGTCGAGTTGTGGAATTTGTGGAAAGGCTAGCATTGAAGCGATTTGTCAATTAGTGCCGAGTCTTGATAAAGTGATTCAATTGGCTCCCGAGGTGATTATCGCTGCTCCTGATCGCCTGCGCCAGGCTCAAGGTTTATTTGATCAAACGGGAGGGATTCATGCCGCTGGCTTATTTACAGTTTCTGGTGCGTTGCTAGTGGCGAAGGAAGATGTGGGACGCCATAATGCGGTCGATAAAGTGATCGGTTGGGGATTAGAACATGGCGTGAATATGGAAGAGGTGTTTCTTCAGGTTTCAGGAAGGGTCTCTTTTGAAATCATGCAGAAGGCCTTAATGGTAAAAATTTCTACGGTGTCTGCGATTTCAGCTCCTAGTAGTTTAGCGATTGATTTTGCTAAGGATACAGGGATGCAGTTATTTGGATTCGTGCGAAAAGGAAGATTCAATCGCTATCACTGAGCTAAGATCTGTGCATTAAGGAGAGGGCAGAAAGCATTTTGTTTATGACGACGATGCTTAGCGTTGGATGGTGAAGTTACCAATCACTTGGTAGTCTAGCAGCGTATCTTCCCACTTGGGAGAGGTATTGTAGTTGTGAACGACCCAGCGTTCATTTTCGTGAATCCCTGGGCCGGGGACGACGACTCCGATGTGGAGTTCGCCTTTAGGGAGTCGCCATATGACAACATTACCAACAGCATAGTCGTCGGTGACACGTGAGTTTTCGTTGGAGAGATGGTGACGTTTGAGGTATCGCTGGATGTTTTCGATGCGACGGTGGTCGATATTGGGGTCCGCTTCCTTGAGAGACCAGAGTTGAGGGTAATCGTGGAAGTTGTCATTCATGTCCTCGTGGATCGCTTGCTGAAGGTCTAAGCCACTGGCACGTAATACACGGATGACGAGGTCGGTATTCATTCCACGATTTTGTGGCACATCGCCCATCGGGTAGTCGATCTGGCGGTAGGTCGGGTCGAAAGACACGTCAGCTTCGGTACGAGAAATAGCCATGCCAGCAATTTTATCATTTGCTTGAGGACTACTTGAAAGTCGGTCACCTAGTGATTGAGCAAGCTCGCTCGTTGGTTGGTCTTTCGAGGCATAGGCAACGCCTTCAATGAATGGCCAAGCAAATTGAGTGACAAAAAGGGTGACCAAGAAGACGATGATCCAGCCGCCAAATTTTGGCTTTGGCTTTTTCTTGTTTGGAACTGGTCCTATATACTCGATCGGTTTCAACATTAGTCTTATTAAAACTACTATCAGAAAATAAAAAAACTTGCACCTAACAGTTGATAAAAATGTAAAAAATCACTTCACGTGAGAACTTCAAGTGGCTAGAACCATGGACGTGATCATTGAATGCAAAAAATCATCGATTGAGTGGGGTGAAATTGACGTGGCGCTCTTTGCCGCAGCTTTGGATTGGAATGGTAAACCACTGAAGTCACCAGTAGGATTTAGCTTTGCGATGGATGACACATCTTTTTGGTTTATCGCGACACATGCGGAACCTGCAGATCTACATCCGAAAGCTCGACCGGGGCAATTCACCCCAGAGCTGTGGAAGCATGATGTGGCGGAGTTTTTCTTAACAAACCCGATGAATGGCCGGTATTTAGAGTTTAATCTAGCAGCCAATGGAGCCTGGTGGGCTGCTGAGTTTTCTGGGCCACGCGATGGCATGGGAGAAGCTCCACTACAAGGAGTGGAAACGTTCTCGGATCTAGCTCCAGATGGTCGTTGGTTGGTTGCCGCAAAATTTGACTTAACGATGATGCGTGAGCGTTTTTCATTGAGCCCAGATTCGACAATGAATGCGACATTCATTGTTAATTCGCCAGAGCAGCAATTTGTCACCGCGACCGATTTAGGAGGCGGGGAACCAGATTTCCACCAGCCGAGTAAGTTCAAGCAAGTGCAGTTTATGCAAGAGGCTGAATTGAAGAAAGCCTTGGAGGGAATGTAGCGGATGGCAAATTGCCCCCAACTTATACCATTTGAGTAGTTAGATTGTCGGAATGACGTCGAATGATTGGATGGTAGCAAGGCACAAGAAAGGAGCATAGCGGGCTATGTGACTGACGCACAACGCCGCTAGCATTCAATCATTCGGCGTCCTTTCTCTCGCTCAGCTCCGCTGACTATTTCACCCCAACGTTAAAAATCATCATTACGCTAAGATAACTGTTCAATTGGTATTAACCCGCCACGGATTTGAGATGCTTACAGAGCTTTTCTGCTTCGTTCTCGGTCCTGTAGTTCTCTTTGATGTGTGCCCTAGTGGCGACAGCCATGGCCTCGATATCACTATTGAGGACTTTGCGCAGTGCTAATTCCATGGCCTTTGAATTGTCTACCGGAACGCATTCGCCGAGTGAACTGTCAGTGATGATGTCTTTCCAAGCACCAGCTTCGGTGGCGACAACTGGGGTGCCGCAGGCCATTGCTTCTAGCACGGTGAGGCCAAAACCTTCATTTCGACTTGCCGCAACGACAATCGTCATTGCTTTGAACAGTTGAGGTAAGCGCTCGAAAGGCTGTGTGCCGATGAATAGGCATCGGTCTGACAAGCCAGCTTGATCGATCTTTTGTTGAAGTTCGCTTTGGTAGCTTTCAAACTTTGGTAACGTTTCACCGCAAATGATGGCAGTGAGGTCAGGATCGTCTTTCAACAAAGGGAGGACGGCATCGACAAAGGTATCGATTCCCTTAGAGGAACGGATGCGGCCAAATATACCAATGCCTCGTTTGCCAGGAAATCCTAGTGCCTTCCATGCCTCAACTCGGTTTTTAGTAGGTGAGAAACGGGTGATGTCGGTGCCATGTGGAATCGTCACATCGGCAGGAGGATCAAGATAGGAGCCAGCTGCACTGCAGGTGGTGATAATACTGTCCATCTTGGACATCAGCCACTTGGTAAAATGACTGTGGTGGCGCTGAGCTGTTGAGGTGAATGCAATCTTCAATTCTGCTCCGAAAAGCCATTTGGCGAGCAAGGCTTGGATCATTTCGTCGTTGCGACGCGCATGGAAAACGATCGGCTTACCGTTCTGACGTGGTTGCCGGCAGAGCTTCACCATTTGCCAAAAGGTGAGCGTTGGTGTGCCTTCGGGTAAATGGTACGGGCCTAAAACTGCGAGTTTAAGGCCTTGTTGTTGGTGGGGGAGAACTTGCAGTAAGGTAGAGGTGACGCCGGAGAAGCGTTTATTTGAGTTGCCCAAAATAAGGTCAAGTTCGCTTAAATCGGCATCGGCCATGGCTTACTTAGTGTCTTCTTCTTTCGGTGCCTTGCCCTTGATGCTGAGGGCCATTGCCATAGCTAAACCGGCAAGTGACCACGCGATGACACCGTCTGCTAATATTGGGATGGCTTGGTCGAGTGGGTATTCGAACCAATTGAGAGCGGGCAGTGCTCCAGCTGTGCCTACAAGGACACCAGCAAAAAAACCGATGAGGACACGAGGAATGAAGGATTTAGCCCCCATTTGCATCATCGCGGCGAGAGCTACCGAGCCGATCAATGCGGTGAGGTAGCTGCCAGCCATGGCGCGGGTCATGGATAAGTCGTCACGTGCTCCAGGACGAACCACCGCATAGACGAATGGTCCCTGTTCACGTTTTTCTATATCGATTTTGCCGTCTTTAGTGTTTCCAGGTAGCATGTAAATACCATGTTCTGGGGCGATTGTAGCCACCGCATTACGGAATTTTTCGGCCTGTTCAAATTCACGAGGTTGGTGCCAGTCCATGATAGTCCATGACAGGAATCCCCAGAAAAAAACAATAATGGAGCCAACAATAGCGGCGGATATACTTCGAATCATAATGTGTAGTGGTTAGAGAGCTGCTACGATAGCATTCCCCATTTCAGCTGTAGAGACTTTTTCTTCACCTTTTATTCCAGTGAACAGATCGCCTGTGCGTTTGCCAGCGTCGATGGCTGCATTGACTGCCGCGTCGATGGCGTCGGCCGCTTCGTTTTCACCTAATGAATAGCGAAGCAGCATGCTGACTGAAAGGATTTGAGCGATCGGGTTAGCGATGCCTTGGCCTGCGATATCTGGAGCAGAGCCGCCTGATGGTTCGTACATACCGAAGTAGAGGCCATTTTCGTTTTTGGCACCGAGTGATGCAGATGGAAGCATGCCAAGGGAGCCAGAAATCATTGCCATCTCGTCTGAGAGGATGTCACCAAAGAGGTTTCCTGTGAGCAGGACGTCGAAGCTGCCAGGAGCTTTGATCAACTGCATAGCTGCATTGTCTACATAGAGGTGAGAAAGCTCGACCTCTGGGAATTCTTTAGCAATCTCTGTGACAACTTCACGCCAGAGAATTGAGCATTGTAGAACATTGGCTTTGTCGACTGATACGAGGCGTTTGTCGCGTGACATTGCAGCAGTGAAGCCGATGCGTGCGATGCGTTCGATTTCGCTACGGCTGTATACCATGGTGTCGAATGCCTTGGTGTCGCCACCATTTTCATCGCGACCTTTTGGAGTGCCAAAATAGATACCACCAGTGAGTTCTCGCACACAAAGGACATCGAAGCCGTTGGCGATGAGTTCATTTTTTACAGGTGAAGCATGGGTGAGTGCAGGAAGGCAAACTCCAGGACGGAGGTTGGCAAAAAGTCCAAAGTGTTTACGTAGTGGAAGTAGTGCACCGCGTTCTGGTTGCTCATCAGGAGCGAGGTTTTCCCACTTAGGTCCACCGACTGAGCCAAAAAGGATGGCATCGGCTTGCTCAGAAGCAGTCACCGTCTCCGCAGGAAGTGGGCATCCTTTCGCATCGATCGCAGCGCCACCGACGAGGCATTCTTCACGACTGATGGTGAGCGAAAACTTTGAGGAAACAGCGTCGAGTACTTTGAGAGCCTCGGTCATCACTTCGGGACCGATGCCGTCGCCGGCGAGTACAGTAATGCGGTAGTTCTTTGACATGCCGACGTTTTAGGTGCTTTGACCTAGGATGAAAGAAATTTGTTTGCCGAATTGTGAAATTTTTGTGAATATAGTGGAGGTCTAATCCGTCCTATTGCCAACCACTACACGATTATGAAAATTTACATGCTCATCGCCTCCCTCGTTTGTTGCTCGCCATTAATGGCTGCAGACGCCCTTTCCGAAGCTGTCGCCAAGGACGTTCCAGCTCTGAAGAAGACCTCCGCGGATATTTATAAGAAGCTCTATGGAGGCTTTCAGTTCAAAGGGTATGAGAAGAGCCCAGGGCACCAGGCGATTTTACGGGAGTTGAAGAATTTTTACAAATTGGTGAAGAAGTTTTCCTATGAAGCTGATGGTGCCAAGGTGTTCCCTCAGACGGAATTTGAGGCACTCAAGGTTTCAAGAGAGCGTGTGGAGGAACTTTCAGCTTATGTGGTATTAGATGAAGAACTTGTGAAGGTATTGGCGCTGTGGCTGGTCGAATCAGGTAAGTTTACTGGTAATAAAGAAACCAAGGAAAAGGAGATCAAGATCGAGAAGATCGAAAAGGAAACCAAGAAGATCGAGGCCGCCATCAAATTTGAAGGCCAGAAAGAAGATCTTCAGAAAGACATGGATCTCGAAGCCAAGGAAGCTCGTTTACGTGCACTTCGTGACCACTATCGATTGATCCAAAATCAAAATCGCACGATCATTCGTGCTGGCTACTCTACGCCAGGTGGATTCTACAA
>CAXMOB010000169.1:0-2501 GCA_964194815.1 Vicinamibacteria bacterium | reverse complement strand
CAGATTGCTTGATGACATCATCAACGACTGGGCAAAATTCTCCAACAGCAATCATTCATTCCCTGCAGGTAGCCATCCAACATTAGGACTCACCTACCGTAATGCAAAAAGCCTCGATCTCAGTGCACGTAAAATAGACATCGCAGCTATGCACAGAAGTGCCCTTGACGCCCTCACCAAAAATCCAAAGCAAATAGACTGGAATAAGTATAACTGGAACAGTCTTTCTCAAAGTATCAACAACGGCCACTTCAAAAATAATCTCGGCCCTGAGCTCTTTAAAAACACCATTCAGCTCAAACCCAGATCAAAACACTGGGACACACGCAAGCTCCTTACAATACCACTCAAAGAAGCTGGTGCCTACTACATCGAAGTCACACTCCCAAATGGCAAGAAAATCAACACAGTCGTCTGGATCGACAGCCTAGCACTCGTCACTAAGCCCACCAGCAAAGGCACACTCTACACAGTAGTCGACGTCGTCACAGGTAAGCCACTGCCAAAAGCCAACATCGCGTTCTTTGCATACCGACAAGAATACTTGAGAAAACGTCAAGGTGATCGCCGCTTCAATGTTCTGACAAAAACAAAAAAACTCACGACCGATCAGAATGGCCAGGTCATGCTCACCGCCGACAACGTCGACAATCAATACCGTTGGTCGCTGCATATCATTCAAGGCAACCACAACTACTACAGCTCATTTAATGGCAGGCTCACCGGTCACCGTCGTCATTATAACAACGACTTTAACCAAACCCGTGCGTTCGCTATCACTGATCGCCCCGTCTACCTACCAGGTCAGAAAGTTTATGGCAAATTCTGGCACCGTAAAGCCTCCTACACACTACAGGACGAAAGTGCTTTCGCTCACCGTAAATACTCGATCGAAATCACCGACCCACAGGGACAGCGAGTTGGAAAACCCATCCCTGTCACCTCTGATGCATTCGGCGGCATCGACTACGCTCTAGAGCTCGAAGAGAACTGCAAACTTGGCATCTATCGCGTGCAACTCAAACAAGGCACCCGCCACTATGGTGGCCATTCCTTCCGCGTAGAGAAATACAAGAAACCGGAATACGAAGTCACTGTCGAGTCACCAAAAGAACCAGTAAAGTTAGGTGAGAAATTTGAAGCGACGGTCAAAGCGACCTACTACCACGGAGCTCCTGTCACCGAGGCTAAAGTCAAAGTCAAGGTCATGCGCCACGACTACAATGACACCTGGTTCCCGATCGGACCATGGGATTGGCTCTATGGAAATGGCTACGGCTGGATGGGCGTAGAACGTGGCTTTTACCCAGGATGGGATAATTGGGGCTGTAAATGCCCACCTCCCTTCTGGTGGCATCGCCCACAGCAACAACCAGAAGTGGTGTTAGAACAAGAATTCGACATCAATCCAGACGGCACAGTCAAAGTGGAAATCGATTCAGCTCTCGCTAAGGAAGTCCACGGCGACAAGAACCAAAAATACTCTATTACAGCCGAAGTTGTAGACGCCTCACGTCGTACTATCGTTGGATCCGGCAGCACACTAGCTACCAGTAAAGCATTCAATGTCACCACTTGGCTCGATCGTGGTCACGCTAACATCGGAGATAAGATCACAGCGAATATCGCTGCCAAAACTCTCGACGGCAAAGATGTCGCCGCCAAGGGCACAGCCACCCTGTTCAAGATCAGCGTAGATGCCACCGGCAAAATTAATGAACAACAAGTCAAACAATGGCCAGTGGATATCCACCAACATGGTAAGACCTCCCAACTGTTCACTTGTGATCGAGCAGGACAGTATAAATTATCCGTCACCGTGAAGGATAAGAAGGGCAACACCATCACCGGTGCAACTTTCATCACTATTCGAGGCGAAGGCATCAATAAAGAAAACTACGCCTACAATCACCTAGAGATCACCAGTGACAAACGCACCTACAAACCTGGCGACACTGCGGAACTCCTAATCAAGACCAAGCAGAAAAACAGCACGGTCTACTTTTTCCTACGCAATGGTAAAACCTACCAAACCCTATCGCTCGACGGACAAACTCAGCTTGTCAAAATACCTATCACTCTCGCTGATATGCCAAACACCTTCGTTGACGCATTCACAGTCGTCGATGGCAAGGTCCACACCGCAGTCTGCGAACTCATCGTGCCGCCAGAAAAACGCGTGCTCAATGTCGAGGTCGTTGCCAATAAAGAAAAATACAAGCCACGCGCCAAAGGAACGATCAAAATCAAGGTGACTGACATCAACGGCAAACCCGTTGTTGGATCAGTCGCACTGACCATTTATGACAAGGCTTTAGAATATATCTCTGGAGGATCTAACATTGGTGATATCAAATCAACCTTCTGGAAATGGCGTCGCCATTATTACCAGAACACCACTCATTCACTTCACCACTACGAATACAACACAGTGCCTAAAAATGAACGTCAGATGCCCATGCTTGGCGTCTTCGGCCATATGACTGGCGACATCGGCATAA
>CAXMOB010000168.1:0-2456 GCA_964194815.1 Vicinamibacteria bacterium | reverse complement strand
TGGAAACTCTCTAACCGCCTTATTATGTCACCACTAACGCGCTGCCGTGCTAGCGAGGGGCGCGTCCCGAATGCTATGATGGCCGAGTATTATGCCCAGCGTGCATCCGCAGGACTTATTATTTCAGAAGCCACTTCTGTAACACCGATGGGTGTGGGCTACCCTAACACTCCTGGGATTTGGTCTGATGACCAGATCGAGGGATGGAAACTAGTGACAGACGCGGTGCATGCTGCCGGTGGAAAAATGATCCTTCAGCTTTGGCATGTTGGCCGAGTTTCAGATCCTGTTTACCTTAATGGAGAACTCCCCGTCGCACCCAGTGCTATTGCACCAAGTGGACATGTCAGTTTGATTCGCCCAGAAAAGGCCTTTGTGACACCACGTGCATTAGAATTAGATGAAATACCCGCCATCATTGAAGCGTTTCGTCTTGGGGCTGAGAATGCTAAGACAGCTGGCTTTGATGGCGTCGAGATTCACGGAGCCAATGGATACCTACTCGACCAGTTTCTCCAAGATAGCACCAACAAGCGCACCGACGAATATGGAGGCTCTGTAGAAAACCGTGCTCGCCTCATGCTTGAGGTAGTGGATGCTGTCATAGGCGTCTGGGGTGCCGACCGCGTAGGCTTGCACCTTGCTCCACGTTGTGATGCCCACGGTATGGGTGACTCAGATCCTGCTGCGACCTTTGGCTACATAGCTCGTGAAACTGGACGTCGAAAGCTAGCATTTCTTTTTGCTCGCGAAGGGATGGAAGAGCCACGCATTGGTGCTGAAATGAAGAAGATCTTTGGAGGTCCCTTTATTGCCAACCAACAGCTGACTCAAAAAGACGGTGAAGCGTTGCTACAGTCGGGTGAGGCTGACGCTGTTTCATGGGGTCAGCAGTTTATTGCTAACCCAGATCTACCAATACGTTTTGCTGAAGGACTAGAGCTAAACGAACCTAGACCTGAGACATTCTATGGTGAAGGGCCTTCAGGGTATACCGATTATCCATTTCACAACACCTAGCAACCAGTAAAGGCTAAGCTAGGCGGAAATATCCGTGCACTGCGGCTGTGATGCTATCGCCAATGATGGTATCCTCATTCTCTAAAATAATTCGTCTGTTTTAGTGTGTTAAGTGTATTAGATGTGACAAATCACTGATATAGATTAGAATGTATTCATCATGAAACGGTTTCTCAAACTCATTGCTATGGGTGCAGTGATAGCTAGCTCAGCGCTCATTTCAAGCTGTGCAACACAGACTCCCCAGAAACGCATCGTAGAATTTCCACACCTCTTTGAAAAGCTCCCCCATGAACACAAAGGTCTGGTAAGCAGAGGTGAAATCAAAAAAGGCATGACAAAAGACGCAGTCTACCTCGCTTGGGGCACTCCTGATAAGTCAGTGGAGCTCTTCAAAAATAATGTGAAATCAACACGCTGGGAGTACTACACAGACAAACCACACTTTTCTAACAGGGTATATGGTTCCGTAGGTTTAGGATATTCTGATACTGGCTGTCGCTATAGCAGCAGACCATTTTACAGCGGCTACGGTGGTTATGGTGGCTACGGAGGTTATGGCGGCTACAACGGAGTAGGCATTGGCACAGGAGTCAACTACGCAAAAGAGCTTAGTGCTTCTGTTCTTTTCAGGAAGAACCTAGTCAGTGAATGGCAGGTCGAACGTTAACAGATCTATAACACTGTTCCTTCATGCCAGAACTTCCAGAAGTCGAAACCACATGCAATGGAATTCGCCCGCACCTATTGGATCATGCCATCGTGTCAGTTGACGTGCACGAGCATCGTTTAAGGTGGCCAGTCTCGGAAGAAATTGAGTCGCTGAGCAACGCTAAGGTAATCTCTATTACGCGACGTGCTAAGTATATCCTCATCAGTTTCGACCATGGGACAATGCTCTGCCATCTTGGCATGTCAGGCTCGTTTCGTATCATTCCTGCGGGCACTGAACTCAGAAAGCACGACCACCTTGTGTTTCACCTCAGCTCTGGCTTAGAGCTACGCTATCATGACCCACGACGCTTTGGCTGTGCCCTTTTTACGACAAGTCCTGAAAGCCACCCATTGCTCACCCACTTAGGCCCAGAGCCATTGACTGATGACTTTCATCTGGATGGCTTCTATGCCGCTGCAAAAAGATCTACCTCCCCTATCAAGACCTTCATCATGAACAACAAAACGGTGGTAGGAGTTGGAAATATCTATGCATGCGAATCGCTGTTTCTCTCTGGAATTGCTCCGACAAGGAAAGCAAACAAGGTCAGTAAAGCACGTCTTCAGTCACTCCTCAACCATATCAAAACCGTGCTCGCTAAAGCCATCGAACAAGGTGGCACGACACTAAAAGACTTTGTGAATCAAGATGGTCAGGCTGGCTATTTCCAGCAACAACTCTTTGCCTATGGCAGAGAAGGAGCAAGCTGTAGGCAATGTGA
>CAXMOB010000167.1:0-7384 GCA_964194815.1 Vicinamibacteria bacterium | reverse complement strand
CATTTTTCTCACGCTCCGCCTCGATGATCCCATTGCCAACAATAATACCTAGGTGACCACCCGCTTTAAATTTCTTACCATTCATTCCTACAAGGACATCGCCTCTACGGAACTTACCTTCAGCTGGTGAGCCTTTCAAAGTCGCCTGGACTTGGATCTGATCACCCTTAAATTTACTTCCTATGAAAACACCGACAATACCACTTGGTCCAAGAGTCCAAGGCTTTATCGGTTTTCCTTTTGGACCAGGAGGAACTGGATCACCTTTAGTCAGATCTGGAAGCTTAGCTGGACGTACAGACTCTAACTCAGTGAGGTCTCCACCTTTCGCAAGAGCTTCCATTTCTTCCGCAGTATGTGTGCGTTCCTCCGCAACAAGTGGAGATATAAAAAAACCAAAGAAGAAGAATGGAGTGAGAAATTGAACGGTTTTCATGGATTGAGTAGTTTAAAGATGAATTCTATGAGCTAAGCTTTCAGGCTGCTAGGTTGTTTAGGGCGTCCTACCCAAGTTGTTGCTTGGGAGAGTATGAGTGAGCCCGTTGGACTCGGCTATCGAGTTGCTCAAGTCAGGCTATGGAATCTTTGCAAAGAATGAGCGAAAACCCAGTGGCTTTAGCCAGCCGGGTGAGTTTTTCTTTTTGTACCTCGGGCATAGGATGATTTAGATCCCAGACGAGGTGAACGCTTTGCCTGACCTTAGCACGGGTATCCTTGCGTTTGGTGAGAAGTTCGATAAATCTTTCAAGGAGCTTTTCAGACCGGGCGGAGGAATCGACCACAACCGAGCTGCGGCCATACCAAACGGTTTCGAAGATGAAGTCGTCATCGATACTCCCTAGCTCGCCATCCGCACGCAGGACGTCGGCGCGTTTCTGCCTCAGTGAAATACGCGAGAAGGACTCGGGGATTTTGGCTGCGGTTTCTTGCTTATCGGTGAGATAGACAAATGAATCACCACGTTTGGCGAGACTTGACAACTCGACAGGATCAGTGCTTTCGACGATAGGAGGCAGCGGCGTCAAGCTATTCAGCCAGGCACTCGGCAGCGGTAGTGGCAGCGATGCCTTACTGTAGATATTGGAACGCTTCAGGTAATCGATCACCACCATAAGGATACCGAATAAAACCAAGGAGTAGATAATGTTAAGGTTTAGGGCGTCTAGGCTATTCGCCTTGTCCAAATCCTCCTGAAGCATCACTATCGGGACTTCCTCTTCCATATTGTCTAGAACTTCAGAATCAGCCGCCTCGATGGCATTACCACCTCCAATTGCGGACTCGACACTGCCGTCATCAATACCTCCTGCTGTACGAGTTTTTTTTCCTTTTTTCCAATCAGGGGTCAAGGACTCGATCTTTCGGTCCAAGTATTTGAGGTCGTCCTTATCCATCCCAGCACGGTCGAGGGAGTCGGTGGCGGCGTCCTCAGCGAAGCGTACGTCCGAGAGATCATCACCACGGCTTTCCTTGACTGCCACGATACTTGCTTCAACGCGAGCCTGTTGGGCTGCTACCTCGGCACTACGATCCGGCTGGATCAGATTGACGTAGTTCTTCGAGTTATCTTTGGCTAGGACTAGAGCAGCAATCGTTAGTAAAAGTGCGATCGGGCATAACCAGCGTCGAGGGCCTTTGATTGAATAAACAACCCAGAGCAAAGGCACGATGAGCCAGAACAGTACGCTGAGCCATCCATTTTCACTGAAGTAATCCGAATTCATTTTTTCATTTTGGAGATTGCGTCATTCCACTGGTTAAACGAGTAGTAGATCAGGTTGACACCGAGGTTGATAGCTGCATCACGCATCTCGGGACTCACATCGGTGTAGTTCTGTGATTTCCATGCGTCATTCATATCACCAGGGTGATAGAAGGCGATCCACCGCCCATCGTGTTTGATTCCGAGCGCACGGCGGCCACCGTGGTGCCAGAATGCAGGTGCACCTTCGGGAAATCCGTTAGGGAGCTGGTAGAGCATATCATCATCCGGTATATCGATCAGCGTCTTGTCAGGGAAGACCTGACGCATAAATTGGGTAAACGAGTGATGAAAATTGCGGTGCCCAGCATCGCCGATGAGCATACCGCCATTAATGCAGTAGTCGCGAAGAATTTTAATATCTGCCTTATTGACCTTACCCATGTGCCCGTTTCCAGTCATATAAACAAAGGGAGGGAATCCGTCTTTCGGGTATTTTTTCAACAGGGAGATAGAGTGGCTCTCCCCTTTGTTCGCTATTTTCTTAAATCCAGTGGCCTGGGCGAATGCACGCAGGAAATTGATGTCGGCTCCGGTATGGTTCATACCGTCGTCCCATCCTGCGCCACCGTGTTCGAGACGGATGAAGCGAATCTTGTATTTATCCATGCCCTCGGGCCAACCACCATCTTTGCCTCCACCTTTACCCATTTTTCCTGCTTTGCTGTTTTGGGCTGAGTAGGTTACCTGAGTTTTTGCTTCGAGTTGTTCATCCACTTCGGTGTTGTCGAGGTCTGGCTGGTCGAAAATGATCGCGGAGTTAGGTCGCAGGCTGAGAGTTTTCTTCTTTTTCTTTTTAGGTTTCACCACCTTGACTTGGGCGACTACCGGGTTACCACTGCCTTTTGGCACGCGATAGGCATCAACACATCCGCCGAGGCTGAGGACGTAGGGAATGATCACGATAATGAGGAGGTGCGTCAGTCCGCTGGCATAGAAACTACGGCGGTGGCGCGGGTCGCGTCCATTAGTACGAAAATCCTCGAGCACGCGATCGCCAGCCATCAATTTTCCGGACTTACTGGTGAATGCAGCGTAAACCGAGCGACTGCGAATCATTGCATGAAGCCATCCAGCGTAAAGGGCTAGTGCAAGTGCTGGCCAGCATGCTTTCCACCACATTTTGAATATCGTGGAACCATCTTGTTTGACTCCATCAAGTTCCAAGCTTGCGTCGAGGATTGAAGACACACCTTGCCAAAACACATACACATAACACGCAACAGCCACATAAATGAGATACATGGTGGCACGGAGTAGCTGGTATGTCACCCGATTTCGCAGCAGGCTGAATAAGCCCGTTAGACCACAAATAGCACTGGTGATAACAAACAGTTGAGCACAAAAACCGAGTGCCAAGGTGGTATGGTTCGTTTCCCAGAGGTCGGTGACCGCAGGGCTTGAAGATTGGAATAGAGTGACAACCGCAAGAAGTGGAAACCCTCCAAATAGAACCGCACAGGCAAACCCACCGAGCATGAGCATAGCCACGCTGACAACGCATGCCTTGTAGGCGGACGCACTGGTTGGGATTTCATCGATCCACTCATTGGGGATCTTGCTATGGTTCTTTTCGCTCATTCTAAGGATGATTTCTGTAAGGACACTGGGTCAAGGAGATAACTTCCTGGATCTTACTTAAAAAGGTCTTCTTCGTCTTCCTCGGGGTTAGGTACGGTTGGGCCAGTCGCCTTTGTACTAATTTCCTCCTCGATCGCCGACTTCGGCTTCTCGGACTCCGTGGGTGGATTATCTTGAGAACCTTTGGGATCACTCTCCTTATTCGGTGCCTTAGGTGACTTTCGTGCACCACCTGCGAGCTGGCTACTGAGGTCCTGTAGGTTCAGCCCATGTGCCTCTGCGATTTCACGCAGGGCAATAGTGGCTTTTCGCATTGCTGCTTCGGTCCGCTCTTTTTCGCTCACCTCGGAAGTATCTTCCCCGACGACCTTTTTATAAAGGTAGTGATAACTGGTCCCGGCAATCAGGACAGCATGTATGATTAAGGTAAAGATGATAATCGACTTCAGGCTACTGCCTTGGAAGTGCTTCATCAGCTGATCTGGTGTTACTTCTTCTTTCTGTGTGTCTTTCATTGTTACGAATTTTTAAATTTGTTAAATCTGTTAGCTTGCTTGGTAAATAATCGTCTTATTGCTGTAAGTCACCAACGGCTTCGATGATGCCGCCTCCTGCTGCAATGGCTTTGATGACCGGTTCGAACGTTTCCTTTGGCAGTGCACTGTCGCATTTAAACTGAACGTGCCGTTGGTCATCAGAAATAGTGTTAGTAAGGAGATCACTGACGCGCAGCTCGACATCCTTAGCTCCATCCACGAGGACGCCATCGAAGTAAATTTCGCCTTTTTCGTCCACGGCGATACGGGCCACCACAATAGCTTCCATTTTTTTGACATGCTCGGAGAGTGGTAATACCACTGCCATATTTTTATCCTTCGCAACTTCACTACAAACCATGAAGAAAATGATCAATAGAAACGCAATGTCGCCCATGCTTGCAATGGGCACTGGCACGCTTCGACGTTTCTTACTTTGGAGTCGTTTTTTCATGGTTTATTTATCATCCTCGACGATGGCGACAACTCCCTGATGGGCACTAATAGCGGCGAGCGCATGGAAGTAGTTTTCGTAAGGGGTGCCTTTCGTTGATTCGAGCATGATCACGCGCTTGGCAGGTTCTTTGTCAGCTAAATCCAATTTTTTGAGGCGTTCGTTGAGGAGCTCGACGCTTACTTTTTTATCGTTAAAAAATATTTCAGTGCCACGCAGGTTCACGATCGGAGTTTTATCCGACTGACTTTGGGTTGACTTTTCCCCTGAAGGCAGATCAGCGGCAATCGACTTCACCTTCACTAGAGTGGTGGCTACTAGGAAGTAGATGATCAGCAGGAAAGCAATATCAGAAAAGGAACCGGTCGGGATTTCCCCCGTGCGGTGCTTCTTTTCCTTACTATAGCGTTTTCGTGACATGGGTGATTAGTGATGTGTCAGGATAAATTCGACCACTTCGCTGGTGCCTTCTTCTATCTCGAGTTCGATTTCATCGCTCCAGCGGTTGAATACACTTTGAGGAATAACCGCCAACAGGGCGATAATCAGTCCAACAGCTGTGGTCACCATGGCTTCGGCGATTCCGTTGGCCACTGCTGCACTACCATCGACGCTTCCTGCATCTGCCATGCCGGCAAAGGAGGCGATCATACCAGTGACGGTTCCAGTCATGCCAAGAAGAGGGGCGGCAGTTCCGATAGTGGTCAGCACGTCGAGACGTTTGTTAACCACGCTCATCGACTGGGCGCTGAAATCTTCCATCACCTGGCCGACAACCAAACGCATGGTCTCAGAGCTCTCCCCTTTACCGTGAAGGTGGGAGTACGAACGAAGACCTGCGAGCAGAACGGAGGCGATGGGACCATGAGACGATTCACATTCGCTGATGGCACCGTCGATATTGTTGTTACGTAAGTGGGTGAGAACTTTGGCTCGTAATGATCGGGTGTCGACCTTGCGATTTTCTCGGAATGCTCTCCAGCGGTCAAAGACCACCGCCAAGCTGATCAGGCTGCAAATAACTAACGGGATCATGATAGGTCCGCCTTTTAAGATATCTTCTAACATTATTTAGTAATTAGGTTTTCGTTTCAGTTTTGAGGAAATTAAGAACGCGAAGGGCATCGCGTGGTGAGAGAATGCAGCGGTTATACTGCAGAGCTTCGGCAGGTTCAATAACAAGTTCGCCAGTGGAGTGATTATAATGCGTTTGCTGGCTTTCAGAAAGTGGAAGACGTTCGAAATAGCGCCGGCGTGAGACGGAGAGAATCACCAACTCGTCCTCCATGACACAGAGCCAGAGTTTGGTTTTTCGCCACCAGCGTCCGGTGTCAATCCGCGTTTTTGTAAGCAGTCGAAGTCGAGGTTCGGCAGCCCCTACGTTCTCGCGCAGAAGAAGATGTTCAAGTTGGTTCATTCGGATATAGGAAATCTTAGAGTATTTACGTATTTCTATTTATTAGCCTCTTTCAACGCTTCCAGCATTTTTTCACGTATCGAAGCTTCCTTCTCGATGATGTTTGCGAATACTGGGTCGGCGAGTCTTCCTCGAGCATACTTTGCCCATTTGCTATCAGGGAAATCAAAGGTGACGCGGCGGTAGATCTGATAGGATGAAAGCATAGCTTGGCCACGTGACTTCCAGCCACCACCCGGGATACGCTCATGGCTGAGTCCTGACCAGTAGAGTGCTTGAGCACGGATGTCGCCGTCGTCGTATTTCTCGTTATTGATGACAATTTCAAATCCATCGATCGCTTGTTTGTACTGATGAGCACGCATGTAGTTTTGGCCGGCACTGAGTCCGGCGAGTCCGGCGAGTTCGTTCTCCGGAAAGCGTTCCTGCAGTTTAGAATAAACCATGGCAGCTTTGAGGAATTCTGGGTAGGAGAGTTCATCAAGACGCAGAACTTCGGCTTTGGACTCGATGTCTTCTTTTTCGCGAAAGAGGTCAGCTTGCTTTTTATAAGACATTCCTTTTTTCTTAAAGTATCCACCAAGGCGGGACATCACGGTGGGGATCAACTCATCGTCCGGGTATTTGTAGGCCAGTTTCACATATTCTTCGACCGAGTTTTCGATCTCACCCATCTTTTCGTAAACGAGAGCGGTCTTGAATTGTGCTTTTGCAGCAAACTCGGTATCGGGATAGTCGGTAGGTATTTTCGAGAACCTAGCCAAAGCATCTTGGTAGAGAGGAAGTTTGGCTTCCTCGTTTTTCGAGAGATCGGCGTATTCCTGGGCGAGGTTACCGAGCAGGTATTCTGCGTGTGCACGCATGTCATCATCGCGATGGGTGGCAAGGGCCTCAAGGAGGAGTTTGCGAGCTTGTCCCATCTCTCGGCGGGCAAGACTTTCTTGATCCATCTTGCGATGTTTTTTAGCGAGTTCGAAGAAGCACTCAGCCAGAGTGAAGCTTGTTTTCACGGCCATTTCATTACCGGAGTAACGTTTACTGAATGGTTCGATGACACCATCGGCTCCGTTGTTGATAGAAACGGTTAGTTGCTGTAAAGGGTCTTCCCCGGATGCACCGTAAGTGACGTTAATCTTCTCGCCGTAGCGTACTGGGAGTCCATTGAGCTCGACGGGAGGAAGTTGTGCCGGAATTTTATCATCCGCATAACTGATGGTGAAAACGCCTTTAAAAATGCCGCTGTGCGGTTCGGTTTCACGGATATTGTAAACCGCGGATGCACCACTGCTTCCCTTCAGGACAACTGATGCGGTATCGCGCTCCGGGCTCTGGTCGAGGCCGCGGGCGAGCAGACGGATATAAACTTTTTCCCCCACAAAGGCACTGCGCAGAGTGCGGTTGAAATTACCGTTCATCACGGACAGAAATGCGTGGCTACCGACAGTATACGACATGGTTTTCCATTTCACTTTATCGTCGGCATCTTTATACGGGTAACCAACGTGCACAATATCGCCGGCTCGGACAGCAAGGCCATCAGGGAAAGATGAAGAAGCCATAGCTTCGGCGGCCTTGGTCGCAAAGCTGCGTGCTGGCGGATCACCGAGGATCAGAGGAACGGAAAATGTGAACCG
>CAXMOB010000166.1:0-4807 GCA_964194815.1 Vicinamibacteria bacterium | reverse complement strand
GACGAAAACTTATGCCCAAATAGCACTAGAATACGGTCTCTCAGAGTCAGCGATCAAAGTCGGCGTGCATAGACTCCGCAAACGTTTTGGCGAAGCACTACGCTCCGAAATCCGTGAGACAGTCTCTCATGAAAGTGAAGTAGATGAGGAACTTAGGCATTTATTATCAATGTTAGGTTAGCCAGATCGTTACAGTGAATGTAGTATCTATCTCATGAAATGCTTAATCTCCCTTTGCCATTACAAAAAGTATCGAAAGACACTGTAGCTATATGGAGCCCACACCTATAACACCGATCGGCTGGATCAGCTCGCCCTACACTGAGAAGTTCGGAGTGCCTCGCGAAGTCCCGCAGGCCATAGGCTGGGTCCACTTCCGCCAAGACTATCGTCTCGAGTCTGCATTTCGTGAACTCTCTGGATTTAGCCACATTTGGTTACTCTTTCAGTTCCATCAAGCTCAAAAAAAGAGTGGCAGCCGACTGTGCGTCCACCTCGCCTAGGGGGCAACAAGCGCGTCGGAGTGTTCGCCAGTCGATCGCCGTTTCGCCCAAACTCCATAGGCCTTTCCGCTGTCAACCTACTCGCCATCGAGGATCACCATGAGTTTGGTATATCTCTGAAAGCAGGAGGACTCGATCTCATCGACGGCACCCCCGTGTTCGATATCAAACCATACCTCCCACACAGCGATGCGATCACGGAAGCCACCACCGGCTACAGCCCATCTGTAATCGAACGTCTGCCAATCCATTGGAAATGTAAAAAAATAGTGCCTCTCACAGATATTATCGAGCAAACCCTCAGCCTCGATCCCCGACCTGCATATAAAGAAGATGAAAAGCAATACGGCACTATGATAGCGGGACGGAATATCATCTGGAAAGTGCTTAATGAACGCATCGAAGTCATTGAAATCCAGTAAGAACACCTGGCTATAATGGAAGTTGCGAGTTCATAACCTCATTATGCCCTAATGAAGGAGCTATACGCTCGTCTTCCTAATCCTCCTCAACCTCTCAGCCCACAAGCACCTCAGTAGAATGATATGCATTCACACTATTTTAGAGGGTTACTCCAGATTTCATTAGCTGACAACCTAGTCACCACTTGACATTGCTAGATTTTACTAAAGAAATCACCGCAGCCCATTTACCCAGTTGATGATCGCTCACCTCAAGTCAATTTATAATCCCGCTAATGTCAGTCATATTCTATCCTGCCTAGCATTAACGTTTTTTACTCTCGTGCCATTCATCGGAACTTGGGAATTTAGCTATGATGGCCTTACCGTTTATCTACGCCAAGGTCATGGCTATGTGGTAGTGAATGTGGCCATCTTTATTGGACTTTGTTCCGCTGGTTTATTGATAGGTGGCAGCCTCCACAACTTTGCGAGAATATTGCTTCACCGCCACCACCCAATTCTCTTCATCTTCCCTCTACTAATAGCTCTCATCGCTCAACTCGGATTATCCGAAACTATTAGCCACACAACCTTTTACATAGTTGGACTTAGCTCATTCCTCGCCAGTATAACCTATACTCTCATTAAAGGAAAAAAAAGCATCAGTGCTACATTAAATTACACAAATATCAAACTATGGCTTACTAAAAAATCGTGTGTGAATTTTATTTTTTTTACACTCCTATTCTTGTGTTTTGTCATCAACAATATCCTAGAAATTCTAAATAACGACATTTCATTCCTCCAAAGTTTCTCTCTTATCATTGGCCGATTCGCTCTCTATGCAGGTATTATTGGCCTACTTGCTTTTCTCACAAATCTACTTTTACGAAGCCTCCCTTCAGGGCTCAAATGGCTCCTATGGGGGACCCTTGGTCTACTGCCAATCTTAGTGATTATAGATAGTTTCATGACAGCTATAATCAATCGACGACTGACTGATTACATCAATGAATTTGGCGAACTAACCATTGCTAAAATCAAAGAAAACTTAGCTGCATCGTCTGAAGGTATTAAAAATATATTATATAGTCATCCGGATTGGCTACTCCTTCTACTTGGATTTCTCCTATTTACCCTTGTGGCAGCACTTACTCATTACTGCTTCACTGCCTCAAAAAAATGGACCAAACAGTTTTCCCTCATCAATATAACTATCCTCCTCATTGCGGGATTATCCATTGCAACTTCGGAACAAGCATTAGGAGTTCTTTGGAAATCACGGCAGCAACGCCAACAAGAATATCAACTACTTCCATTTCAGACAGGAATTTTCGCCCCTCAAAGAGGCGTTGGCACATACAATATACACTTCAAGCGAACTTCTTCGATTATTGATGAACAGCTAGAATCGCCAAAACAACCAGACATCTACTTTTTCATGGTTGAAAGTATGCGGGCTGATACCATCACTCCAAAGATTACTCCTTTTTTAGCTAAATTTCGTAACCAGTCCTGTCAGCCTCTCAATGTAACTTGGGCGGGTTCAAACGCCACTCATCTCTCTTGGTTCAGCACCTTCCATAGCGCCCCTCCTGTTTTTTGGAGGTCTACTGTAAACCAGCAAGAAAATAATAAGCACACAGCGGGGTCACCCACCCTAAAATGGCTCAAAAATCAGGGATACAACCTTGAAATAAGAGCTGTGTGTGACCTCACCTATAATCAATTCGGACTGACAAACTTCGGTAAGCAAGGTCAGCTAGCTCATCTTATTGACCATTGCTCAGAAGGATCTAAATATGAGCAACAAGGGAGTTTGTGGGATCGTGAAGTTTTTGCATTTTCTCAACTACGGTCTGCTTTACTTAAAAATAAAGAAGGCGGAAACTTTTACTTCACTGCCCTCGATTCACCGCACTATAATTACTACTGGCATAATGACTTTGACCCTCCATTTAAAGACTATGTTGACAACACCAGTTTCCCGATGAGTCCATCTAAGGAGGAGCTTCAACGTTATATCAACCGCTACTGGAATGCTTGTGCTTGGGTCGACTATCAAATCAATGAATTTGTCACCTTTCTTAAAGCAAATGGTCGCTACGACAATAGTATCATTGTGATCACTGGTGACCATGGAGAGGAATTTAAAGAACACGGAAAGTGGTTCCATTGCTCCACTGTATACGATGAACAAATTAAAGTACCGATCCTTATCAAATGGCCTAAGAGCCAAATTCAGCAGCCAGAAGTTTCCAACGCAAGTCACCTCGACATTATGCCATCCATCATGGCACACATAGGGGCTTCGGATGCGACACTCAATAAACTTCAAGGCGAAAACCTACTCGCTGCTACAGATCAGCACACCGTCATCACTACGACTAATTACGCAGGAACCAATGGTATTACCATGGTCATGCGACGTGGAAACTATGCAGCTTATTTTTCTTGGCCTCAATATTGGCTCGGTAAAGTTCCGGAACAATTTTCACTAGAGAGTATTCTTGAAAATGATGTCCCACTCGCACTCTCCGATCCAGCTAGTAACCTCTTTTTATTAAAAAAGCTCTTCCCTGACGCTTTCGAACGGTTCATCTCAGATATCAGTGTAGCAGAATAACATTCTTCTTCCATATGCCAGCTGATCAAAACCGTCTCAACACCCTAGATCTACTACGTACTTTTGCAGCCTTAGCAGTCTGCGCCTTTCATCTAAGATGGAGCGAGATATCGTGGATAACAGACCTTTTCGGTCTTGGCTACCTTGGCGTCGATGTCTTTTTCTGTATTTCAGGCTTCATCACTCCACTCGCTTTGAGCTGGGGAAAATTTAAAATCTCTAAGACTCCTGGCTTTTTACTGAGCCGATTTATCCGGCTCTACCCCGCATTTGTAATCATCGCCCTTGCAGAAATGGCCCTTTATTACTTCGGCTGCCCAGCTTTGGGCTACGGAGCCCATCCCGACCGTATCACATGGGAACGAGTCCTTGCAAACCTCACTCTCACCGCTGACTTCTTCCAAATCGAATGGTATGTTGCCGTATTTTGGACTCTAGCCATAGAAGCTCAATTTTACTTGATGATCCTTATTTGCTATCCCCTATTGAATTCAAAAAAACTAAGTTTCTCTCTCCCAGTCCTCATTGTTTGGTGTGCCTTACCTCTACTCGTAGGAAAAGGACCCACATTAGGCACCTACTCAGCCCTCTTTGCAATGGGAATGGCTGCCTATCTCCTCTACCAGAAAAGAATCTCCCACTGGCTTTACCTCTGTCTTCTTATTCTAGCCACCGTTATTGAAGCACATACCATCAGTGAGAGAGCTGCCATCACAGCTCTAGGAACAGCATTAGCCATTACTTACCTCCCTCCATTTACTGGTAAAGTGGTCGAGTGGTTCAGTAAACTTTCATATTCGTTCTTCCTCATTCATATCACTATCGGAGGTGCCTTCATGTATAATTTTAAACACCTTCCTCCGACTTGGCATTACCAACTCCCCACACTCATTGGAGCGACCCTAGTGGCCACCCTAGTGGCCTTTGCTTATTACCGCTTTATTGAACTTCCAATTCACAACTATTCACGAAAGTTAAAAAAACGTAAGCTCCTGTCTCAATAATACAGGATGGTATGTCCATTTAAAATTCTCGGTAAGAGTCGGTAAATCTTTGCATTTTTCTTATCTTTAGAGTGGTTTAGACCATCATCTCGTGCATACATCCCCTCGTGCTATTTAATAGTTATGCTTTCTGGGGGTTCCTCGTTGTGCTCATCCTTCTGTATAGATGGAGTAATCACCGCGTGCAAAACACAGTGCTCCTTCTCGCTAGTTATTTTTTTTACGGATGTTGGGATTGGAGATTCATTCCACTTATAGCCCTAATCACAG
>CAXMOB010000165.1:0-10556 GCA_964194815.1 Vicinamibacteria bacterium | reverse complement strand
TGAAATTGAGGACGTCTCTTTACGCCGTGAGATATTACTATCTTTACGAGATGTACCTTTTGTTAAGTGCGGTAGTCAACTATTACAATTGATTTCCTATTTCGATGGAGAGGATCGATGGTATTTGGAAGCCATTGGGGTCGCTGCAGATGGTAAGGAAGAATTGGTGTATAAAGAAATAAAGAAACCTGCTATGAAGTGGGATAAACGAACTGAGAAGTTGATGTGGCGTTTACATCCGGTAAGTTCTGTAGAGCAATTGATGAAAAGAGCTCAATCTCACACTCTTTCAGCGGCACAGCGGAAACTAGCTATTGATACCTTGGCCTTTATTAAGACTGAGGCTGCAGCAACTGCGTTGGTCGATACTCATAGCTACAGTGATGGTGAATTGGGCGAGTATTGTTTATGGTGGTTAGGTAATCGTAAGCGCAATCATTGGAAAGCATATTTGACGGATGTCGATCTCAAGGCATTGAATAAAACAAAAGTAGCCTTTGATAAACTCCGCACAGATTTTTTAAAGAAACCAGATGAGGCTGCACTTAATGCATTACTTGCTACGGTAAAAGGGTCCAAAGTACTACTGCAATTAACGATGCAAGGAGACCTCCCTGCGGAGATCCAAGAAATGGCAGTGATCGGTCTGCTGAAGCACAATGACGTTGAAGTTGCTGGTTTAGCTAAGACTTTCCATTCAACGAAAAAGTCCCAATATAATATAGCAAGAACGTTGGGATTGAAAGGCGATGCATTAAGAGGAAAGGGATTGTTTTATGGAAAAGGCATTTGCTTCTCGTGTCATAAAGTGTCGGGGAAGGGTGGTGAAGTCGGACCTGAATTGACTGCTATAACTAAGAAGTTTGATCAGAAGTCTTTGCTCGACGCCATCATTGACCCATCTTCGGGGATCCTTGTGGGCTATGAATCCGTCAGTTTGGTTCTTAATAATGGTAAAAATGTTGAGGGTGCTCTATTGTCTGATAAAGATCCGCTGATAGTTCGTAATGCACTGGGACAAAATGTGGAGATCCTCAAAAAAGACATTAAAACGCAAATTATATCTAAAAAATCAATCATGCCTGAAGCATCTGCGATTGGTCTGAGTGAGCAAGATCTTGCTGACCTATTAAGCTATTTAAATAACATTAAAAAATAATATCATGGATCGTAGAAAATTTTTAACATTAGCGGGTTTATCCTCAATCTATCCAAGTATAGAGTTGATGGCCGCTGCGGAATCAAAGCATCATTTCAAAGTCGGGATTTGTGATTGGCATATTAATTCCAAAGGTGACTTGAAGGCTTTTGAAATTGCCAGTGAACTGGGCTTCGACGGGGTGCAGGTTACGTATTTACCTGATAATAAAAAGTATGATCTCAAGCTGAAGGAAACCAGACAGTTATACTTAGATGCATCTGCTAAATTCAAAGTGGAGATAGCTTCAATGTGTATGGGTATTTTTAATAGCCGTTCCTTCATGACGACGAATGAGACAGATCAATGGGTGAGGGAATGCTTAGAGATTATGCCATTCTTGAAGCAAAAAATTGTTCTTTTAGCCTTCTTCTCAAAGAGTGATATGAAAAATAAGCCTGAGTTACAGAAGATTGCTGTTGAGCGCTTGAAAATGATTGCCCCGATGGCCGAAAAGCTAGGAATCACTTTAGGTCTGGAGACCTGGCTCAATAAAGAAGAGCACATGAGGGTAATTGATGCAGTAGGCTCAGACGCCGTAAAGGTATACTACGATACGGCAAATATGAATCATATGGGATACGATGTTCAAAAAGAGATTCAATGGTTAGGGAAAAAGAACGCAATATGTCAAATTCACCTTAAGGAGAATGGGAATCGACTGGGCTCAGGGAAGGTAGATTTCGTAAAAGTGAAGCAAGCGTTGGAGGAGATCGAGTATAAGGGTTGGTTAGTGATAGAATCAGCTATTAAAGGTGGCTGGAAGGAATCAGGTTTAGCGAATAGAAAATATGTAGGGAAGTTGTTCAATGGCATTTGAGAGCAAATTTTAGCAGTATAAACGTATGGCATGATAAGTTTAACTGGTAATCAACTAAATGGCATGCTTGGGCATCTATTCATTCGTGTCAGCAGTTGATTCGGATGGATAACAGTATTCCTTAGGAGACACCTTGAATTGCTCTTTGAAAACTTTATGAAACTGAGCATAGCTACCAAAATTAGCGGCGTAGCATGCCTCAGTTAGTGTCATATCATTCGATTGCCAGAGTTTTAGGAAATGGTCCAACTTCACCCTGTTTTTGTAGGCAGGAACTGACATTCCTATATTTTCTTTGAAAACCCTACTAAATCTGGACTCACTTAATCCACAGGCTTTAGCTAAACTACTTACTGTATGTGAGCACGCTTCATTGTCCTGTATAAACTGAATCGATTTACAAACAGCTGCGTGTATCCTTTTGCTATCAGAGTCACTACCGTGAGATTGAAAGGCATCCCAGCAATATGTCAGTAGAAAGGCTAGTCCTGCATTTAAAACTCTTGGCTTGGTGTGTTTGTATATTTCATTCTCACTACGGCCGAATACCTTTCTTGCATAAACAGGAGCTTGGTTTTCAACCCCGTCGTTGTGAAGGTTACCAGTATAGAGGCTCTTAAATATCTGACTTATTGTTTGGCTTACACTGTGATTAATGACTCTGCAATAGACTCCTTTATCAGAAGGGTTTTGAATGAGAGCCTCATACTCAGGACTGTTAATATCAATGCTCAACAGAGAATTAGGAGTGAACGCTACAATATCCATTGAGAAATCATCACTCCACTGAGAAAGCCTGTGGTTTTGGTTAGGTAAAATCCACACCATGCTACCAGGACGCATGGTGTATTTAACATCTGAAAAATAGTACACGGCTTCACCTGAAGTCACAAAATTAAGTTCAAGTTCAGGATGTTGGTGGGCCTGCGACATGAAATCCTTGAATTTTGGTCGGAAATTAAAGACCATTCCTCCTAGTTCTTCACTAATCTGTAACTTTTCATACATCTTAGAGCTGAAAGTAAGCAATCTTGTGCGGATTTCAAGAAGCAAAGTCATCATGTCTGTGCCATAGTTAAGGCATCATGAAATTAGGAATAATCAATAGTGCCTTTGATCAGGTCGGAGTCGACACCCAAACAGGGCTGGAGCATATCTCACGAATTGGCTTTGATTCTGTAGATATCTTCACTGAGGCGATGACCATTGAAAAAGAAGAGGTTAAGAAAATTATCAAGACCTGTGAGAAAAATAGCCTACCGATCACTTCGACTGTCATGGTGGCCGCTGGATTGGTTGATTTTAATCAATCTGTCCGAGATTTCCACGTCAGCCGGGCAAAGAAGTTCGTTGATCTTGCTGAGCAGTTTAACAGTGATAATCTGCTCTTAGTCATTGGAGAGTATATTTGGCAACGAGAGGTTATCCCGCCAGAAGATCAGTGGAACTGGGGAGTCGAATGTGTCAGAGAGATAGGGGAGTATGCAGGAGCTAAGGGTATTGAAATTGCTCTGGAATTAGAGCCGTTCCGTATGAGTTTATTGAACAGTATTCCAGAAATGGTGCGCTTTATAGACGATTGTGATACAGGGAATGTGAAAGCGAATATCGACATTAGCCATCTGGTGTTATCTGACTCTTGTCCTAGCGAAATAGCTCTATTGAAAGGTAAAGCGAATCATGTTCATATTAGTGATTGTGACGGCATGGTGCATGGCGATCTACCTCCTGGCCACGGAGTTGTAAAATTTTCTCCATTCCTACAAGCCATTAAGGAGCTTGAGTTTGACGGTTCCATTTCATTGGAGTTAGAGTATTCTCCGGATCCGAGCAACATTGTTCAATGGGTTGAGGAAGCTTATGAGTCAACTGACTCGCTTATGCAGCAGCTTAATCTACGAGGATAATGAGTCTTGAGTCGATGCGACACTTCGGGACGCTACCCAACAGCACACAAGTAGAAGAATACACTTTGAAAAATTCTACTGGTATGCACTGCAAGATTCTCACTTATGGAGGAATCATTTCCGAGTGGTCACTTATCTCTAAGGATAACGAGAGGGTGAATGTTGTGCATGGATTCCCAGAACTTGGTAGCTACCTTAAAAGTTCAGCCTACTTTGGTGCCATTGTAGGTCGTGTCGCAGGTCGAATTTCCAATGGATCTTTTTGTGTAGATGGGGTAAACTACCAACTTACAGTCAATGATTTTCCGAATCACCTTCATGGGGGGAATGTTGGTTTAAATAGAAGAGTCTGGGAGGTTGAAAAGGTGAGTGACACATCGATCACTCTATCCTACTTAAGTCCTCATGGTGAGGAGGGTTACCCTGGAAATGTTCAGTTTTACGCAAGGTATACACTGAACGAGGATGGCTGTCTAAATATTCATTATAAAGCGAAAACTGATCAAGCTACACCTATAAGCCTAACCAATCATTCTTATTTCAACCTTGCTGGTTCTGGAAACATTCTAGACCATAGCTTACAAATTTCAGCTAACCACCACTGCCGAGCCGACGCTGAAGGAACTCTCATAGAAAAGAAGGCTATCGATCACCAATCTGGTGTTTCATTTTTAAACGCTAAGATCGTTCGCGAAACTTTACCTCAGATTGATTATCAACATGGCGATCTCTATTTTCTCGCGACTAAGACTAACATTGAATCTGTATCAGCATGTCTTGAAGAGCCTCTTAGCGGACGAGTTTTAAAGGTTTATACGAACCAAGAATGCCTGCAGTTGTATTTAGGTAAAGGTATTCCTAGTGTTCCCAGTCAACAACAAGGGTCTTTCAGTGCTCTCTGTCTAGAGTGCGAAGGGTACCCTGATGGAGTTAACACTCCAGAATTGGGCGATATTATCCTTCAACCCAATCAGGAGTATTCACACCTCACCACTTATCAACTATCTAACTAACCTGTTTCTTTCCCCATGAATAATCAAGACACATCCGAGTATGGTATCAGTTCAACAAAGAAAAGCTCTCTTGTGGAAGGTCCATCAGTCGACTACATGCCTAGGCTTCCTGAAGACCTTTCTATCTCCATAGGACTCATCGGTGCGGGAAGTATTTCTGAATACCATTTAAAGAACTATAAAAGAGCTGGTCTTAATGTAGTCGCTATCGCAAATAGAGATTTACAAAAGGCTACGGCAAAGCGGGATGAGTTTTTTCCTGATGCCAGTGTTTATTCAGACTATAACGATCTGCTTCAATGTGATGCTATCAAGGTGATCGATGTTGCAACTCATGTTAACCATAGAGCTAGTATAATTGAGGCCTGTATCAAGAGTGGGAAACACATCCTCAGCCAGAAACCATTGGCGACAGATCTAGATGTAGCAGATCGACTCATTAAGCTGGCGAAACAGCATAATGTTCTCTTGGCTGTAAATCATAATGGGAGGTGGGCACCTCACTTTTCTTACATGAGAAACGCCATCACCTCAGGGCTTATCGGTGAAGTCGTTTCTATCAATTTTTCTTTGCAGTGGGATCAAACTTGGATCAAAGGGTTACCCAGTTTCGAGGCGATGAAGCACATGGTGCTATTTGACTTTGGAATCCATTGGTTCGATATTATTAATGTCTTTATGCAGGGTGAAAAAGCTGAGGGAGTTTACGCACTGACAAAATCCTTCGACAGTCAAGTCTATCAACCACCAGCACTAGCCTCTGCCATTGTCAGTTATGAAAAGGCTGTTGCGACCATCTCTTTTAATGCACACACTCAATTGGGTGAAAGCGATGTCACGACGATCGTAGGAACTAAAGGCACTTTAAGAAGTCAAGGTCCTGGGCTCAATGAACAAGCTGAGGTGATGCTCTACAAAGATGGAATAGACTCCTGCACCAGCCTGCAAGGTAGCTGGTTTCAAAACGGCTTTCTCGGAACCATGTGCGAACTTCTCTGTGCTTTAGAAGAGGGCCGCGTGCCGTCTAACGACGCCACCAGTGCTCTCACGGGTCTAGAACTCTGTTTTGCTGCGATAGAGAGTGCTGAGACAGGAAAGGCTATTATTCCAGGGCAAATTCGTAAAGTAACCACTATCTAAATTAAGAAATTGCTTCATGAGCCAAATCAACATTAAAGACTATAGTCTGGTCGGCAAATCATCGAAAAGTGCGGTAGAGCAGGGCCTTGCGGAAGCTGATTGGTATAGCAGTCCTCTGACTAGAACTGAGCTAAAAGATCTACTAAGTCGAAAAAATTGGCCTGCTATCCGAGACACCATACTGTGGTTTGCCTTACTCATTGGGTTCGCGGTTTGGAGCTATGTGTGGTGGGGTTCATGGGAAGCCATTTTTCCTATGGCTATCTATGGTGTGCTCTATGCGTCTAGTTCAGACTCCCGTTGGCATGAGGCCAGCCATGGCACGGCTTTCAAAACTGATTGGCTGAATGAAGTCCTCTATGAGATAGCCTCATTCATGGTACTACGAGAGTCAACACCCTGGCGTTGGAGCCACACCCGTCACCATAGTGATACCATCATTGTAGGAAGAGACCCTGAAATTGCAGTGCCACGTCCTCCTGATTTGAAAGCTCTATTCCTTAGTTTTTTTAATCTGCAGGCTATACCTAAGTATTTTAAACAGTTGCTCCTGCACAGTGTAGGTAGAATTGGTGCAGAAGAAAAAAGCTATCTTCCCGAAGATCAATATAAGGCAACCTTCTTCAAAGCTAGGATTTATCTCAGTATCTATATAAGTGTCATTATTATTTGTTTCTACAATCAGAGTATATTTCCGCTCATGCTCATCGGTTTGCCCAACATCTATGGAGCATGGTTGATGCCGATTTATGGATACACTCAGCATGCTGGCTTGGCAGAAAATGTATTGGATCATCGACTTAACTGTAGAACGATTAAGATGAGTCTCATCAATCGTTATCTCTACTGGAACATGAACTATCATTTGGAGCACCATATGTTCCCATTGGTGCCCTACCACCAGCTGCCCAAATTGCATAGATTAATTAGAAATGATTGCCCAACTCCCTATCGTAGTCTGTGGGAGGCCTACAAAGAAATTGTGCCAACTGTGCTTAAGCAGGTGAAGGACCCCACATATTATGTGAAACGCCTTCTTCCTCACCGAAACGGTAGTAATGCTGCAACAGATAAAGCACAGACCTATAGTTCTGAGTCTAATGTCACTGAGGACGGATGGGTCGAAGTGTGTGACGCTAGTCACCTAGGGCAAGAAGATGTGATTCGATTTGATCATAAGGGTCAAACCTACGCACTTTATCAAACTAAAGAAGGTAGTTATCATGGAACCGACGGTATCTGCACGCATGGAAATACTCATTTAGCTGAGGGCTTAGTCAAAGGTAAACTGGTAGAATGTCCCAAACATAATGGACGATTTGATTTCACAGACGGCTCTCCAGCAAGGAAGCCAGTCTGTGTGGCACTGAAGACCTATCCAGTTAAGGTTGAGAACAGCACGCTCTGGATTAATGTTTCTGGTCGCAGTGCCAATGACCAGCAGACTCATCAATTTAAGGTCATCAGTAACAAGAATGTCTCAACCTTTATTAAAGAGCTTGTGCTGGAGCCTCTGAGCCCAACTCTATTTAGCTACAAGCCAGGTGACTATCTTCAATTAGATATCCCAGCTTATGGGACTCTATCTCTAGCAGATGTTGAAGTAGAGTCAGAATATTCTGAAACTTGGGATGTGTTGAAGTGTGGTGATATTGAGGTTAAAAATGACACTAAAACCCGACGCAATTATTCGTTCGCGAGTAATCCGGATTCTGATAGACACTTGACTTTTAATGTAAGGATAGCGTTACCGCCACTAAATAGCGACTATCAGGCAGGGATCGGATCTAGCTACGTATTCAATCTTAAAGCTGGGGACTGCGTGAGTGCGATTGGTCCTTTCGGGGAATTTCATATCAAAGAAACCGAAAAAGAAATGGTGTATCTTGGTGGGGGAGCTGGTATGGCACCACTACGATCTCATTTATCTAATCTTTTAGAAACTCAGCTATCTACCCGCAAAATTAGTTTCTGGTATGGTGCAAGATCTGAGCGTGAGGTCTTTTACGAAGACTATTTCAACGGTCTTTCTGAGCAGATCTCCAATTTCAGTTTTCACTTGGCTTTGTCGGAACCTGAAGGGCCATCTGATACTCCTAGTGGCTTCATTCATGAACATCTTCAGAAGAGTTACTTGAGCCAACATGGTGACATTAAAAATATCGAATTTTACCTCTGTGGGCCACCAGCGATGATTCAAGCTAGCTCCACCATGCTCAAAGATCTAGGGGTTTCTGAAGAACAGATTTGCTGCGACACATTCTAATAAATACCAACAATTTTACGACTATGAACTATACTACTTTTGCACGAACAGACATTCAACTTTCTAAACTATCATTTGGGGCGATGGGTCTCAACTGTGCGTTTGGTAACTTTCACGAAGACGACCTCATCAGATCGATTCACCACAGCCTAGACCAAGGCATCAATGTAATCGACACAGCAAGGGCGTATCTTAACTCTGAACGGATTGTTGGGAAAGCTCTTAAACAATGGAATGGAGAAAAGCCATTCATTGCATCTAAGGCTATACCAGCAGAAACTAAGCAGAACGCTGGCTGGGGATTACCCAACCCTGCTGAAATTGCATATCCCAAAAATGCGATACGTCAAAGTGTCGAAGAGTCGCTCAAACAATTGCAAGTCGACACCATTGACCTCATGCAACTGCACCAGTTTTGGGGGAACTTCCATGAAGAAGGAACTTGGATGGAGGAACTTCAGGAACTTAAACAAGAAGGTAAGATCAAACACATTGGGGTGTCGATCGTAGACCATCGACACGATGGAGCACTATCGATTGTTAAATCAGGGCTAATTGATTCGGTGCAAACGATCATTAATATTTTCGACCCACTTGCCTTTGATTCGCTCGTTCCCGCATGCCAAGAGAATGGCGTTTTTGTTATCGCTCGCTGCGTTCTCGATGAAGGTGGATTGACTGGTTTTTTAACACCTGATACTGAATTTGATGCAGGGGACTTTCGTGCAGATTACTTCGAGCATGGTCCTCGATGTGAATATATTGAGAGGGTTGGTAAGCTTAACAAATTCATTCCAGAGTATGCCGAGTCTCTTGCCGAACTTGCGATACGCTTTGCCTTGAGTCACCCTGGAGTATCGACAGCGTGTATATCGATGCACATCCCTCAGTATGCGGATGAGAATATCAAAGCTGCAGTAAAGGGTCCTCTCCCACAAGCTGTTTTTGAAGAGATTCGCCGCTACCATCGCTGGCTTCACAATCTCTACGAAGCCAAGTATTTTCCAGCAACTGAAGCCGACTCAAAAAATTTAGGTGTAGGTAGTTTCAAGACCATGGAAGGAATCCAAAGCCTCTGATCTGCTCATTATGCACAACATCATCGACAAGGTATTAGGGATAGATCTAGCTGGAGAAATGAGTCCTGAGGCCAGCTCTATTGTGCGCTCCTTTGATAGTCCAAATTCTCCAGTTGAAGAATTTGATATAGAGCAAGCTCGCAGAGAGCACTCTCTTGCTGAGCATGACATTGAGCTGTCTGAACCCGTTTCAACGGTTAGTGAGAAAACAATTTCTCACGGAACGCGTGATGTTCGTATTCGTATCTACACTCCAGAAGGAGAAGGTCCTTTCCCTATATTCATCTATGCTCACGGTGGTTGTTGGGTTTTTTGTAGCTTAGATAGCCACGATAAGATATGCCACTACTTTTCACAGCAGGCACGATGCATCGTGATCTCGGTCGATTATGCGTTAGCTCCAGAATACCCGTTTCCTAGCGGGCTCGATGATCTCTATCAAGCGACATTATGGTGTATGGAGCATGCGGCTAGTCTTCATGGAGATCCCCAAAAAATAGCTATTGGAGGAGATAGTGCAGGAGGTAATCTAGCGACGGTTGTGGCACAAATGTTGCCAGCGTCAAAAAAGAAACAGCTTTGTCTTCAGGTATTAATTTATCCCATTTGTGAGGTATTACCACAAGCCAGTTCATCATTTGAGCGTTACGCCGAAAATTATTTTTTTACTAAAGAAATACTTGATTGGACTAGCCATTTATACTTAAAAAACAACTCAGAATCTTCTGCGTTAAACCCACTGGTCTCGCCTATACACGGTGACGTTCCAGAGCCATTAGCCCCTGCATTCTTTGTCATTGCTGAATGTGATATACTGCGTGACCAAGGTCTTGCGTATGCTCGAAAGCTAGCCCAGACGGGGACATCTGTTCGTTGCCATTATTACCTAGGTATGCCCCACGCCTTTTTGGCTATGGCTGGCAGTCTGTCCTTAGGACGTCAAGCTATGGATGATTGCGTGAAGAGACTAACAGAATCATTTCTTCTACAGTCATAAAATAGCCTATGTGCAAATAGGTATACGATAGTGCACATAATTTAATGGTTAATTTTCGATGTCACTTTGGACGATATCGCCAGGGCGTGTCGAGCTACGTGCTGCGAGTTTTCTGCCCGGGTAGATTGAGGTGTGA
>CAXMOB010000164.1:0-6433 GCA_964194815.1 Vicinamibacteria bacterium | reverse complement strand
GAAAGTGCTTAATGCACGCGGGGTCTATCATGCCACCGTCTTCAGCTACGGTGTCATGCACAACCACGCTCCGGCAATCCGTCAGTTTCTTTTGATGCAGGAGAGTTTTCTCAACGGCTGCGGCAAGTATCTGAAGAGTGGCCTGATCACTATCGATCCCATTCAGCGACGAGCCTATCAGCATTTGGAATACAAGCCCTTGGTCAACAATCGGGCACACCAGGTGGGTGCCGCACACCGCATTCTCAATGAGCGGATCCGCGGACAGTATCAGCAGTTCTTACAGATCCAAAGCGAGAAGGTCAGCTTCGACGACATCGACCAGATGAGCACGGCCTACTACCTATTCCTGCAGGACCGGGCTGTGGAAGCCTTGGCACGACTGGATACGGTGAAGCCGAAAGCACTGCCGACCAGAATTCAATACGACTACTTCCAGGCTTATGCCGCGTTCTATCGCTCGAAGCCAGCAGAGGCACGCAAGATTGCCGAGCGCTACGCCGACTATCCGGTCGATCGCTGGAGGGAGCGCTTCGCCGCAGTGGTGGCCCAGGCTGATGAAATTTCGGGGCAGGCTCCGAAGATCAACGATGACCAGAGCCGTGATCAACAACAGGCTGCTCTGGCCGCGAAGGAACCAGCCCTTGGGATGAAGGTGGATGGCACTGAGGTCACTCTCGACTACCAGAACCTCAACAGCGTGCAGGTGAACTACTACGAGATGGATCTCGAGTTCCTATTCAGCACCAAGCCGTTCGTATCGAGCAATGGTGGTGCATTCTCCATCGTGAAACCAAACCGCAGCGAACAGCTCAGGCTGGCCGACGGAAAGAGGACTCACAAGTTCCAGTTGCCGCGTGAATATCAGGCCAAGAACGTCCTCGTCGAGGTCGTCGGTGGTGGCAAGAAGCGCTCGCAGGCGGTCTACGCCAATGAATTACAGACCATTGTTAGCGAAAACTTTGGCATTCTCAGCGTACGCCACGAAAAGGACGGAAGGCCGCTCTCGAAGGTCTATGTAAAGGTCTACATCATGACCGCCAGCGGGGCGAAGTTCTACAAGGACGGCTACACCGACCTGCGCGGAAAATTCGACTACGCCACAGTCAGTACCATCGACATCGCAAATGCCACGAAGTTCAGTGTACTGGTGATGAGCAAAAAGCACGGTGCCACCGTACTCGAGGCTCCCGTCCCACAGAGATGATCTCCTTCTATGGTGGCATGATCGTCGCGGTCATGCTCAAGCCCTATGAAGTGGTCTCCCTAACGTTGCCAGTAAAAAGTCGAAAGAAGTTAGGTGCTCTTTCTATTTTGAAAGTGCAGATAAGATACCTTGGAGACTGCGGATTTCTTGGCTAGTAGGATTGGTTCTATTAAGGAGCGTTCTTAATTTTTGTAACATATCCGCTTTTTTTGCAGGATTCTGAAAGAAGCCAGCGTTGTCGAGTTGTGACTCGAGACGTCGCATAAAGTGGTGTAGTTCTTCTTTTGGCACGGGTGTCCACTGAGCTTCGATTGTCGATGAATGTTCTTCAGTTCCAGATTCATCTTTGGATTGAGAAGCTAGTTGGTGTTTCCACCATTCCCATGAGAATAGCAGGACGGCTTGTGCCAAATTCAGGGAAGTGTAATCTGGATTCATTGGGTAATTCACGAGCCGATCGGCTAGGGAGATCGCTTCATTGTCTAGTCCAGATGCTTCAGGTCCAAACAGGATTGCCGCTTGGTGATGAGAAGTTTTTTTAGAGTGCTGATAGATGCTTATAGCGGCTTCTGTAGGCGTAATGGATGGGGTGTTCAAATGGCGAACCCTAGCGGAGGCTGCAAAGACTTGGTGGCAGTCGGCTGTAGCATCGGCAACGGACTGAAAGACCTTTGCTTGAGCGATGATTTCTCTGGCCTCACTTGCTGGCGAAATGGCATCGGGGTTCGGCCATCCATCACGAGGCTTGACGAGTCTTAATTGGCTGAGTCCGCAGTTAAGCATAGCTCTGGCACACATCCCAATGTTTACAGCCAATTGGGTTTGAACGAGAATGATGATAGGTTGCTTCATGTTGACTTCGTGATGAACTTGATTTTGATGAGGTGAAATAGCGATCCTCACTTATTTCTGAATCAGACGATCTGATGGTTCAATGGTTTACAGTGGAGACACTGGAGGTGCAAACAATAATACCCCCGATAGTAGCTATTCTTGTTCGACGCGGATGTTGACGTCTTTGGTTTCGCCAGTTTGTTTGTGGCGAGCTGTGATGGTGTGGCGACCTAGGATGAGGGTGGCTTTGTTACCTGAGATGCTGATGGTGTCTGAACTCCACTCGATGGCGGTGTGATTGGCCAGTAGGGTGAGTTTGTTGCCGCTATTAGGTAGGTCCGGGTTTAGAAGGTAGGTAGCTTCGGCGGCAGGGCTGAGGATGCGTAGGGTTTCGAGTGGTGAATCAAGGTGGCTGGATGAGGCTTTTGCAAAGACCTGTTTGTGGGAGTCGACCCATTTGCTGTAGCGTTGGTCAAGGTAGGGGCGTTGGTTTGAGTCGTAGTCGTGAGAGGACGCTTCTTCAGGAGGCTTTAGTAAGGTCATTTTTTCAGCGATCGGGTAACGTGGGTGGCCAGGTTTGAGGATCTTACCAGTGTGTGGGTCTACCGCGTGGGTGCTGAGCTCTTGAGGAGTAGGAAACCATTGAGCTGCTTGGTTCTTATGGAGCAATAACATGGTTTGGTGAAAAATGGGGCCTGCTCCAGTGACGCCAGAGATCCCTTGCATCGGGGTGTTGTCGATATTTCCTACCCACACGCCTACGGTGTATTGAGCGGTGAAGCCCATGCAAAAGTTATCTTTGTAGTCGGTCGAGGTTCCAGTTTTAACAGCACACTTGAAGGGGAATCTAAGTTGGGATTGGGTGCCGAAGGTGTGGCTTCTGGCATTGTTGTTAGTGAGTATCTCCGCGATCAGTTGGCATTGCGTGGCGTTGGCGACTCGTTGCTTGGCTGTGTCTTTTTGTTGTAGAGTAGATGGTTTGAATTGTCCCAAGCGGGCTAGTGTGGCGAAGGCATTGGTGATTTCAAGTAAGGTGACTTCGCCACCGCCGATAGAGAGTGATAGACCGTAGGTGGAAGCGTTATCGCCTAGGGAGGTGAAACCAAATTGTTTTAGAAGTGTGAGAAGTTTAGCTGGTCCACCAGCTTGATTGAGCACGCGTACCGCAGGGATGTTTAATGAATTTCCCAAGGCGTGAGAGATCGTTACTGGGCCGTGATGTTTTCGGTCGTAGTTAACGATTTCTTCTGGGCCACGTTCGCCCGCATAAAATGTAGGGATGTCTGGGATGATGGTCGCAGGATGTAGGCCGCGGTGTTGAAAGCCAAGAAGGTAGGTGAAGGGCTTGAGTGCCGATCCAGGGGAGCGAGGAATCAAAGCTGCATTGAATTGGCCACCTAGAGTGGATTCGAAGTTGGGACTGCCTAACAGAGTGATAATTTCACCTGTTGCATTATCAATGATGACGACTGCGGCATTGTTCACATTTTGGGCACTCAATTTTTGAAGTTCTCTTTGGACAATGGCTTTGACCTCGTCTTGAAGTGGTTTTGAGATGGTGGTTTGAATGGTGGTGTCGGATCTGCCCTGGAAAAGTTCGGCAATCTCAGGAGTGGCGTACTGTTGAGTTGCAGGGGCTAGGTTGAGTGGTTCATTCTTTGCTCTGGTGATTTGGTCTGCAGGGAGCTCATAGACTTCGGCCATTCTGTCTAGGATCCAATTGCGTCGTGCGATGGCACCCTCAGGGTTATTCCTTGGGTTGTGCCGGGTAGGGGCTTGTGGTAAGCCTGCTAGGAGTGCGCATTCAGCGAGTGAGAGTTGATCGAGTGGTTTTTTAAAGTAGTGGCTAGCAGCTAGCACAGGGCCTTGGTTACGATTGCCATATTCAAGGTGGTTGAAGTAGCTTTCGAGAATGCTCGATTTGTCTTGGGTCATTTCAAGGTGGCGTGCCTGAAACGCTTCACGGATCTTAGTGCGAATCGTGCGTGGGGCTTTTGGAGAACGCAACTTGATGACTTGCTGGCTTACTGTGGAGGCACCACTGACGAAATGTCCGTTATCGATTGCGTCTTTGATAGAGCGGCTAGTGGCGAGAAAGTCGATGCCGCCATGGTCCCAGAACCTCTTGTCTTCGGCTGCCAGTGTGGCTTGCACCAATGGCTCTGGAATGTCAGCTAAGGGGATGTGGCGGTGACGAACGAAATCCTCTCTAGTCGCGTGGTGGAGGGGAGTGCCATCGCGATCGAGAATGATTTGCGATTCCTCAGGACTTGCAGTCGCTTCATCTGGGATATCGAAAAAGAGAGGGACAATCCACCAGCCGATGGAGAATGTGACGAGAGAAGTGAGCACAGACCACTTGAGCAGTCGCTTGATAAACTTCCGCAACATCATTTTACGGCCTGTGCTTTTCTTCTTCATCGGGGTGGGCGAAGCAGCTTAACGTGGCTGGCAGTGCATGACACCTGAGCCTGAAAGGCCGTAGGTTTCTGGGTCATACATCGCTTCTACCTTAGCTGCAGGTACAGTGACTTGACCAGATGAGGTGATTCTCGCCAAGTAGCTAAGCTTCTCGGTTCTTCCAGACCATGAACGGTTGAGGAAGAAGAGGGCACGATCATCGCGTAGTTCTTGGTTAGACACTCTCCAGTTTCTATCCGCTGAGCCTTGCACGTGAGTGGACTGACTCTTGAACGCACTGTTGACGCATTCGAAGGTGCCGGGAAGAGGATCATCGATCACTACATAGTTGAGCTTTGAGCCGAAGGTGACATCAAGTTCTACTTCTACTAGGTCGCCCACTATTGGATTCTTTAGTAGTTCACGAGAACCATCCTTGAGGATACGGTAATAGGTTTTCTTGATAGCGACACCATTCTTCGAGGTAGCAGTCGCCTTACTGAGCAAGGGTTTGCAGTAGACCACCGTGTTACAGTAGGAAAGAGCATTGCCGCTGCCAAAGACCTTTATGCCCTGTTCTAATGGAACTGTTATGGTTTGCATTGGTTTGCTAGAATCTAGCATGACTGTTTGTTTTTCACCATTGATGACGATTGTGACCGAGCTGGTTTTTGGTGCCAATTTAATAATTTTGGCGTAGGCAGCCATCGCATTGATGGTGGATGAGTTCGCCCAGGTGTTGCCCCAATGGTCGCGTTTATCAGTCGATTTGACGATTTGATCCATTAGCTGGTGCGTTTGTTCATTTTGTGGAGCAATTTGACAATAGGCGAGAAGCTTACTTTGATGGGCGGTGCTGTAGCGCATCCAATGTTTTTGTTCTTCTTCTACTATTTGCTCTTCAAGAAGCTTGAGAGCATCTTTGTTTGCTGGGTCTATATTGTGCATCGCCATTGCGAGGTAGCAACGTGAGGTCATGTTTAGTTTCTGACGACGTTCGAATAGATAGTTAAGGTCGGACTGCTTTGCTTTACCTATAATCGATAGGGAGTGGAGTGCACGGGCTCCGGTTTCTAATGACCAAGCGTCACCCTTAGCGATGAGAACAGAGATGTTTGTGGCCAAGTAATTAGCAATCCCTTCGATGGCTTCATTTGGAACCGATGCTCCATTTTCTTTGGCGAGGATCAGTGCGTAGCCACCATAGGTAGTTGCCCAGTCTTCTGACCTTGTGCCACCAGGCCAGTAGGCGAGGCCACCGTCTGCAGTTTGCATCGAGAGTAAACGATTGGCTCCCATTTGGATGGCTTTTTTAACGTTATGATTAGTTTTGTCAGCGAAGGCTGGAACGTATGGCTTTAGCTCATTTACCGCGAACCACGGCATGAGGCTAGATGTTGTTTGCTCCAGTCATCCATAGGGGTAATGGAGGAGGTGATCTGCGGCCCCTCGGGCTTTAAAGAGAAGGTTGTTACAGAACTCAAGTTCAACTCTGCCACGGCCTTCAAAGAGGTTTGGATCAATCCCTGCGAGCAGGTCTTGCTGGTTGTTATTGAGTTTTCTGAAGCGTGCACCTTTAAGAATCGGGCGAGGGTAGAGAATATTAAACTTCGTCTCCATGGCATCACTGAGTGATTGCTGAAGGTGAGGTGTGAGTTCTCTACTGATGAGCTTGGTTGGTTGCGCTGACCAGGTCCACTTTGCTTGTCCTGTATTGGTGTGCTTGGTGTCGAAGTTTAGGTAGACAGAAGCACCTGGCTTGAGGTCGACCATGCGCGATGCAATGTGATTATCGGTGCCACCAATGACAGTGCTGAGACTATTGGTTTTTAGGGTGATCTTCCACTGGCCTTCAAACTTGCTGTTGTTGGCCACGTAGAGTTTGGTGCGGGTGGTGTCACCTTCATTAGCGAAACGTGGAGCGAGAGGCTCTAGCATCAGAGGCTTGTTGATGACAATCTCTGATTTTGCTGAGCCAAACTGTTCTGGCCC
>CAXMOB010000163.1:0-4405 GCA_964194815.1 Vicinamibacteria bacterium | reverse complement strand
TCCAATGTCAGCTTTGATCCAGTATCAGACTCACCTAAACCACTTTACATTGGTGCAGCCGTCACCAGAGGTAAGCTCAATGACCAACTCACCGCACCATTAGTATCGAAGCTCGTCATCTTAGGGAATTCAGACTTCTTATCCGCTTCTAACATCCGCGACGAACAACTCCAATACATCGCTCAAGTAGGAAGCTGGCTGGTCGGCCGCGAACCGTTGATGAATGTTAAACAAAGCCCTAACTTCCGTCGTAAGGTCTTCATTGCCCAAGCACACAAGTCATTCCTTAACAAACTTTTCGTGATTATACTTCCGGCCATGGCCTTCGTCATCACTGGCTTTGTTTGGAACACCCGTAGATAATTTGCTACCATGCGCTTGTTTATCACCATATTGATAGTCCTCTGCACTGGCCTCATTGGCTCATTAGCCTACATGCTCAGTGACGACGGCCTCAGAGAGAGGTTCTTCCCAACTCCACCTGAACTTGTTGGTAAACCTGCCATCAACGATTTCAAACGAGCCGATATCACCCAAGTAGAAATCACCAGTGCCGACGGCACCAAGGGTGTGTTCAAATTTAAGGATACCTACTGGCAAGGCGAACTCCCATGGGCGGACCGGGCCTACAATATGGCTCCGATCATCGCGTTTGCAAAATTTGCTAACGTGCAAGAAACAATCCCTATTGCGGAAGCTGATCCAAGTTCTTTCGGCTTTGGTTCAGACTCTCATCATGTCGTGCTCAAAAATGCCAGCGGTGAAACCTTGGCTAATTTTGATATCGGCATCACCTCACCATGGCACGCTCCATTCCCTAAAGCCGAAAAAGAGTTTCCATGTATCTACATGCGTAACAGAGCACTAGGCGAAGAGGCACCCACCCTACTCTGCCTCGACCCACAGGTCCGCATTCGCGATCTCTTCGAAAAAAAGCTCGTCCGTCTGCGTGATTACTATCCAGTGAACCGCTTTGAGATCGACAGGCTCCAGAAAGTCAGCATCAAACGCAAGGACAGCACACTAGAGTTAGAACGTGCACCACAGTCCAACAAATCAAAATCCCTACCACAGGCGAGGAATGTGACTTGGCTTGTGAAAAAGCCTCTTAGCCTGAGGGCTGACCGAGCGGCCATTACCAAGCTTCTGAACACCCTCAAATTTATCACAGCAGAAGATATCAAGCCCCTTTCAGAAGTCACACTCCCAAGCACTGCTGAAGACAACATATCCCTTAAATTAGAATTTTTCGGTAAAAAAGACCCTGTCACTCTTACCATCTACCAAAGCACGACAAAGAATAACATAACACTTGCCACTATTAGTGACCGCAAAAATTTCGTTTTCCAAATTCCCGCATTGGCCACCACCGATTCACCAGTCACCTATAGTCAGCTACCAAACAACGTAAATGACATTCGATCGAAAAGCTTACTTGAGTTAGATTTCCGCTACATTGACACGGTCACCATCAAACCTTCCGGCCAAGCTCCTGTGTTGCTACGCCTTGAAAAAGATTGGTTCCTAACATCGCTTGGGAAAAAGCGCATTCGTGCTAATAAAAAAGCCCTAGAAGGATTCATACTCTCTCTTGTTGAAAACCGCATCAGCAAATTTGTCAGTGATGCTCCTACCGATTTGGTCCAGTATGGTCTCGATAATCCAGCTCTCACGGTATACCTCGTCGATAAATTCAGCCGCCCTCAAGCCCTGTATTTCGGAAAAACTGTCGAGTATGACGATGGCGGCCTCAAACGCATTGGCTATTACGCAAAATCAGCTTCACAGGAGAGTGTTTGGATTGTCGAAAGCTCAGTCCTAGCATCTATGAAGACCCAACGCTGGGAATGGCTACCGCTCGACATCACTGGGCTCAGTATCAGCAACGTCCGCCAATTGATCACGCGTCGCCCAAATCGGCCAAGCCAAAGTATCGACTTTGATTACGCTGCCGAGCGACTTATTGTGAAAGAAGGGACAGAAACAGAGGTTTCTAAAAACCCAGTGATCACCCATGAGGTCGATATCAACCGTGTGCGCTTCTTCATCGTTGCTCTCTGTAACCTCAAAGCGTCTCACCGTATCGATCCTCGTTCAATCACAGCATTCAACGCTCTCAAAAAGCCAGCCATGACACTCGAACTGACATATGAAGACTTTGACACCGGTCAGTTAAAGCGTAAGTTTATGGAAATTGCACCTGCAGGAACCATGCGCTCATCACAGTTCTTCTACCTGCGAGATAAGCAAAGTCGTGAGATCTTCAGTATCGACCGCACAACATTTTCGAATCTCACCACCCAGATTCGCTACGCCAAGTAATACCATGACAGCCATCGATCCCTACGCGATACGCACACAATTTCCTATTCTTGATCAAGAAGTCAATGGTAAGCCTCTGGTCTACCTCGACAATGCGGCAACTAGTCAAAACCCGATCAGTGTGATCGAGGCGTCTCAAGACTACTATCGGAACTACAATTCGAACATCCACCGAGGTGCCCATAAGCTTGCTCGCTTAGCCACGGAGGCTCACGAGGCAGCACGTCTATCGATCGCTAGCCACATCGGAGCTCAATCGCCAGACGAGGTCATCTTCACCTCTGGCACTACCGATGGCATTAATCTAGTTTCTCAAACATTGACGCTTTCTGGAAAAGTCACCAGCGAGCACAATGTCGTCATCTCAGGACTAGAGCACCACTCAAACATCGTGCCCTGGCAAATGCTCTGCCAAGCCACTGGAGCTGAACTCCGCGTCATCCCTGTGCTCGATAATGGCACGCTAGACACCACTTCGTTTGAAGGCTTGATCGACGACAAAACGGCCATCGTTGCCGTCAACCATATTTCAAATGCCTTGGGCACCATCAACCCGATCGAACAAATCATCACATTGGCAAAGAGCCATGGTGCCTATGTCCTCATCGATGGAGCCCAGTCCGTACCACATTGTGCAGTCAACGTGCAAGCATTAGGCTGTGACTTCTTTGCCTTTTCAGGACATAAAACCTATGGACCAACTGGCATCGGCATCCTGTGGGGAAAACGAGAGGTTCTAGAAATGCTACCACCATGGAAGGGTGGCGGAGAAATGATCAAAGAGGTAACGTTTGAAAAAACCACCTACAATGATCTCCCTTTCAAGTATGAAGCAGGCACTCCTAACATCGAGGGTGGAATAGCCCTTGCGAAAGCTCTGGAATGGATGCGTGAAGTGGGGGTCGCAAATATTGCAAACCACGAAGCTGCTTTATTGCACTACACCACTCCACAACTTCTCGATATCGATGGCGTCCGCATCATCGGTAACTCAGATCACAAGGCTGGAGTCATTTCCTTCGTCATTGATGATGTCCACCATTACGATCTCGGAACCCTGATCGACCAGATGGGCGTCGCAACACGCACTGGCCACCACTGCTGCCAGCCATTGATGGCTCGCTTTGGTATAACAGGAACCACGCGTGCATCCTTTGCTGCTTACAACACCACAGAAGATTGTGATCAATTCATCATAGCCGTAAAAAAAGCAGTGATGATGTTACGCTAATTGAATGTTATGTTAAAGTCCCTCATCTACCTCACTTTTATGGCTGCCACTCCATTACTAGCACAGCAAGACCCGGCTGTCGTTAGAGTAGAAGCAGCGAGTAAAAGCATCTTTGGCCACGTTCATGCTATCCTCGACCAATGGGATAAGATAACTCAGCCAACCCAACTGGTAGATACGCAAAAATTCACCACAGCTGAACTCAAAGTTCTCAGCAAGGAATTAAAGCAGCTCAAAAAACTAAAGCGTCCCAGCCAAGCAGAGCGTGTAAAACTCGCTAAAACCTATGAGGCTCAACTCCTCCTGCTGAACCGTCGATGGAACAGTATCGAAAAAAAGCTGCAGAAAAAACCTCAGATCAACCAGGCTTTCTTGAAGGACAACGATCAGCTCCTCAAGGTTTTAGAAGCCTACAATGCGACCTTAGAGCAACTCGTCGCACAGGATCTAGAACAAGCCAAGTAAAGGCTCTCCCTTGCCTTCACTTAAAGGCTGCCTTTTTTTGTCCAGATCCGCCATGAACTCAGCCAGTTCGCTTCGCGTCCATTACGAACCACCCCCCAATTTTTGTAAAGTTCTTCGCGTTATACCATTTAGAGTTTCAAAAGAGACACATGCGAAGCTAGATTCTTTTAGAATCGAGGCTTGATAAAGGAGCGATGCGGGCATCGTGACTGAAGAAAAACGCTGATTGTAGATGAATACAGCGAGTAATACCAATGAGGAAAAGTATCTGGTAGAATTTTCGAGTAGATTTAATTCAACTTCGAGGCGTGAAGAGGGCGTGGAGCGTGCTCCTCAACCGATGATTAACGCTGAATTTGGAGTAAATATGCCGAAACGTCATCTACA
>CAXMOB010000162.1:0-7050 GCA_964194815.1 Vicinamibacteria bacterium | reverse complement strand
TATTATTTTTAAATGCTCTGGTAACTTTATTTGGATTTGCATTCGCGTATGTCTCCCCCAAGGTGCCAGGACCTACAAGTATTACTGAAGTGTCATCAGATGCCAAGCCTGTGACCGCAGCATCAATATCAGTCTCCATTCCAGGAGGTAAAGACACCAACCAACGGCGAAACATAGGAGAGCGCTTTGCAACGTATGTGTCTTGGATAGTAGTCACGCCTTCGGCATTCAGCCAATTATCCCAAGAATCGTAGCAAGCGAGCCAATGTGGCTGTGCAATGCCATCGATAACTTCCGTTGAGGGATCGGTATCGTGGATAGCAGCCTCAGCACTAATTCGCATATCCGGCCCCATCTCCTGTTGCAGCTTTCCAATAGCAAACACAAGAGCCATACGTGCATTTGCCTGGGCCTCTTCCATCGCCCGACCATGTTGGCTAGTGCGTACTACGCTGGCGCTCAGACTCACCATGGCCATGGCAATCATGATGACTAGAGCCATCACGGAGATAGTGGCGATCAAGGCAAATCCGGATTCAATCCCGGATTTCAAACCTAGCTTAAAGCGTAGAGATTGGCTGGGGTAGGGTAGTTTTCTCATAAGAGGTATGCGCGATGATTTAACGCATAATGTATATACAACTTCCTTATAAAAGAAGTCAAAGTATTTATAATAAGTAACTACCCTTATTTTCAGGCAGATGGGCGGATCATACTAAACTCAGTAAGGGAGTTGCACTTGTCTTCGCGTAGTGATTTGTGGTTTTACCGTGCCCAGTCGCCAGTGCAGAGCTAATTTCTCGCGGGACTTTTTGATACGCCGCCCCCCTTTCTACACTCACAACAACGCCATCTAAAAAGAAAATTTCTAGGCATAGGATGATATGAGGCTTTATTCGACGTTCGAGAACTTGCCTTAGATGGCTGGGCCGGTGATCAGAGGCTATTCAATCTGGAGCCACTCCATCTATTATTTCAACATTAGGGATCTGTTGAAATCCGCGAAGGACGAAGTAAATAATCTCAATGCGTGCCGATAAATTGGAATCCTTAAGATATTTCTCTCCAAGGGCTAAGTCGGGTATCTTTACCGTCGCTTTTCTTAAGTATATAGCACTCCTTTAGAGTCCTTATGAAGCTATCCCTTGAACGCTTGATTCTCTGGCTTATTGTGCCAATAACACTGATAGACATTGCCTAAATTTACGTAATATTTATAGTAAATACCCAATCCGCTTTATTATGCCAAGATTTCCTACATTTGTTTTATCTTCAGCGTTCATCTTTTCAGTGACACTGCCCAGTGTTGCTGAGGACAAGATCGTGTTTAATCGGGATGTTCGTCCTGTTCTCTCACAGCACTGTTTTGCCTGTCATGGTCCAGATGCACATGACCGTAAGGGTGAGTTGAGACTTGATACATTAGCGGGAGCTGTGAAGGGTGGAGAGTCTGGTAAAGCGTCTATTGTTCCAGGTAAGCCAGACCAATCTGAACTCTGGAAGAGGCTTATTACCGATGATGCCGATGATGTAATGCCGCCGCTTGATTTCCATAAAGATCTCGATGAGAAGCAAAAGAAAGCACTACGCCAATGGATACTCGAAGGGGCTGAGTATCAGGAACATTGGGCGTTCATTACACCGAAGAAGCCCGCACTGCCGATAGCGGGAGTGAAGGAATATTCGAACCCGATTGATAAATGGGTCGTCACTCGTTTACAAAAAGAGCAGCGGCAGTTGTCAAAAAAGGCAGCACCTCATGTGCTCCAACGCAGGCTTTCATTTGACCTTATCGGCCTGCCTCCCAAAGTGGCTGATCCGTCTAAGGTGAAGTATGATGAACTGCCAGCAGAGATTGATCGCTTGTTGGCATCCGCCCACTTTGGTGAGCGGATGGCGCTACCATGGCTCGATGCTTCTCGCTATGCTGATACCAATGGCTATTCTATCGATGGTGGACGTCACATGTGGTTGTGGCGAGACTGGGTGATTAATGCCTATAATACCAACAAGCCGTATGATGAATTTCTGAGAGAGCAACTCGCAGGTGATCTATTCCCTAAGCCAACGGAATCACAACTTGTGGCGACTGGCTTCCAGCGTAATAATGCGAATACACATGAAGGTGGCACGATCCCTAAGGAAAATTTAACCAACTACGTGGCCGACCGAGTGAAGACACTGGGAGAATCCGTCATGGGTGTAACGACTGCCTGTAGCCAATGTCATGATCACAAATACGACCCCCTATCCCAGCAGGAATATTATGGGTTGTTTGCCTTTTTTAATGCCGCGTCTGATAAATCGCATGATGGTAATGTTGGGGTGAATTCACATCCATCGATTAACGCCTTGACCTCACTTTCTACGCCAGCAGAAATAGCGGAGGTGAAGCGGGAGATAAGCGAAGCTCAAAATAAATTAGAGCATGTGGAGCAGGCCGAACTAGAAGAGTGGGAAAAATCCATCATCGCAGATGAAGCCGAGCGAGGTAAGAACTTTAAGCTAATTGATCTGAAGCATCTCACCGCAACCATGCCAAATGGCTCGATAAGTGATCTACAGATAGACAGCAAGGGTGAATCTCTGACCATCAAGCGGGGCTACGAAACCGGCATTAATGTCTGCTGTGAGATTCCAAAGGGAACTGCAGCAGTCACTGGAATGCGGGTGACGTTTTATCCAGATAATAAGGGGATGATAGGTTTTGGTAAAAATGGAGCCATGGTTTTGACTACGGTTTCTCCATGTTTCTCTAGTTTGCCGTCGATGAATATTGACCATAATTCTCTCATTCAGTCAGTGAGACTTACCTCATCTAGTCACCGTCCAGGATTTGAAACACATTATTTAAAAGACACACGTGTTAAAAATGGATGGTCGCCGGCGGATAACACTAAGGAACAACATCTCACCTTTACTTTCCCGCAGGCTATAGACACTTCGACGATGAATCATCTTACTACAGAGTTAGTGTTTAACGCAGGCGGACGGCAGTCATCAGCTCGGTTTGAAATTCAGCTTTTCACTGGCAATGATCCAGATAGTGAGCACTCAGTAGAGCTTATCAAGATCGTAAAAACACCCACGAATAGAAGGTCTCCTGAGCAAGTAAAACAACTGAAGGAGTTCTTTAAAAAACATTCTCCGCATAAATCCAGACAACGTATTCGCTTAGCTAATTTGAATGAGCGACTAGGCGTCCTCACAAAAAAGCATCCTACGATGATCATGGACACTGCGAAAAAACCACGGGTTACCCATTTCCTTGAGCGCGGTGACTACGCTGCACCGAGACATGAGGTGAAGCCGGGTACTCCAGCATTTTTACCTCCGCTAAAGCCCGCTAAAGAAGCGGCTAATAGGCTAGATCTAGCCCGTTGGCTAACCCGTCCAGATCATCCACTGACAGCACGTGTGGCGGTGAATAATATCTGGTCCATTTTCTTTGGCCAAGGATTGGTCTCTAGCAGAGCGGACTTCGGATCACAGGGATCTTACCCTAGTCATCCAGAGTTACTGGATTGGCTTGCGGTGCATTTCCAAGAAAGTGGCTGGGATGTAAAAGCTCTGGTGCGACTGATCGTGAGTTCTGAGACCTATCAGCAACAGTCTAGTCCAACAGTAGAACTATTACTCAACGACCCTCAAAATAAATTACTAGCTCGTGGCCCACGGTTCCGCCTATCAGCAGAGCATATCCGGGATCAGGCTCTCGCGCACTCTGGCTTATTGGTGCCTCGTATTGGTGGTCCCTCAGTCAAGACCTATCACCCAGGTGATCTATGGCGCCAAGTATCGCACTATGGATCATCTAGAGCCACGGCACAATCGTATCATCGAGATAATGGAGAAAAGCTCTATCGTCGCTCGATGTATACCTATTGGAAACGCACGCTCCCTCCACCGTCCTTAACTGTATTCGATGCTCCGAATCGTGAGGTCTGCCTGGTAGGACGAGGTGTCACTAATACTCCATTACAAGCCTTCATCCTACTCAATAGCCCACAGTACATTGAAGCTTCACGTGTTCTGGCTGCTAAGATTTTACAGGCAAATCATCCCAATGACCTAGCGCGTATCGGAGCGGCCTTCACTCAGGTCACAGGACGTAAGCCACAGCAGCATGAGTTAGATTTGTTAGAAAAAGCACTGCAGAAAGAACTCGCTCGCTATAAGGGAGATGATGATGCCGCAGAGAAACTGCTACTGATAGGAGATGCTCCACCTTCCGGCCTACCCGCACCACGTCACGCAGCATGGACGAATCTCTGTCAGCTGCTGTTAAACCTCTCAGAAACAGTCACTCGTTATTAATTTGCTATGTCTAATTCACCCGATTTATCCACACTGTTTAACCGCCGTGCCTTCCTCAGCACGGTGGGAAATTCCTTTGGTGCCGTGGCTGCTAATGCCCTTATTGGTGGCAATACATTATCCGCAGCTACTCCTATCCTAGGAGCTCCATTCCATGCACCCAAGGCAAAGCGAGTCATCTATCTATTCCAATCCGGTGGTCCATCACACGTCGATTTATTTGACGGCAAGCCATCATTAGCAAAACTACAGGGAAAAGGACTACCCGATGAAGTGCGCGGCGGCCAGCGAGTCACCGGCATGACGGCAAACCAAAAAGCATTCAACGTGATGCCGCCACTCGTGGGTGGAAAGCAATGTGGTGATGCTGGAGCTTGGATATCAGACCTACTGCCACACACTCAAAAAATAGCTGATAAGTTCTGCCTGATCCGCTCCATGCAAACGGATGCCATCAACCATGACCCAGCAGTCACCCTCATCAATACTGGATCCATGCAGCTCGGTAATGCCTCACTCGGGTCCTGGCTTTCCTATGGACTGGGCAGTGAGAATGAGAACTTACCAGCATATATGGTGTTGCTTTCACAAGGCACTGGGAAGAATCCTGGCCAGCCAATCTTTTCTAGACTTTGGGGCAGTGGCTATCTGCCCTCTGAGCACCAAGGCGTGCTCCTGCGCTCCGGTGCAGACCCCGTCCTCTACCTCGACAACCCTCCAGGGATTCATCCTAAACAAAGGCGTAGTCAGCTAGACACCCTAGCGGCGATGAACCAGTCATTCCAGAAACAACATCATGATCCAGAGACACTTGCCCGCATCCAAGCCTACGAAATGGCCTACAAAATGCAAACTTCCGTGCCAGAGCTTACAGACCTGAAAGATGAACCAGACTCTACCTACGATCTCTATGGTGAAGAAGCCAGACGTCCGGGATCATATGCCGCGAACTGTCTGTTAGCCCGCCGCCTGGTAGAGCGAGGCACTCGGTTCGTGCAGTTGTTCCACCGTGGTTGGGACCAGCATGTTGCAATCAGCTCGCAGTTACGCAACCAGTGCCATGATACAGATCAAGCTTCAGCAGCATTGATTACAGATTTAGAACAACGTGGTCTGTTAGAAGACACACTTGTGATCTGGGGAGGTGAATTTGGCCGCACAGTTTATATGCAAGGCGGGGGAGCAAATGCAGGCAGAGACCATCATGGTAGAGCTTTCTCTGTCTGGATGGCAGGCGGCGGAATCAAGCCCGGCGTCTATGGTTCGACAGATGATTATTGTTGGAACATCACCAACACTGCCGAAGCCGTGCACATTCGAGATTTCAATGCCACTATACTGCACTTGTTAGGAATTGATCACAAACGCTTCTCGTTTCCCTATCAGGGACTAGACCAGAGAATTACCGGAGTCAAACCGGCCCGCGTGATCACAGACATTATCGCCTAGGAAGTAAACACCGCGAAAACCTTTTTTATGTCGAATCCTTTTACCTCAAAATTATTACTATGAAAATCATTACCACCTTGTTGATCCTGCTCGGAGTGCTGATGGCGAAGGCCGAGTCTACCCGCCCGAATATCGTTCTAATTATCAGCGATGATCAGGCTTGGGGTGATTACAGCTTCATGGGGCACCCTGATATTAAGACGCCTCATTTAGATAAGCTGGCTGGGGCAAGCCTGACCTTCGGCCGCGGCTATGTCGCCGCACCGCTCTGTCGGCCGTCCTTGGCCTCGATGGCCACGGGACTATACCCGCACCAACACGGTATCACGGGTAATGATGTCAACGGGGGCAAGGATCGTGCAGCCTTGGACGTGCCATTGCGTGCAGCCTTCCACAAACACCCGAGTGTTATCAAGACTCTAAGCGCGAACGGCTACCTGACGCATCAGTCGGGCAAGTGGTGGGAAGGATCCTATCAAGATGGCGGATTCACCCACGGCATGACCCATGGCGATCCTAAGCGTGGTGGCAGACACGGGGACGAGGGGCTTGCGATTGGACGGGAGGGTATGAAACCGGTCACCAGCTTTATTGATCATGCGGTGGCTGAGAAGAAGCCGTTCTTTCTTTGGTATGCACCATTCCTACCACATACGCCGCACAATCCGCCCAAGCGATTGCTCGACAAGTATGTCAAGGATGGACGTGCCGCTGATGTGGCCAATTATTTTGCGATGTGCGAGTGGTTCGACGAAACTTGCGGACAGTTACTTGATCACCTCGAGGAAAAGAAAGTAGCTGACAACACCTTGGTACTCTACATTTGCGATAATGGCTGGGCTGCCCGCAGCACGCGTGCGGAGGATCCGACCCAGAAGCTTTGGAAGGGCTATGCTCAGCGATCAAAGGGTTCGCCTTTCGAGAACGGAATTCGGACCCCTATCATGGTTTCTTGGCCAGGGCACTTGAAGCCTGCACGTGTGGCGGACTTTGCCCACGGCATTGATCTCTTTCCTACGATCGCCGCAGCTGCCGGGGTCGAGACTCCCTCAGGGCTTCCTGGGATCAATCTTCTGGATGCGAAGGAGCGGGAGGGGCGGAAGACGGTATTTGGGGTGATGAACTCGATTCATAATTTGACCGTGGGTGATCCTGCCGATACGCTTCAGTATCTCTGGTGCGTGGATAGAGAATGGAAACTCCTTGTTCGCCATCATGGCAAAGACACCACACATTACAAGAATATCCATGTTTGGGACACGGAAGCAGTGAGGCTCTATAACG
>CAXMOB010000161.1:0-4075 GCA_964194815.1 Vicinamibacteria bacterium | reverse complement strand
TCCTCAGCCTCATTCCATTGGCACTGACCGGCGGTGCTATTTATTTAGCTATCAGCGATTGGAATGTGCTTAACGCCGAAATTTTAGTCGGTAGTCTAGCTCTATCCATCGTCTTTTTTCTCATTTCTTTCATTTCGCGTATGACATGTCGATGCCCACTCTGCCGTGGATCTTCGCTCATCGACGGTAAAAATAGAAAAAATGAAAAAGCGTTCCGCATCCGCCCTATTTCATTCGGAACCATCGCAAGTCTCACAATTTTAACTGCTAATCGATTTCGATGCTGCCACTGCGGCACATCATTCAGTCTTTCGGGAAAGCACCCGAAAAATAAAAAGTAGACCAAACATCATTTTCTTATTGTCAAATTTAGATTCTCCTACTAAAACCCCGCCATCGTAAGGCCACAAGCCAACCGGTAAACACCACATAAAGTGGCCCATTAGCTCAGTTGGTAGAGCAACGGATTGAAAATCCGTGTGTCCTTGGTTCGAATCCGAGATGGGCCACCACTAATAAAAGACTGATAAGAAATTATCAGTCTTTTTCCTTTTCAAGGGAAACTTTTCCCATCCTTCCCGAGCTCCATCATTCCTAGTAGCCCCATCATTCATTCGTGCCAATTCGTGTGATTCATGGTTAAGTCATATCATTGGGAGCATTCGTGTTTATTCGTGCCCATTCGTGGTTAGTTTCCCATCATTCCCGAGCCACACATTGCACGAGCCCCCCTTTATCCTTTCCCCTTTTAACTTTTTCCATCATTCCCGAGCCCCATCATTCGTGCCAATTCGTATTTTTCGTGGTTAAGTCATATCATTGGGAGCATTCGTGTTGATTCGTGCCCATTCGTGCTTAGTTTTCCATCATTCCCGAGCCACCATTGCACGAGCCCCCCTTTATCCTTTCCCCTTTATCCTTTTAACTTTTAACTTTTAACTTTCCCCTCAGAAACTACGCGACATTTTTCCACCACCCCCACCATTTGACCCACCCCCTGTGGTATAAATAAATCATAGATCTTGCTACACGACCTTTCTCTCTGCTAGATCTAGCTATGCTCAACGCTCGAAATCACGAGACGCCAGCACATCCATTTGATCACCATGCAGAACGCCCACTTCTACCTTCATCATCATAGCTGCCAACAAACCTTGGTTCAGCAGTTGATAGACAAAACCAGCAAAGAAGGAATCGGCTCACCATTCGCTAAATCCACAATTTTAGTGCGAAACCAAGGAATGGCGACTTGGATCAAACAACAAATGGCGAACTCCGACGCAGGCATCGCTATGCAGGTCGACTTCCCCCAGCCTAATACCTTCCTAAACACCCTACTCGAAGACGATTCCGTTCAGGTCGATGCCATCCTCTGGAAAGTCTACGAAGCTCTCCCCACCCTACTCAAAAGGCCTTCGTTCCGGCTGCTCAGTGAATATCTCAATGAAGAGGATAGCCCACGCCTAGCCCAGAAACGCTACCAACTCGCTAGCAAGATCGCTGGTTTGTTCGATAAATATCTTCTCTACCGTCCTCATTGGATCGCAGCTTGGTCAAACAACGAACCAGTGATGGATCAAATCCACGAGTCATGGCAACGCGAACTATGGCAAGCAATCGGTGGAAAAAAAATCCACCACTGGGCTCAGACGATTCTCCATCAACGACTCGACCTCAGCTCGACGAAACTCCCCGAAGCACTCCACGTCTTTGGTATTTCTAACTTCGCCCCCGTCTACGTCAATTTTCTTTACCAACTCAGTCACCATATCCCAGTCCACATCTATTGGCTCAACCCAGTCGATGGATACTGGGGCGATGGCCCAAACAAACGCCAATGGATTCTTGAAAAAGCATTTTCTGACCCTAGCTCGGTTCTCTTGCACAATCCCTTGCTAGCCAGCTTTGGACGCATGGGACGCGAGTTTGCCCACACAATCTATGGTGGTAACCAAGCCGAATACCTAGTGCAAGAAGAGGACTTGCCTCAACCATCAGATGCCGCCCCTGCCTCATTACTCGAAGGCATTCAAATGTCCCTTCGCGAAAACCAACCCAATAGCTACGCGTTCACGGATGACCGATCGATCTCTATCCATTCCTGCCACAGTCCCTTACGTGAATTGGAAACACTGAAGGATCACCTACTACGCCAATCACAACTATCCAGCTTCGATGCCAGCGATGTGCTTGTTCTCTGCCCAGACATCGACACCTACGCTCCTGCGATCGAGGCGGTCTTTGGCTCACACGCTCAGAGCTCAGACATCCCATTGCCCTATCGTATCGCTGATCGTAACAAGCCGTCGGACAATCCTAACATCGCGGCAGTCACACGCCTTTTCCAACTCCGATCCTCACGCTTCACCAATCACGAAGCACTCCAACTACTCAACACGCCTGCGGTCAGAGAACAGTTCGACCTTCATCAAGATGATTTCCCACTCATCAAAGAATGGGTCGAGAAAAATGGTATCCGCTGGGGGCTTGATAGCCATCACGTCACCGACTGCATCACGGAACTAGAAAACTCTCATTGGTCATGGCAATCTGGGCTCGATCGCATCCTGCTAGGTGTCGCGATGCCTCAATCCTCTGATGATTCAACCCTGTGGAACGACATCGTCCCATTCCATGACATCGAGGGCTCAAACCTTCGCATCGTCAACGCCCTCTGTGGATTTGTCCAATGGTGCCAATCAGTCTACTACGACCTTTCTCGCACGCTCAGCTTGCAGCAATGGATCGACACCGTCCGTCAATGGATCGCTACTGGCTACTCGACCTCCGACGAATCCCAATCGCAACTTCGTCCATTCTTCAAGTCCTTAGAGAAACTTGAAGAGTCTGCCGCTTTAGTGAACGAGACCCTGCCGTCGACTGTCTTTGCCGAACACCTCAACCAAATGCTGGGCGACGAAGGCACGGCCTACGGATTTCTCTCGGGCTCAATCACCTTTTGTGAAATGAAGCCAATGCGCGCCATCCCAGCGAAGATGATCTGCCTGCTTGGCATGAACTACGATTCTTTCCCACGCACCACTCAAGACCTCCAGTTCGACCTCACCCGCTTCGACCGACAAGAAGGAGACCGCTCGTCTCGCGATGACGATGTTTACTTCTTTTTAGAAACACTCCTCTCTGCCCAGAAACACCTCTTCATCAGCTACCAAGGAAGATCAATCAAAGATGGCACCGAGCTACCGCCATCGACCGCACTGCAAACATTGCTCGACCACACCCCGCAGCTAAAAGAATGCGTTCATCAAGAAAGACTTCATAGCTTCGACCCATCCTATTTCGACTCGACTGCTCCAACGAGCTATAGCAGCAGTCTGCTAGAGGCGGCGAAACAGGTGCAACAAAGCGAAAATAAAAGTCCTCACCTCGAGTTCAATATCACCCAACTCGATGACCATCGCCACATCACGGTCGATAACTTCCTGCAAGCACTCACCAAGCCTGCCCGCTACTTCCTCCGCCAATGTCTACAGGCTCAGCCGCTTTACCTTGACCAACCACTTGAGGAAAATGAACCAGTCGAACTCGATGGCCTAGCGAAATGGCAATTGCGTAACAACTACCTTCAATCACGTCAGTGCAGTGACGACAAGATCTCTGCAATGCAGCAGAATAGCACCATCCCACCGGCACGGATAGGCATCCAGACAATTGAGGACACCATTGACTCACTCACACCGCATCTACATAAACTTCCCAGTATAGAACATGTCGACATCAACATTGAACTGGAAAACCTCACCATCACTGGCGTCGTTCCCATCATTGTAGATCAAGAACCTCCAGTAGTAGCACTTATTGAAGCGTCCGACCGCAAACCAGCCGCTCAATTCCAGCTTTATCTCTATCAACTCCTCCTCAGCCATCACCTCAAGCAAGCAGTTGCCGGTGAACTCTACGGCATCAAGGATAATCAGGTAAAAGGCTACACCTTTGAGCCCGTCACTGAGTTCACCAAGGATCTTCAACGAATGGTCGTGCTCTACCTAGCCTCGCTAAAATCGCCACTTCCACACTTCCCTGCAACAGCAGAAGCCTACTGGAGCACCAAGTT
>CAXMOB010000160.1:0-13613 GCA_964194815.1 Vicinamibacteria bacterium | reverse complement strand
GCCTACTAGACTATGGGTTGATGTTATCAAGGACGGAGTCCATGTCACTGAAGGTGGCCCCAAAGAGGTAAATGATAGAGCCAAGCACGATTAGAATGAAAAGGACTAGTGCGATTGACCAGATGATGCAACTAGTGTTGGCGGTTTCAGGGACTTTTGATGTATTGGGCTCGACTGTGAGGGAATTATGGAGTTTAGACATAGAGAGTGTAGTTATATTGTACAGTGGAGCACGAGAAGCCGCGGTGCTCGGAGATCCCCGCCTACCGAATGCCCACTTAATGGGCGAACTCATTATTTTGCGAGGATCGAGGGGGCACTGGTGGTTCCGAAGCGGTCGACGCAGGTCACAGCGATGGCGTCTGGGTTGCCTTTGAGAGTCACAGTGGTACGGTTTTCTGCCCCTGAATACATGGCATACCAATGTTTACCGTAGCGGGCTTGGATAGCGTATTTAGCAGCATTGGCTACTGGGTTCCAACGGACCGTGGTGAGGGTGCCGTTACTTTTAGCTGATGCTGGCGGTGTTGCGGGGGCTGTGTTACTGAGCCATGGCATTGGAGGAACGAGAGCTGGAGAGGCGTAGTGGCCGCGAGTGAGTGAGGTGCTGATGCCGCCCTTATTTTGCATGAGTGTTTTCATGCTCCAGTGGACGTGGCCTACCCAATTTCTGCCGATACTACGACTGAGGCTGACCTGATTGTAGATTTCACTAGCTGGGCGACCTGGGTCGTCCTTGCTGTCAATGCGAGCGGTGGCTATCCCCGGCCAAACTGGTCGTGTTCCTTGTTGACGCCACCAAGTGAGTAGGGCTGAGAACGATTGTTTTTGGGGTTTGATGCGCCAGTAAAGTTGCGGTGACATGTAGTCGCACCAGCCGTTTTTAAGCCACTTTCTGGAGTCGGCGGCAAGATGTTCATAGGGGTTGATGGTGGCTTCAATGCCGGCAGGGACACCGGGTTTCCAGATGCCGAATGGGCTGATGCCGACGCGCACGTGTGGTTTGATTTTTTTGACAGAGGTGTACATGGTTTGGACGAATCCGTCGATGTGGGCTCTGCGTTGGGCATCGGATAATCCATCTGGAAAGCGCTTTTTCTGGGATCCGTCTGCATTGACCTCAGGATAGGGATAGAAGTAGTCGTCGATGTGGAGTCCATCGATGTCATAGCGTTTGACGACATCTAGCATGACATTGAGCGAGTGGTATTTAGCTTTTTGGTTGGCTGGGTTAATCCACTTGTAGTTACGGTAGGTGAGAACCCATGAGGAATGTTTACGGCTGACGTGTGAAGACGATGCAGCCATGGTTTTATTGGGCAGTGCTCGGAATGGATTGAACCAAGCGTGGACTTCGATGCCTCGGGCATGGGCTTGTTGGATGCAGAAGGTGAGTGGGTCGTAGCCTGGAGATTTACCCATAGTGCCACTGATCCAGCCACTCCAAGGCTCGATGGCTGAGGCGTATACGGCGTCGGCATTTGGGCGGACTTGAAAAATGACAGCGTTGAGTTTGAGGGCGGCAGCTTTATCGAGCATACGCACAAGTTCTGCTTTTTGGGTGGCGGCGGGGAGGCCTGGCTTACTTGGCCAGTCGATATTGTAGACGCAGGCGATCCAAGCTGCACGAAACTCGCGGGGGAAGGGTGGGACACGTTCATTAGCGGGTCGGTATTGGGCTACAAGGAGGCTTGTCAGACAGAAAAATAGAACTACCACAGATCGCATGGATAAGGTGTAAGCTGGAATTGATGAAATCTCAACTCCGCAGTTACTAAAAAATGCGGCAATGATGTGAACATTTCGCTACCAATCTGCTAAGCTTCATGTAGCTTTACCGCAACCTCATGCTGACGAGGTCAAACGCTCATGGATTTTCTATACAATATATTTATCATTATCGCAGTTGTTCTCATCTTTAACTTTGTGATTTTCGTGCACGAACTAGGCCACTTTTTAGCGGCCAAATGGCGTGGTATGGAAGTGGATCGTTTCCAAATTTGGTTCGGTAAGCCGATCTGGAAGAAGACGATTGGCGGGGTGCAATACGGATTAGGGTTCATTCCTTTCGGTGGCTTTGTTTCCTTACCCCAAATGGCATCGATGGAAGGTGCTGAAGGGAAAGTGGAAGGCGAGGATAAGCGAGGGTTGAAGGCAGCTCCACCGTTGGATCGTATCATTGTCGCCTTTGCTGGACCGTTGTTCAGTTTTGGATTAGCAGTGGTGGTGGCTTGTGTGGTATGGGGTGTAGGTAAGCCGGATACGCGCATTGATACAACGACTCTAGGATATGTTCAGGCAGGTTCACCAGCTGCGATTGCAGGATTACAAGCGGGTGATAAGATTATTGAGGTTGAAGGAAACGCTATTGATTGCTGGGCAGGTCCACCCGAGACGAGCCTCGTCTTCAATATCGCATTGAGTGAAGGAGATACCGTAGATTTTAAAATTATCAGGGATGGTAAGGAAATGGAGATTAGCTCGGGTTTTGAGATCCCTGAGACTACATTCTATCAAAGACGTGCGATGCGTAGAGTGGGCATCATGCATGAAAACGTGACTATAGTGAAGGATGTCTATCCCAATGGCCCAGCAGCTTTAGCAGGTTTGAAGTCGGGAGATGTAGTGACACACGTTAATGGACAAGCAGTTTATTCCCCTAGTGCTGTGCACAGTGAGGCTTTGGCAGGGAAACCATTTGAGGTGACCTACACACGCCAGGGCGAGGTGCTGAAAAGCATGTTCACCCCGCAAAAGCCCATTGATTCTGGAGAGTTTGACTGTGGCATTAAGAGCTGGGATTATTCTACATCGACCGTTTACTCTGAGGGAACATCGAACCCAACCCCATTAGCTCAAGTCTCTTCACATGTGAGAATGATGTGGACAACGATTACGAAAGTGATCTCACCAAAATCCTCGATTGGACCTCAGCACTTGCAGAGTCCTGTAGGGATTGGCCTGCATTACTTTGATTTGTTAAAAATCCCTGACCATGGATGGCGCCTGATGCTGGTCTTTACGGTTCTTTTAAACGTGAACTTAGCGATTTTGAATTTACTGCCGCTTCCTGTATTGGATGGTGGTCACATCACGACTTCCTTTTTTGAGATCATCTTCCGTAAGCCGATTCCGGCACGCATTATGATTACCGTGCAAAATTCATTTGTGCTGGTGCTGTTTAGTTTCATGTTGTTCATCTTGTTTAAGGATGTGGGTGACCGAGCTTCGAAAGATGACGGAGTTCCTGAGAAAATAGAATTTGCTGCTCCTAGTGCTAAGGCTAGTGAGGGTGCTGAGAACAATGATCTCGAACAATGATTTTCAGAAACGAGCTATCGTAGGTGTTCTTGTCTTCGGTGTCGCTTTTTTATTGGTCGCATTGGTGTCACAATTTCGTGATGGCAAGGGGATGCTGGCATTGTTACGTGGCAATTATAGCACGGAGGAAACTCAAGATAGTTCTGCATTGAACACGGCCGTTGGTCTCGACGAAACGGAGGTGCCGATCTTGCTTCAGGAAGATGAGGAGACCGCAAAAGTTTATGAAAAGGTAGCTCCATCAGTTGTCAGTATCACCACCGAGGATATGCAAGGTGGATCACGCAACCGAGTGGTTGAGCAAGGGTCGGGTGTTATTGTGACTGAGCGTGGTCACGTGGTGACGAACTACCACGTGGTGACAGGAGATAAAGTGGGCAAACTGAAATATTTGGTCGAACTTTTGGATGGAACTTTGTTTGAGGCCGACTTAGTGGGGATTGATCCCGTGTTGGACTTGGCCTTATTGAAAATCCGCAGTGAAGATACTTTCCAAGCAGTGCCATTCGGGGATTCGGATGAGGTGAAGGTTGGGCACAAGGTTTTTGCGTTTGGTAATCCTTTCCGACTAGGCGTTTCATTCTCTGAGGGGAATGTGGCGGCCCGAGATCGGTTTCTATCTGAGATTCAGCACGACCTGTTTCAAATCACCGCCTCTTTGAATCCAGGGCAATCTGGTGGACCATTGGTAAACGTGAAGGGTGAGTTGATTGGCATTAATTCGTCGATTTACACCAAGGATAAGGAGTTTCCAGGTTTTCAAGGGATTGCCTTTTCGATTCACTCGAATGAGGTGAAGAACTCGGTGACTGCGATTTTGCAGAAGAAGCTTCCAGTGCGAGGATACATTGGAATCACCTTGGGGACGATCAATGACTACAATCGCCGAATTTTAAAATACGATAAGAAGGTTGGGGCATTGATTTACGATGTTGCACCGGATTCTCCTGCTGAGGCAGCGGGGTTGAAGCGTCAGGACATTGTGACTCATTTCAATGGGAAAAGCATTGTGGCAGGTCGGCACTTGATTGCGCTGCTCAAGCGTAATGCGAATAATAAGGTAAGTTTGACTTTGTGGAGTGAGGGAAAAGAGAAGAAGGTTTCCGTTGAGCTAGGTGAAGCAGGGAGAATTACATCCGAGGAACCGATGCAATCGAGTGACGAAAAGCTAGCTAAGTTATTTACGAAAATTGGGATTACCCCAGGTGAACTCAGTTCTAGAGAGCGCAGTCGTGGGCTTTATGGTGTGCGTGTGGATGGCGTGAGTGAGAGCTCGTTAGCTGCTGAAGCTCTTATCCAGAAAGGTGATTATATTTATTTGATGAACGGGATGCGGTTTAGCCGAGTGCATGGGTTTGTGACAATGCTTCGGCGGTCGGTTTTAAATGGTGAGACAGAATTACGTATTTTTCGAGCTAGTTCAAAGTCAGTCTTCACCGTGCGCTTCCCGAAGTTAGAAATTGAATAGGCATGCGCATTGATATCATCACCTTGTTTCCTGAGATTGCGTTGTCGCCACTAGATGAGAGCATCATGAAGCGTGCACGTGAGAACGGGATAGTCGAAGTCTATGGTCACAATTTACGTGATTGGGCTACTGGGAAGCATCATAAATGTGACGATTACCTCAGTGGTGGGGGTCAGGGGATGCTGCTCAAGCCCGAGCCAATTTTTGCCGCGATCGAGGAACTATCGACAGATGAAAGTAAGGTGGTGCTGATGACGCCTCAGGGGAAACAATTTAAACAAGCGGTGGCACAAGAACTTTCAGAAGAGCGGCACTTGATTATCCTGTGTGGCCATTATGAGGGGGTTGATTTTAGAGTGGTAGAGCAACTGGTCGATATCGAGTTGTCTATCGGTGACTATGTTCTGACCAATGGAGCTATCGCAGCAGCGGTGGTGACGGATGCTATTGTGCGACTTCTACCCGAGGCCTTAGGAGATCAAAGATCCTGTGAAGAGGAATCGTTCTCGGATCCTAATTTGTTAGAAGCACCGTCGTATACTAAGCCACGTGTGTTTCGAGATATGGAAGTGCCAGAGGTTTTCTACAGTGGCCACCACAAGAAGATAGAAGCCTGGAAGCAAGAAAAGGCTTTGGAGCGCACGCGACAGAATCGGCCTGATTTACTGGAATAGATAGAGTATTATGCAGGATGGTTTAGATATTGTTTACCAAGACGACCATATAGTAGTGGTGAATAAGCCGAGTGGATTGTTATCGATTCCGGGACGTGGTGCAGATAAAATTGATTCTGTGACGACGCGGCTAAGGATGATGTTTCCTGACTGTATTGCTCAACCTTCCGTGCATCGTTTAGATATGGACACTTCGGGATTGATGGTGTTGGCATTGGATGCGGTGAGCCATCGATGCATATCAAAACAATTTCAGGATCGTGAGGTGAGAAAGCGTTATGTGGCAGTCCTGAATGGACATATTGAGGGCGAAGGTGGTCGTATCGAGTTGCCGTTTCGTCTTGATGTCGATAACCGACCAATACAGATCTATGACGAGGAGCATGGTAAGTTAGGAGTGACTGAGTGGAGTAAAATTTCTGAGGATGAGCATACGACCCGTGTTGAGTTTAGGCCGTTGACCGGGCGAACTCATCAGTTGCGAGTTCATTCAGCCCATGCGAAAGGACTTGGTTGTCCGATTGTTGGTGACACCTTTTATGGGGGTCACGATCGCAATGCTGAATTGCAGCTTCATGCAGTCGAACTTGAGATTAGCCATCCTGATACAGGAGTGAAAATGGTGTGGCTAAGTGAACCTGAGTGGTGATGGTCTAACATTTAACGCTTTATGGTGTTGAGGTATGGATAAAAATCCTCGTAGTAGTTATACCATTCTGAGTTACAAAAAAGCCCATGAGGGGTGTATCCTCAGGGGCTTTTAATTTGAAAATCAAAGCGTTCTTTAGGCTGCGTCGCTGCTACTGCTGGTGCGTTTCTTGAGGATCGGCTTCTTTTTGCCTTCGACTACCTGTTTATTGATGGTGACGCATTCGATGTCCTTACGGCTTGGGACGTCATACATGACGTCGAGCATGAGCTTTTCAAAGATTGAGCGCAGTGCACGAGCACCAGTGCCTCGGTCGATAGCTTCTTCAGCCATGGCAACGAGTCCGTCTTTGGTTACTTTGAGTTTCACATTGTTCATGCCAAGTAGCTTAGAATACTGCTTGATCATGGCGTTACGTGGCTCAGTTAAGATACTGACAAGCTCTTTGTTGTCGAGTTTACGAAGTGACGCGAATACTGGGAGACGACCAACGAATTCAGGAATGAGTCCAAAGTGAAGTAGATCTTCAGGTTGGATGCGTTCGAGTAGGTTGATTTTGTCGAGGTCTTCTTTTTTGTTACTTTCGGTGTTAAAACCGAGAACATTGCTGCCGAGACGTTTGCGGACGAGGTCATCCATGCCGACGAAGGCTCCACCACAGATGAAGAGGATCTTCTCAGTGTTGACTTGGATGTATTCTTGTTGTGGGTGCTTACGGCCACCTTGTGGTGGAACGTTACAGACTGTGCCTTCAAGAATTTTGAGGAGTGCTTGTTGCACACCTTCGCCTGAGACGTCGCGGGTGATGGAGACGTTCTCAGTTTTACGGCCGATTTTGTCGATTTCATCTACGTAGATGATGCCGCGTTCGGCTTGCTCTACATCGAAGTCACAGGCTTGTAGCAAGCGTAGGATGATGTTCTCTACATCTTCACCAACATAGCCAGCTTCAGTGAGCGTGGTGGCATCGACGATGGTGAATGGGACATCGAGGACTTTAGCGAGGGTACGTGCTAAAAGTGTTTTACCTGAGCCAGTTGGCCCGCACATCAAGATGTTTGATTTTTCAATTTCTACATCGATGAGGTCTTCATCGTGAGAGGTGAGGTCCTGGTGGAGACGTTGGTAGTGGTTGTAGACAGCAACGGAGAGCACCTTCTTGGCGTATTCTTGGCCGACAACATATTGGTTGAGCTTTGCTGTGATTTCAGCCGGTTTGAGCACAAGCTCTTCGAGCTCGAGGTCTGGCAGTGTTGAGTTCGTTTTCTTTTCAGAAAGCTCTTTATCTAAAATGCTGGAGCACACAGTGATGCATTCGTTGCAGATATACACTCCTGGTCCAGCAATGAGCTTTTTGACTTCGGAGTGCGTCTTTCCACAGAATGAGCACATTGTAAGGTTTGATGATCTTGCCATATTACTTGAATTAAAATCTGGTGTAGCTCTTCAGCTACGTGAGATTGAATCTACCATGTGTGGCTCAGAAATACAGTAAATCTGCTGTCATGCTTCAAATAAAACGCAAAAAATTGCTTTCTTAGCACAAGAGAAGGCAGATATGAGACAGATTGTCATCATTAAGCAATGTAGATAGTTAAGATTATTTAAAAAGATATTGACCAAACGTAAAGTTTTTGAAAAAACTGTATAGAGTTACAAAATATTTTATGAAACAATGTTCTTCAAGCAAGTTTACTATTTTATCTATCGTCCTATTCTTTGGGGCAATGGTGGGGTTGTTGAGTGCGAAGCCTTATGACACTGTAGTGATTGACCCTGGCCATGGTGGCACAGATCATGGAGCCTATAGATTTAATGTGCGTGAGAAAGACTTGAATTTGAAAGTGGCGAAGAAGCTTGAGATTCAGTTAAAGGCGAGGGGGATCAAGGTGGTGATGACGCGTCGCACCGATAAGACGATGTCATTGGCGGACAGAGCCAAGATAGCGAATAAGTATAAGAATGCGATTTTTGTGAGTATTCACTTCAATGCGACTGAGAAGGGGCTTGAGTATGTGAAGGGGATTGAAACTTTTTATACCAGTGGTGAAGGCAAAAAGATTGCCTTTAATGTTCAAAAGCAGATGTTGACCACCCTTGGGGTGCGTGACCGCAAGGTGAAAGATAGAAACTATGCGGTGCTAGCGAAGACTAAATGCCCAGCGATTCTAGTGGAATGCGGCTTCATCAGTAATTACTATGAACGCCAGCGTTGTGCGAGGTCATGGTATCAATCGCTATGTGCGAGCTCTATTGCTAAGGGCTTGATCAAATACCGTAGCCAGAAGTAAGGGCATTTGTGCTTACGCTAGTTGGTATTTTAAGCGGTATTACTTTATTGTGACAGAGGTGCCATTATCTGTGCGACTGTAAATCGTGGAGGCGATCGAATAAGGAAGGCGGATGCAGCCATTGGAGCCAGCGTAGCGACGAATGCCGTGGCTGGCGTGCATGCCGATTCCATTGTCAGTGAGACGCATCCAATAGGGTAAGTTAGAGCCGACGAATTTGTTGTAACGAGATCGGCATTTACGTTTGTCTCCGCCATGAACACAACGACCTCTGTAGTAGCAACGGCCGAAGATGGTAGAGCGTTTGTTTTTGATCTTAGAAGTGACAGCAAATTCTCCAGAAGGGGTGCGCTTACCTGACTTGCCGGTGGTGCAAGGTGTGTCTACCGCAATAGCCTTACCGATGTAGAGTTTGAGGCGCTGGGTGGTCTTGTCGACGACGATGTGCGTGGCTTTGAGGTCTTTATTAGCAAGTAGTTCCTCGTTTTTGTAGATGTCGTAGGTCTTCGGGTAGATTTCTTTGTCGCTGAACTCGATGTGAGGAGTGTCGACAAAGAGGAAGTTTGAGCAGCTTGAGCATAGCAATGCTAGAGGAAGAGCTAAAATGTAGAAAAGGCGCATGCTAGTGACTTTTTGCATATGAAGATAAGCTGCGGAGTATCACCGCCGCGACCTTCTGAAAAATAAATGGCTGAATAAGTTACTCACTTACAGTAACTGGAGTGCCAATTTGTACTTTGCCGAACACATCGCTGACGGCGGTGCTATAGGTGCGAATACAGCCGTGTGATACGGCGTAGCGAGGCACTCTTCCTTTATGCATGCCAATGCCGCTCCATGTGATACGCATCCAGTAGCGCATGAGAGCCCCTTCGAAACGCCCTCCTTCAGGGATTTCATCAACAGTGCTGTCAGCGTCACGATTGACTACGGTGCCTTCAGCATCATAGATTTTGCCATAGAGGTTAGAGCGTTTTTCGTCCTCGATCAATTCGAGTACTTTAAATTTGCCAGGTCTTGTAGGGAATGCCTTCTTTCCTGAAGAAATTGGCCAGTCGAAAATAGCTTGGTCTCCGCGATACATCACCCCGCGTTGGTTCGGCAGTGAGATCTCGATACGCGTCAATGTTCTAGGAGTTGAGGCGAAGAGTGATTCATGCTTCCAGAGGTTGTATGTTTTACGGTAGCCGGGATCTGCTTGGAAGTGCTCGTGCGTGCCGGCAGGGAATGGATTTACAAAAACAGCCTTTGGGATTTTCGTTTGTGCTGGATTTGGTATAGGTGGATTATCCGCACTATACTGGGCACAACTACTTAAGAAAAGGGCTGCTAATGAGCTACTGAGAATTAGGGTTTTTGTAAGAAATGTATTCATACTAGTTGGAAGTGGCATCCATTAATTAAGGAAATGGGTGAGTAAATCAAGAGAAAGTTACTTTATACGTGATTGATTGAGTCGTTCCGCGATGAGTAATGCGTTGAATTTAGCAAAGTCGGTTTCTTTATCCGCTGAAACGAGAAGGTAGGAATACTTACTAGATTGTTGCATTTCATCGAGCGAATTTTGCATGCGCGTTGCGATGACATCTTCACTGTCGGTTTGTCGCCCAACGAGACGATTTCTTAATTCTTCTTCACTTGATGGGGTGACGAAGAGGTCGACGAGTGCATTTTGGATGAGTGGATCATTGCAGGCTCTCACTAGGTCAGCTCCTTGCACATCAATGTCCATGACAACATCGAGTCCTTTGTTGATCTTGTCAACTACCTCGGATTTGAGTGTGCCGTAGAAATTTTCGTGCACTTCGGCATACTCAATAAAGTCTCCGTCTGTGATTTTTGATTTGAATTCATCCATGCCAAGGAAGAAGTAATCTTCGCCATCGACCTCACTTGGACGAGGACGACGGGTGGTGGCAGAAATGGCGTAATAGGCTTCGCCGGTAGTGGCGAGCCGTTCACATAGGGTCGTTTTACCTGAGCCAGATGGGCCTGAGACAAGTAATAAAATGCCAGATCGTTCGTGCATGGAGGCAACCTATCTTAGCATTTTAATTAGTCAAGATGAGAGCGAGTCGGCGGTGTGGCAGTTGTTGGCCGAATGTGATCTTGATGATGAGGCTGATTACTGTAGCTTGTCGCTATGAAGTTGGCTTGCTTGCTTATATTGATGTGTGTGTTTCCCTCGTTGAGTGCAAAGCCGCTCGCCTTGTTAATAGGGAATAGCGATTATGAAAATTGCCCTAAGCTGGATAATCCGGTGAATGATGTGGGATTGGTTTCGAAGCGTCTCACGGAAGGTGGCTATAATGTGACCTTACTTAAGGATGCTAATCTTGTTGAAATGACGAAGGGCTTGGCTAGGTTTTCAGAAAAAGCGAAAGGTGCAGAAAAGGTAGTTTTCTTCTATGCAGGTCATGGGATTGAAGTGGATGGTAGTAATTATATTATCCCAGTGGATGCTCGGCTGGAGAAAAAAGGGGATCAGAAGTGGGAGGCACTTTCATTAACCAATGTGTTAACTGAATTGAAAGTAGCCAAGGTTAAGGTGGTTGTTTTGGATTGCTGTCGCGATGATCCTTTCGGGGCGACACGTTCATGGCGTCGCACTAGGGCTGTAAGTAAAGGAGGAATGGCAGCGGTACGCACGAATCAATTGAGCCGTGGTTCGATGGTTGTGTATTCAGGGAAGCCCGGTCAGACCGTTCCTGATGGAGTCAAAGGAGGGAACAGCCCGTTTACTAAGGCGTGGAACAAAGAGCTTCTACGAGCCCAAGGGAAGTCTATCATGGCGGTTTTTTCAGATATGGGCGATTTTTTGCCCTCTGAAAATAAGCATTGGGTAAAGATTGATAGTGATGGTGAGTCGCTTGCTTTACTGAATCGGACTCAGTTATTGAAAGAGTTGGCTAAAGGTGAAAAACTGGAGGTAGCCCCACAAGGAAAAGTGGCGCCTGTGCCGCCGGAATTTGTGCACCATCGATTAGATAGGGATACACTTGTTTATTCTGGAATCTATGAAGAGGATGAGGCGTATTTTGCACTAAGTTGGAATAGTCCTAGGGAATTCACGGGCTATTGTTTTTTACACGAAGGTGGCACCTTGTATTATTTAAATGGTGAACTTGTAGCACCAGCTAAAATGGAGATATCCTTGTGGTATCAAGGCCGCAAAGTGAGGTTTGCAAGATTGAATCAAGTGAAGAATTTGGGGGCTGAGAGCTGGGAGGGGAAGACGAATTTGGGAACGGTGTCATTTTCAAAAGAAAAATCGAATAAGAAGAATGCCAGTATAAAGGCTGATTACGCTGGGAGTTTGGGAGTGGAAGACGCAAAGCTTAGTCTGCGTTGGACTACTGTAGAAAAGGTTGCTGGGCGTTTGGAGCTTGATAAAGGTCGTGTTTGGAGGCTGGTGGGGGATAATTCTCTTAAGGGCACCATGTTCATAAATGTTTATGGAGCCAATGGTCACCAAGCTGTAGCCGTCTTGAAAAGGTCGAGCTTTAATGGTGTTAGTTGGAGTGGACAATTACACTTTAATGACGGGCATAAAGAGCTACTATCGGTTCGACGTTGAGGAGATGGCTACAAAATGAGTGATAAGGTGTCAGCTCTATGGTTGTATAAGGAATAAATAATTACATGAGCACTTCTAGAAGACAATTTTTGGCGACATCAGCACTAGCTGCAGCGGGCGCTGGCATGGTTCGAGCACAAGGCTCCCCGGCGCCTAGCGGCCCAACCATCCCTGAAGGCAGGATTAAATTATCCTTAAAGATTGGGATGTGTGGTTTTGGCGGAGTTGATCCATTTAAGAAATTTGCACCTATCAAGAAACTTGGCTTTGACGGTATCGAACTAAACTCTCCTGGTGGATTAAATAAGGAACAATGCAAGAAAGCTGGTGAGCAATTACAGTTTCCGATACACGGTGTAGTTAACTCTCTTCATTGGAGAATTTGTTTTTCTGACCCATCTGCACAAAAAAGAGCTGAAGCGGTTGAGGGCTTGAAGCAATGCATAAGGGATACTAAGCTTGTGGGTGGATCGGCTGTGCTCATCGTTCCGGGTGTGGTGAAAGCTGGAGCGACGCATCAGCAAGTGTGGGATCGCTCGATCGCATGTATTAAAGAAGTGTTGCCTATGGCTTCGGCTGAAGGTGTGCATATTCTTATTGAAAACGTTTGGAACGGCTTTTTATACGACCCGAAAGGTGACGATAACCAGTCGGCTGATCTTTTGAAAAAGTATATCGATGAAATCAACTCACCGTGGGTAGGTTCTTATTTTGATATCGGGAATCATCAGCGTTTTGGTAAGCCGGCAGAATGGATTCGCACCTTAGGTAAGCGTATCGTGAAGCTGGATGTTAAGGATTGGGGTAAAGAGAATGGCTTCTGTAAAATTGGCGAAGGCGACGTTGACTGGGCTGATGTAAGGAAGGCTTTACTTGAAATTAATTACTCGGGTTGGGCTACGGCTGAGGTCAAAGGTGGTAATGAGGAGCGTTGTGCCGAGGTCTTGGCTAACATGAAAAAGCATATACTGGGTGCTTAGCCTTGCAGATATTAGAAAACTCATAGAAATGGAGACACGAGTTGCGTTGCGATTCGTGTTTTTTTGTATGCAGACGTGTATGTGGAGGTGATTTAGACCGGTGAATGAGAAATGCAAAAGCCTCTCGTTGCTGATTTTTAGAGGGTTACAGAGCTTCAGTAAAAAAACTTCAAAAGGATGGTAAAAAGATCTTGTGCTTTATAGGAAAAAATGTAGTTTCCGCTTCGCCGCAGCAAACGCCGGCAACGAGAGCGACAAGCCAGTCGATCGCAGCGAGATTCGCAAGAGTCAGCACGGTCGGTTTTTTTATCTCCTCGTATTAGATCTTTCACAATTCAGCTAGTCAGTATCGAGTCTCCATTTGCTTCCACAAAAGCGGATGGTTAACGAAAAGTAAGATGCGAATCATACTTTGGATGACGATAATAATTAGCGGATAGAAAAACTGAAATGTGTGTTGTGTTTTGAAAAAGCTCGAGGTTAAACTTGAGTGAATATTTGAGCACAGGCAATGTGAGATCCATTTAAAACGGGGATCACACACACTTGTCAATTTTAAGTATATATAAATTGAAGCTACATTCGTGTAGTTTACGTTTATCTTATACGCCACGTTTTTATAAAATATGGAGAGTTTGATTCTGGCTCAGAAT
>CAXMOB010000159.1:0-12719 GCA_964194815.1 Vicinamibacteria bacterium | reverse complement strand
TTTTAATGATGATCCGAAACGCTGTAGGAAGACACCAGAGATGTCATATTTTTCCATCCATTTGAAATGTCGCACCACTGTTTTACGATGATATGAGCTAAACAGCTTTGCCGGTTTTCCATTATTGTAGTTGAAAGGTGTGGTAAATTTCTCATCCTCGTCTAGCTCACTCATGTCTGGCCAGATATCGAATGTGCAGCTCCCTGGCTTCAAACCTTGCCGCCCAGAATAGTGCTTCCAGCCTAGCTCTGAGCCATCGCCCTTCGCCGCGAACCAGCCTTGATAGCCACACATTACTTTGCCTTTTAGAGTTGTTGTATCGACACCAGCAATGTGCTGCCCAACATAAGGTTTCATTTCAGAAATGACTTTATCGAACTTAGTGGAAGCTTGTCCATGAGCCAAGCTTACGAGAAAATTAAGGCTCACTAGGAGCCCAACTAATCTACTGAAGTAGCTTTTATGATACGCATTATTTACCATTTTTCCTAAGCTTCTGCTTCTTATTTTGAAGTGGCTTTGACTTACTTCCTCGGCTTTTTGTGCGATTAGGATTAGCCGCATTTTTACGATTTTTCACGGTTTCGTCTTTGCTGTCGTAGCTGAACCCCTCGGCAGTGAGACGTGGAAGTGAAGTGCCGAGGTGTTTCTCGAGTTGTGCTAACTTATCTCGGTCTTGAGGAGTGGCGAAAGTGATGAGTTGTTTATGTTCAGCGTCAGAGGTGATCATTTGTTCCGCTCTGCCAGCATAGTCTTGGTAGATTTCTGGTTGCTGATAGTTGACAATGTGGCTGGCGCCTTCGACCTGTACACTACGAGCGTAGGCGTCGGTGGTGATGATGACGCGAAGCTTGCCATTTTTAAAATCTCTAAGAGCTAGCTCTCGTTGGCTTTCCTTTTTAGTAGGGTGGACAGAGTCGACCACGATACCAGCATTGCGAAGTTCAGTATTCAAGGCGTGGACACCCTCACGGGTGCGGAGGAAGATAGCCACTGAGGTGAGTTCTGGTCGAGTGGTCAGAAGGTGGAGTAGAAGCTCAGTCTTTTGATGTTCGAAGACTTCGTAGAGTGATTGGTGTGCGATGTCAGCCATAGTTTGTGAGAGGAATTGACCATGGTTTTGATCTGCTTTGCAAGACTATTGCAGTAGATCGAGGGAAAGATCGGCGAGCCACCTTAGATTGTTCCAGTTTGAAGTGCAGATTAAGGAAAAAGCAGTTGCATTACGGACATTCGCTATTATTGCTTGGGAGATCCAATTTGTGACACGATGCTTATTTTAACTACAGGCGGGACGATTGATAAAATCTACTTTGACGCGACCTCAGAATATGAAATCGGAGCCCCGACGATTCCTCACATTTTTCAGGAAGTGGGAGCGACGGTAGAATTTGAGCTGATCTCACTTTTACGTAAGGACAGCCTAGAAATTACTGAGGAGGATCGTGCGTTGATTCGCAAGAATTGCATAGAGTGCAATGCCTCTCAGATTTTGATTACTCATGGCACTGATACGATGTGCCAGACTGCTGAGTTCCTTCAAGGGATCGAAGGTAAGACGATTGTCCTCACTGGGGCACTGGCTCCATCACGTTTTCGCGAGACCGACGCAATCTTTAATATAGGCACGGCGCTCGGTGCGGTGCAGTCGAAGCCAAATGGCGTTTATGTCTGTATGCACGGAAAGGTTTTTGATGCAGGAACTGTGCACAAAAACACCGAGGAGCGTCGCTTTGAACTAAAAGCGTAAGCGTAAGCGAATGATCACTTTTTGTAACTCTATTTAATACCATCTTATGAACCATCCATTCTTAGCGGACGATCCGCAAATCCGTTGGTCAACATTGACTCCTGATCATGTTGAAGCTGACATCAACCACGCGATTGAACTTGCGGAAACTCGCCTTCAAGTGATCCGTGACCTTTCAGCTGATGCCGTCACGTATGACAACACATTCGTAGCACTTGAAAATGCAACGGAAGAACTTGGCCGCGGCTGGGGAAGACTTAATCACCTTGATTCAGTTAGTAACAATGAGGCACAGCGTGAGGCACTCAACTTGATGCTTCCCAAGGTGTCCGCATTCTTCTCATCAATCTCACTTGATCCCAAAATTTGGGCATCACTTAAGGCGTTTTCTGAAAGCTCAGCAGTAGAGAGCCTAACGGCCATTCAGAAGCGTTTTGTGGAAGAGACATGCCAAGACTTTATCCAGTCTGGCGCAGACCTTGATGACGAGAAGAAGGCAAGGGTGACAGAAGTCGACGCTAAGCTTTCTGAAATCACCCAGAAATATTCTGAGAACACGCTCGATTCGACCAATGCTTGGGAGTTGATCGTTCATGACGGAGATCGTCTTGCTGGTATTCCGGAGATGTTCACAGAAGGTGCCCGTCTCGATGCGCTGGCGAAGGGTCACGGGTCTGAAGACGATCCAAAGTGGCGCTTTACGCTTCAGTACCCATCCTACTACCCAGTGCTTCAGCACGCGGACAGCGATGATTTACGCAAGGAAATTTGGCAAGGCCTGAATACGATTGGTCTCGTTGGTGAATGGGATAACACAGACAAGGTGTGGGACATCCTCAAGTATCGTCAAGAGAAGGCTGAAATACTCGGGGAGAAGCATTTTCCTGATATGATTCTTAAGCAACGTATGTCTAAGAATGGCGAGACCGCCTTGAAGTTCGTGGAAGACCTCCATGCGAAGGTGAAGTCAGCGTTCCATCAAGACGAAGTAGAATTACAAGCCTACAAAGCAAAGAAGACTGGTTCAGAGCCGGCTCCACTTGAACCTTGGGAAGGAGCCTACTGGTCTGAGAAGATGCGTATTGAAGAGTATGATTTTGATGAACAGGAACTTCGTCCATACTTTGAGGTTTCTCAAGTGATGAAGGGCATGTTCGATATCTTTTCTAAAGTGTTTAATATCCGTATTGAAGAACGCGACACTTGCTTTGGTGAGGACAAAGAAGGTTGTGTTCAAGTTTGGCACGAGGAGTGTTCTTACTATGATCTTTACGATGGGACTTCTGAGCAACATCTTGGATCGTTCTATGCAGATTGGCATCCACGTGAAAGTAAGCGTGGTGGAGCGTGGATGAACTCGCTTAAAACTGGTGGGCCTCAAGCTGATGGTTCATTCATCGCACACGTTGGCTTGATCATTGGTAACATGACCAAGCCGGTTGGCGATAAACCAGCACTGCTAGATCACCGAGAGGTGGAGACAATTTTTCACGAATTCGGTCACTTGTTACACCACTTGTTAGCCAATATCACGATCAAATCACTTTCTGGAACTAATGTGCCATGGGACTTCGTCGAACTTCCATCACAGATTCTTGAGAACTGGTGTTGGGATCGCGAGTCGCTCGACATGTTTGCGCGTCACTACGAGACTGGTGAAGTGATTCCTGAAGAGCTCTTCAATAAGATGATAGCTGCCAAAAACTTTCGCAGTGGCACAGTTTTCATGCGTCAGTTGACGATGGGCAAGCTTGACCTCGAATTGCACATTAACCTTCATAAGTATGTTGGCCGTGACCTAGACGAGATCGACACAGAGATCTTGAAGGACTATCGTATGGCAACTCCAACGAAAGGGCCATCTGTGCTCCGTAAGTTTGGTCACTTGTTCTCAGGAGCTGTTGCTTACGCATCTGGTTACTACTCTTATAAGTGGTCAGAGGTGCTTGATGCTGACGCATTCACCCGCTTCCAAAAAGAAGGTATTTTCAACGAAGAGACTGGCATGGATTTCCGTAAGAAAATCCTCGCGGTTGGTAACAGCCGCCCAGTAGACGAGTCATATCGGCAGTTCATGGGTCGCGATCCCGAGCTAGCTCCATTGCTTGTGCGTTCAGGGATCGAGGTGTAAAGATACGTTCTCAAAGGATTTAATGAAGCCAGTTCCTTAGGGGGCTGGCTTTTTTTGTGGGTGTGGGGAGGCGATGGTTTTTTGACAGAATGAACAAAATTTGCAGAATTGACAAAATGCTAAGCTTGTTGACTGGTGTTGGGATTTTTTTATTTTTTATTTCGTGTTTTTAGTGTCTTTGGTGGTTCCCATTCTTGTCATTGGGAGTATTCGCGTGAATTGCTATTCTTATGCTAGGGGTAGATCTAGTTGATCTTTACCACAGGCAGACCAGGCATTGTGGCCGAGTTTGCGGAGGTCGGCTGCGAACTCTTTGGTGCTACCGTGGATGGTGGTGATGGTCTTTGGTTTTACCTTTTCGACGCATTCTAACAATCCAGGGTAATCGGCGTGATCTGATAGTGGGATGAGGGCATCGACATCGTTGTAGCGACGGGGGACAGGAGTGTCGAGTGACCAGCCAGTGAGCATGGCTGTGCGGTGTTTACCAATTGAGCTGAGGTAGGTGCTCATTCTTGCTCCGGGAGGCATGATGATGCAATGGCGTTGCGGGCAGAGCTCGTCTAAGTAATAGTAGTCAGGGAGGTCGACGCGCATGCGGATGCACTCGGTTGACATCTTGGCGACACTTGGGTGGAGCACGGGAGCTATGCCATGCTGTCCTAAAATGTGGTGAGCTTCTTGTGCTTTACCTAGGGCGTAGGCGAGCAGGACCGGGGTGTAGCCGTCAGCGAGTGATTGGTCGACAAATTCTACGAGCTGAGTCACGGCATCTTCGGTTGGAGGCATCACATAATGTGGCTTACCGAAGGTGGTTTCCATCACCAGGTGGTCGGCTTGTTTGAAAACAATTGGTTTCGCGGTGTGCGATGGTCGCGTTTTGAAGTCGCCAGTGAAAAGTAAAGTTGCACCATCAGATTGTCTGGTGACGTGGAGCATGGCGGAGCCGGTGATGTGACCAGCTGGCAGAAGTTCTAGGGTGTGCTTTTTGTATTCGAATGGCTTATGGAAATCCAGTGTGTGCATCTGAGATTTTGGCACATTGAAACGCTTTCTCAGGATCGCACCAGTTTCGATTGAGCATAGAATACGATCGTGGCGTGCGAAGTGATCGGCATGGGCGTGCGACACAAATCCGTGGCGTTTTGCGGTGCGATGATCTAACCAGAGGTCGAGCCCAGGGATCAAGATACTGTGCTCGTCGTGTGCTTTAAGCATTAGGTATAAAGGTGAGTACTAGGCTGAGGTGGTGACGCTGCGTAGCCAATCAGTAAAACTATTCTCACTGTGATCACCAGAAGCTAGGGAAAGGTAGTGAGGGTACTTGGCAACTTCATCTACAGTAAAATGATAGCCATTGAGCCGGAGAAACAACTCGCAACAGATTGCTGCAGTTCTTTTATTTCCGTCCAAGTAGGGATGATTTTTAGCAAGTCCAAAGGCATAGGCGGCAGCCATAGCGCAGATGTCAGGAGGGGGATCTCCATAGTTCCATAATTGAACTGGGCGATTAAGGGCTGATTCGAGCATGCCCACGTCACGGATTCCATGAATACCTCCGTGTTCGTTGATTTGCTCGTCGTGGAAAATAGCAACGACGCTCGCGTCTAGCCAAAGAGGTTCAGAAGCCATATTCTTATTCGGCTAATTTACGGAGCATATTTCGATTTTCGCGCATGATTTCACGTGCAAGATCGAGTTGAAGCTTTTTGTTTTCATCGTATGGCGAAAGCCGAATTTCACCATCTGTGATGGTTAAACTAAGTTGATCACCTTGGATGACGTTTAGTTTATCCATAATTTCACGTGGTAAGATAACCCCAGAGGAGTTTCCTATCTTTGTGATTTTGAGTGTGTCAAGTGATGCCATACTTACATGTTATAACCAATGTTATAACGTGTCAAGTGGATAGCCGCCGTTTGATTTCTGCGATGGCCCAGTCTGCGTGTTCTTTAACAAGCTCGTCGTGCTTTGTGGCACAGGCTTCTAGAGCTTTGATATCCTTGCTTTCCCCTACGTTTCCTAGTGCCACGCAGATGTTGCGGAGGAAGCGGTTGAGCTTGATGCGTTTGATCGGTGACTTGGCAAAGACTTTACGGAATCGGTCTTCATCGAAGCTGAGAAAGTCGACTAAGGTGTAGGCAAAAATTTCTTGGCGTGCGTGTAGGCGGGTTTCGCGTGCGAGGCTGGCAAACTTATTCCACGGGCAGGCGGAAAGGCAGTCGTCGCAGCCGTAGATACGGTCGCCCATCAGGGGTCGAAGTTCTTCAGGGATCGAGCCCATGTGCTCGATAGTGAGATAGGAAACACAGCGGCGAGCATCCATTTTTCTCGGTCCGGTGATGGCATTGGTCGGGCAAGCAGTGATGCAGGCAGTGCATTTACCGCAACGCTCGGGGTGGACGTCGTCGGGCGGGATCTCAAGGGTGGTGATTAGCTCACAAAGGAAAAACCAGGTGCCGAGTTTTGGGTGAATCTGCACCGTGGATTTGCCATTCCAGCCGAGCCCAGAAGCTGTGGCGAAATCGCGTTCGAGCACAGGGCCGGTGTCGACATAGTAGCGTTGTTGCCCACCCATCTCAGCGAGTGCTTCGTTGAGGTCCTTGAGCATGTCATCGATGATGTCATGGTAGTCTTCGTTCCAAGAGTAGCGTGCGATTTTATAGCCGACGTCGGGGTGGTCGCCAGGGTTGTAGTTGAAGGCTAGACTGATGACAGTTTTTGCTCCTGGAACAACTTCTCTGGGGTCGACCCGGCGGTGTGGGTCGCGTTCGAGCCATTTCATGTCGCCAGCGGTGCCGGCGGCAAGCCATTCGTAAAAGCGATCTGAATTCGGTGAGGTGGCAGCAAGGGAAAAGCGGCAATCGTCAAAGCCGACTTTATTGGCGATGAATTGGATGTTGGCTTTGAGTTGGTTGGGCGTTAGCTGCACGTGGCGATTGAACCACGAAACACACGAAACACACGAAAAAACTAGAATGATGAAAGGAACAAACCGCGAATCTTTGCGAATTTACGCGAATGCCAGCATGGTGATTGCTCCCAATATTGCTGGCTTATTGAGAAGGGTGGTATGGGGAAGATGGTGGTCATCTTTTATGGTTTGGGGAGAAAAGTTTTACCGAGGGCTTTGATGACATTGACGGTCATCGCATTGCCGGCTTGGGAGAGGAGGTTGGTGGTGGGGACTGAGGATGCTTTTATGGCGATGTGGTGGGGGATGCCTTGGAGGAGAAGGGCTTCGTAACCTGAGAGGCGGCGGAGCTGTTTGTTACGGACATAGAAGATGCCGTGACGGCCTGTTCGGAGAGTGGGGATGCAGTTGTTGAACTGACGAAGGTCGCTTTGACGAGTGTCTATCACCAGGTGGTCGTGTTGCATTAAGGCGTCGATGTCATGATGGCCTTGATTGTATTTGTTAGCAAGGTAGGTGGTGAAGGTTTGACCTGCTTTAGAATCGAAATCAAAGATATGTTTGGGGTCTTGGTCGCAGAGGTAGTCTTTGAGCTGGTAGCTTGGGACTATTGGTTCAGGGAACTGAATATCGTGGTCGAGATCTTTACGGACTCCGAGAAAGAAGATGCGTTCGCGGATTTGCGGGATACCGAAGTCGGTGGACTTGAGCACACGATGTTCAACACGGTATCCGGTGTCGTCCAGAAGACGGAGTACCTCCTTGAGGGTGTCGCCACCTTGGTGATTGACTAGGCCCTTGACGTTTTCGAGCAGAAAGAAGGGAGTTTTCTTGTGTTTGAGAATCGAGCACAGGCCATGGATGATTTGGCCGCGTGCATCTTGCATGCCGTCTCGTTTGCCTACGATGGAGAAGGTTTGGCAGGGGAAACCAGCTACCATCAAGTCGAAATCTGGGAGTTCGGCTGGGTTGATTGCCATCAGGTCGCCCCAGTTCTTTTCTTCATCACCAAAGAATAATTGGTAGGTGTGGTGGGGTTTTGGGTCGATTTCGGCATGACCGACACAGCAGCCACCGAGTGACTCAAGAGCCATCCGTGCAGTGCCTATACCGGAGCAGAAATCGAAGAAGGAGTTCAAAGGATAAAGGAAAAGGGTTAAAAGGAAAAAGGTAAAAGGTAAAAGGTAAAAGGTAAAAGGGAGCTTTACCGTTTAGGGTAGGTGGTCCAGGTTTTTAGACCGCGTTTTTTTGCTTGGGCTTTGAGATAGGATGTAATTTCTTTGTCTTTGATGAAACCCCAGCAGGCGAAGTTAGCTTGGTCAGTGATAGTGGGGTCGGCTCCTTTTGCGATAAGGAGCTTTGCCATTTCGAGAGATTTGACAGCAAAGAGAGGTGACCAACCGTCGACATCGATGGCATTGATATTGGCTCTTTGATCGAGAAGGAGTTTGGTGATGTCGAAGTTATCGTAAGTTATGGCTTTAAAGATAGCTGTTTCACCAGTTGAGGTGTTGTTAGGATTGGCTCCGTTGCTTAGCATCCAACGAATAGCTTCCAATTCGCCTTGGTCATGATGAGGTTCAGTTTCTGAAAAAGTGGCTAGTGGATAGGTGCCATCGGAGGCGACGTAGTTGATATCTGCGTTGAATTCCAACACTAGCATTTTGAGCATATCGAGGGAGGTGGCGTGTTCGATTGCGTTCTCGGTAGACTCTTCAAAATGGAGGTCGACCATAGATTTTTTCATTTCACTGCCATTAGCAGCCTCAAGCATTTCTTTACGCAAATCCTCTGGGAGGTCAGCGAACTGTTCTTTAAGATGCTTTTGTAATTCAATATTAGAAAAAATGGCGTCGGATTTCTGTGCGAATTGTTTTCGCTTTTCCGGGGTGTCTTCATGTTTGTATGTATAGCTGATTTTGGCCCCGTTTGTTAATAGGTAGCGACTTAGTTCAACGTGGTCAGCTGATACGGCAGTAGTAAGAGGAGTGTCACCCCACTGATTGACTTTATGGATGTCGGCACCTTTGGAAATTAATATTTCACAGAGTTTCTGGTCTCCATTTTTGGCAGCTTCATGGAGAGGTGTGGATGATGAAGATATAGTCACGGCGGGTGTTGGTTCTATAGTGAGGGAGGGTATAGAAGTGTCTTTTTTTGAACACGAGAAGGTGAGTAATGAGAGTAGAATTAGGGAAGGTATGGAGATTTTAAGGAACATATTTGAAATAAAAACGGCGTCTCGCGGGGGAGACGCCGTTGGTTAGAATTAAACCGGCTGGCCTGTGAGCTCGGCAGTGGCTTGTTCGAGGCCTTTGGCTGCGATGGCTTCTTCTGTGAAACCATTGTCGGCGGCGTATTTACGGACGTCGGCAGTGATTTTCATTGAGCAGAAGGTCGGTCCACACATTGAGCAGAAGTGAGCGGTTTTGGCGCCTTCAGCTGGTAGAGTTTCATCGTGGTAACCGATCGCACGTGCTGGGTCGAGCCCTAGTGCGAATTGGTCACGCCAGCGGAATTCGAAGCGAGCTTTGGAGATTGCGTTGTCACGTTCCTGAGCAGCTGGGTGGCCTTTTGCAAGGTCGCCAGCGTGTGCCGCAAGTTTGTAAGTGATGACACCTTCACGCACGTCGTCCTTGTTTGGAAGGCCGAGGTGCTCTTTTGGAGTCACGTAGCAAAGCATTGCACAGCCATACCAACCGATGTTGGCAGCACCGATACCGGAAGTGATGTGATCGTAACCAGGGGCGATGTCAGTGGTGAGCGGCCCAAGCGTGTAGAATGGAGCTTCGTGGCACCACTCGATTTGCTTTTCCATGTTCTCTTTGATGAGGTGGAGTGGCACGTGGCCAGGTCCTTCGTTCATCACCTGACAACCTTTAGCCCAGGCACGTGTGGTGAGTTCGCCTTGGATTTCAAGTTCGGCAAGTTGTGCGTAGTCGTTGGCGTCAGCAATTGAGCCAGGACGGAGACCGTCACCGATAGAGAATGAAACGTCGTAAGCGGCACAGATGTCGCAGATGTCTTCCCAATGGGTGTAGAGGAAGTTTTCCTTTTGGTGTGCGAGTGTCCACTTCGCCATGATGGAACCACCACGAGAAACGATACCCGTCATGCGGCGTGCTGTGTGTGGCACGAAGCGGAGTAGAACTGCAGCGTGGATGGTGAAGTAGTCGACCCCTTGCTCAGCTTGTTCGATCAGCGTGTCGCGGAAGATTTCCCAAGTGAGTGATTCGATGTGACCGTTTACTTTTTCGAGGGCTTGGTAAATTGGCACGGTGCCGATTGGCACTGGTGAGTTACGGAGAATCCATTCGCGAGTGGCGTGGATGTTCTTTCCTGTAGAAAGGTCCATCACGGTGTCGGCACCCCAAGCAGTGGCCCAACGCATTTTTTCCACTTCTTCATCGATGGTTGATGCCACAGCAGAGTTACCGATGTTGGCATTGATTTTGATGAGGAAATTACGACCAATGATCATTGGCTCGATTTCTGGGTGGTTGATGTTCGCTGGGATGATGGCACGGCCGCGAGCTACTTCAGAGCGCACATATTCAGCTGTGATGAGATTCGGGATCTCAGCACCGAACGGTTGTCCTGGGTGTTGGTGGTCCATGCGGTTACGAGAAACCTGCTTGAATGGGTCGATCTCAGACGGTCGCGGCATTTCGTAGCCTTCAGGGCTGTGTTTCTTGCTTTGGATGAATGCCTTAATGGCGTCGGATGCATCTTCAGGAAGTTCTTCTACTGATGGGTAGCGATCGTGCACCGTCTTGAATTCTTCCATGCGACCCATGTTTTCACGGATCGCGATGAATTCCATTTCAGGAGTGATGATGCCTTGGTCAGCATACCACTTTTGAGTGACGGGGTGACCCGCAGATGCTTTGAGAGGTTTACGCTTGAGTCCAGGGTATTCCTTGAGCTTGTTGATTGCCGCTTTCTTTTCGTTGTATTTCTCAGCGTGAGATTCAGAAAGGTAGCCATTATCGATCGGCGTCATTTCGCGGCCATCATATTCTTCGACATCCTTGCGGTCGATGATCCAGTCGCGACGCAGTGCTGGTAGTCCTTCACGTGGGTTGCCATCGAATGATGGGTCGCCCCACGGGCCAGCACAGTCGTAGACGCGGATAGCAGGGTTTGCTTCGATACGGCCATTTGGGTGCTCTGTATCTGACAGGCGGATTTCACGCATCGGCACGCGGACTGATGGGTGAATCTTACCCGCAACGTAGACGCGGGTAGAGTTCGGGAAGATTGTTGGATCCTTCTCCATGGCCGCGAGCTCCTCAGAGTTATCGAGGTTTTCGATGAAGTTTCCCGTGTAGTCAGAGCGCTGGTGAGAGTTTTCTGGCACTTCAGGAGTGGGTGTGGAATCGTCTTTAATGATCATAGTCTGTTGTATTTTGCTGGTTAACTGCTTTAAAAACAGAAAAACCTGTCGTGGTTAAGGACGACAGGTATTGGGTGACAGAGGACCAATTCTTATGGATGTGGTCGACTTCCTTCGACGGTATTAGCCGCATCAGGTTCCAAGGGTTTTCACGTTTTACGCGAATCTCAGTCCGTTTTCACTCATTCAAGTGGCGGACACCCCTGTCGTTGTCGGGATTCTTATCGAAAAGGAGAATTCGTGAAAGTAAAAAGGGTGGCCAAATTGGCATTTCGGATTAAAGAAACGGCAGAACGAGTGTTTGATGGAAAAGTATTAGGTAAATAGGGTTTGAATGTGAGTGGTTTGTGAGTTATGGGAATCTAGCTGGGAGATAAGGAATCCTGTAGTCGTTGCGATTGCACACTTTTCATCAGTAAAAACTCAAATCTTTATGTGTTCTACAGAGAAAAAGAAAAAGGCTCGTCCTGAATGGTATGCCGCGGTTAAGAAGTATTCTAAACCAGATGTGAAATCAAGTATTTGGCAGATCGTAAACAGCGTTGGACCGTACTTGGGTCTTTGGGCACTGATGGCCTACTTTGTGAGGCATGATCAGCTATGGACAGCCGCAGCCATTGCTCCATTGCCAGGTGTTTTGGTGGTGCGTATGTTCATCATTTTCCACGACTGTGGTCACTATAGTTTCTTTAAAACCAAGACAGCCAATAAGATAGCAGGCTACTTTACGGGAGTGTTGACGTTCTCACCATTCCACGATTGGGGTAAGGACCACAAGCTTCACCACGCGACCTCTGGCAACCTTGATAAACGCGGATTTGGTGACATTTGGACACTGACTGTCGACGAATACAAGGCAGCGGATACGAAGACGAAGTTCAAATACCGTCTCTACAGAAATCCGTTGATCATCTTCTTCATTGGCCCAATTCTTGTATTTGTTGTGAAGCAACGCTTCGTGCGTAAGCACACTGGCAAGAATGGTGCGATGTCCGTCTACCTTACCAATGTTGGTTTAGCTATCTACTCAGTATTGATGGTGTGGGCTCTTGGATGGTATGGCGATGCTTGGTGGCAGTTCCTGATGCTTCAATTGATTGTGATTGCTGTTGGAGCAATCGCCGGAGTTTGGATGTTCTATGTTCAGCATCAGTTTGAAGAGACTTACTGGGCATATACCGAAAAGTGGACACTTGTTGAAAGTGCTCTTGAGGGCAGCTCATACTATAAATTACCACAACCGCTTCAGTGGCTCACAGGTAACATTGGTTTCCACCACATTCATCACTTGAGTGCGAAGATTCCTAATTACAAACTAGAAGCAGCTTACAATGATTCTGAAATCTTCCAGGCAGTTGAGCCATTGACGATTCGCAAATCGCTTCAGTTGTTCAACTTCCGTCTCTGGGATCTCAAAAACCAACGCATGGTGGGATACAAAGCACTCGAAGATTAATTATTCTCTAGGAGTGAATTTTAAAGGGCGATGGTTCAATTGAAACCATCGCCCTTATTTTTTGTAGCGAT
>CAXMOB010000158.1:0-5571 GCA_964194815.1 Vicinamibacteria bacterium | reverse complement strand
GCTGGAACAGTCCATTTGCCTTCGCTGATTTTTCCAATAGATACCGAGACGTCCTTAAGTCCCTGTTTCGGAATCAAGAACTGCTGCTCACTCTTGAGGCTCATCTTAAATTTGGCCTCCAGTTGCATGCTCTTGCTAATGTTAAGTTCTAAATCGATTTTATTGGCTCCGACAGAGTAGCTGAACCGTGGAACTTGCTTCTTTGGTGTTTCCACTCCTAAAAATTTTGCAGGAAAAGTGCTCACCACCGCAAGAAAATCTGAGGTGTCTGCTAAAAACTTCTTCGATTGTTCCTCGTCTTGCATCCGTGCCGGTGAGGCAAAGGTTAGATCAACTAGTTTTCCCTTAGAGTCGTAGGCTTGAAATAAATTCTCCAGATCGGTGTAGACCCTACTTTTGAATCCTTTTTCGCCAGCACCTTTGCCGCGGCCTACTTGGTCTGGCTTGCGCATAAATGGGCCATCCCAGACTTGTGCGATCGCCATGCTACGGGGATCAAAGCTATAGTTCAGATCACCAGGTAAACCGACGTGGTAAGCACGCCCAGATACATGTTCACCCATGTCTACACGCTCTAAACGTGGGAAATCTTTGATCCATATTGAGATCTTATCTTTTGCTATATCATACTTGGCACCTTGCTTCTTTTTCCAAACAACCTTCGGTCCTGCATCAGCTTGCGGATTAAGGGTCACCAGGTAACTGTGCAGTGCTGTTATATCCTCATCATTGAGAATTTTGTAGCTGTAGGGAGGCATCACCGGGAGATGACTGGTACCATCTGCTTTGAGCGACAGTATTTCGCCCGGACGGCGCAGTGAATCCTTGAGGTATTCGATCGTTGCTGGGCGCTTTATCTTACGGCCTTCGGCTACTTCTAAGACTTCGATTTCTTTTCCTTTGAGAGTAAATATTCCATACTGAGACGGGCCGGTTTTGATCACGCCCTTGTCAACCGCATGACACTCTACGCAGCCTTTTGCCACGAATATTTTATGCCCCACATCCACGATGTTCACCATCGGCTGGCCTTTGTCATCCAGAGGAGTCGCTTCCGCTCCTTTCAGGACAGGCTCACCCGCAGTGCTGAGTTGTAATGGTTTCAGTTCGATACTACGGATCGCAATGGGACCGTGATCACCTTGAATATAAATGGACTCAGCTCCGGCAATCTCATTATTAAATTTTGAGGAACGCGTAGGGCCCTTGGCCACTTGATTTTCATGAACTAATTTACCATTGATGAGCACCTTGATGAATTTAGCGTGATGCGTTTTGCTACCATCTTTAGCGAAACGTGGTGCACGGAAAGTAACTTCCATTGTCTGCCACTCTCCAGGTGCCTTGGTCGCATTAACTTGTGGAGGCACTCCCTCAAATCCCTTGGGATTCCTCTCTTCATCATAGCGCTGATAAAGTCCGCCCATATCACCGGCTCCGACTTTTGCTTTGCCAAAACTATCGAGAATCTGAATCTCGTAACGTCCCATGAAATACACCCCTGAGTTTGAGCCCTTGGGAATCATAAAATCGAGCTTCATATGAAGATCCTGAAACTTCTCCTTGGTTTGTAAAAATGGAATTTTCTTACGATTCCCTTTGAGTATAATATTGGAAAGCAAGGCCTCACCTGGACGCACAACCGCTAACTCTTTCCCGGCTTGCTTGACCTCTCCATAGTAGTTCCATTTAGCCTCCTTATTAAATTGTTCTTTTAACTCACCCGCTTGTAGAGTCCCTAAGCCGAGACACGAAAACGAAACGGAGATGCTGGCTAATTGTGCGATTGTCATAAAATTTGAATTGTTTATAGATACAGAAAGTGTGCTTGCTGGCTAATGCTACGCAGTTTATACTCCAGTGATTTCATAAATAAACAAAAAAAACGCCTAGATTGCTACGGACGTTTTTCTTGTAGATGATATTGGGGAGGCTAGGCTAGGCAGTGCTATTATTCGCCGGCGTGGTCATGTAGAGATTGTCCGCCACATACAGAGGAGTCCAGGAGGTATTAAGTACCTTGTATCCAGCGTCAAAATAATCCGCCGGCATTTTACCGCGGTGCTTTATATCGAATGGGCAGACAATAATGTCTTTATGAATCATTGGCTTGAGAGTTGGCGAGAAACCTTCCCACACAAGCATCTGCCGATTCTTGCTCTTGATCACTCCGTGCATCCGGTTAATGAAATAGTTTAAAAGTTGATCACCATTCTCGAGCTTCTCTTTCTTCATACGTGCAAGGCAGTCCGCACACTTGGTGCCCTGATAGTGAACTTCATCGGCACCTAGATGCCAATAGGCACCCGGCATCATTTCCATGGCTTCAGTGAAAAGCTTTTCCAGAGTCTTATAGGTCTGTTCCTTGCCAATGCAAAGCTTGCCGTCACCTCCGCCACATCCTAAGGAAGGGATCCCCTTAATTAACGCTCGTGCATGCCCAGGTACATCTATTTCAGGGACGACCATGACATGGTATCTTCGTGAAACTTCCATCAGCTTCGCGATCTCTGCTGGGGTAAAATGGCGGTCTTTGGTGGGTAGAGCCGGGAAGGCATTACTGGGCAATGTATAGCTTTGATCATCGCTGAAATGAATCTGATAGCGGTTCAACTTATACGAGGACATACGCTTGATCGTTTTGATATGAAAATCGATCGAGTGCAAGTTTCTGGCATTGTCGATCATCAGTCCCCGATAGGGAAATTTAGGGTGATCGGAAATAGTAAGATGCGGGATAGCATGTTCAGACCCGGCGTGCAGGATCTGCAGCAATGTACGAGTACCCCAGAACAGACCTTCACTGGTCGCAGCAGCGATGGATACGCCCGAGTCGATCTTGAGCTGGTAGGCCACGGTTCCTAATTTCTGATCCGTCACTCGTTCCTGTTCAAGTTCAAGTTTGATAATGCTACCTTCCGTCCGGGCACTAGGCTTGCTGTGAGAGACGATAAACCCCATTGCCGATAGATCCTTCACGCAGGTGTCTGCCAGTTCTCCATGGGTGCCATCGTGACTCAGGAATAGGCGTTTGTTAGGAGTGAATGACCCTTTCCTTAGCTCCACCTTCTGAGGATAGGGCACCAGCGGCATAGGAAGCTCTCTGTTCTCAGCAGATGCTAAAGAACCAAAGATGGTAAAAATGATAATTGGGATGTTTTTCAAAAAGGTACGTGTTGTCATCTCTTTGTGGAGCCTGAGGCGTTAAGTATGTTCTCTCTTCTTCATCGAAGATGATTTCTAGAGAACCAAAGAGTAGATGAGTTATACTCTCTTAGGAAAATCATTCTATCAAAAAACCTGTTTCACTGTTGTATTACACACCAACCTTTCAACGCATTATCAAAGACAAATTTGCAATCAGGATTGGATGAATTCAAAAGAACTTGAAGATCCCATAACAGGGAGAGAGAATATGCCCTTATTGGGAAGATACAAAAAACGTCATCAATTTAATAGGAACAGACTACCTACCCTCAGAACTAAACGATATTTAGGATTTTGACAAGCCGATGAAGTAACTATATAAATGGTGTTAGTCCCTACAACAATTGGGAAATTAACAGCTATGTTCTAGGTGTATTTTTGAAAAGATCCATCAACTCTTTGATGAGTGGTTCAGAAGAAAGGCGCTCTACAATTTCCGGGTGTTCAGCAGCAATATTTTTCGTTTCTCCAATATCAGCCTCCAGATCATACAGTTCAAATTCAGCTAGGGCCCCACCATGTCTAGAATGTGGTCTATAAAGCTTGTATCGGCCTTCTCTCACAGCAACAGACCGATGAAACTGAAACACCATGCGCTTATGTGGAGATGCAGCTTCGCCCTTGAGGGTGGCCGTTGGATTCTTACCGTCAAGTTTACGCTCTTCTGGGACACTTATTCCTGCTGCTGCAAGTGACATATTAAAAAAATCAAACTGCATTAAAGGCTCTTTACATAGCTCTCCTGCGGGAAGCACTCCTGGCCATTTCACAATGGAAGGAACCCGGATACCCCCTTCCAAAAGATTTGCTTTCTCTCCACGCAGTGGAGAATTACTAGCTTTATAAGTAATGTCGCCTCCGTTGTCTGAAAAGAAGATGATCAAGGTGTTTTGCGAGACTCCACTCTTCTGCAATGCTGCCTCAAGTCTTCCTATCGCCGTATCCATACGCCTCAAGCCGGCTAAGTAATGCATTCGATATCCAGTAAACCCCTTATTCTTGAAATAGTTCAAATCTTCATCAGGTGCCTGAACGATGACTCTGTAGTTTTCACCAGGCCTGTTTTTAGTGGGAGGAGAGGTGTGGACCGCATTAAAGGGCAAATAAATAAAAAACGGATCGTCCTTGTTAGCCTCAATAAATTCAATGGCAGTATCAACGTAAGCATCATTGGTATACCCAGAGAAGTTTTGCTTTCTTCCGTTTTTGAAAATGTCAGGATGGCCAAAGAATAAACCTGTAAAACAATCCACATGCCCCATTGCACTGACAAGCGAGTCATCAAAGCCTCGGTCAGCGGGTTTTTGCCCCTGCCCATAACCGAGATGCCACTTGCCGTAGCATCCAGTCTTGTAACCTGATTTTTTCAATAGCTCAGGTAATAAAAAACTTTCTGATGACGGGATCCCGCCATTGTAAACCTTCTTCTTATTGAATGCGGGGTGGTTGTTATTGATCAAGGCCCAGTTTGCTCCGCATCGCTGTGCATAACGACCAGTCATCAGGCCTGCTCTTGACGGCGTGCAAGAGGGGTGTGTCACATAAAAATCCGTCAGCCTCATGCCTTCTTTCGCCATTCGGTCAAGGTTCGGAGTTTCAGCTTCCTTTGAATGATAACAACCCGCATCTCCATAGCCTTGATCATCGGAAACAATAATAACGATATTTGGCTTAGTACCAGTCACTTCTTTAGCGGTATCGCCAACTACGGTGTTAGCGAACGTAACGGAGCCTAATATAGCTAAAATATTACAGAATAAAACAGTCATATCGTTAGGGTTTTGCTTTTTTCTAGGAGTCCAGAGAACACTATTGAGAAGATTGGAAAGGAGGAGAAATCGCACTGCATCATTGTTTTTATTTTATAATGTTTAGTTGGTTCACAATTAGGTTATATCGCTACAGGGGAAATAATAATCACGATTATGCACAAGTGAAGATAAATATTTATCCTCAGATAGTCCTTTTGGGGCCATCATGAAATATTTTTCTTCCAAAGAGACTCTCAGATCAAACGGCTTACAACACTTTTTTCATTATATTTATAATTTTATGGACACTCTATTTCTGGTCACTCCCTGTTAGTATCTACTCCTCGCTCATACTTCCTGACTATTTGGTCGCAGCGGTATCATACCTGAGTTCCCATAGTTGGTTCCCTGGCTTTTGTGGTGGGACGTAGCTAGACCTAGTGCCGTCGGGCCACCGCACGGTGGCTCGATCGATCGGGTTGCTCTGGGTTTCGCTGGTGAAGATCTCGTTAGGGCTCTGCGAGAGGTAGCCGTTTCCAGCACTGACCTCGCAGGACTGGGTGCTCTGATCGCGGTAGTGCAGGGTGATACGAGAACCAATACCTTGGCGGTT
>CAXMOB010000157.1:0-8013 GCA_964194815.1 Vicinamibacteria bacterium | reverse complement strand
CCAAAATTCCAAATGTAATTTGCATAAGTAATGTGTAGTTTTAAATGCGTTGATAGAAACCTAACGAACAAAGCGGTGCTTAGACAACCCTAAAATTCACTTTATTTAACATTTTCTTAGCCATAAATACGTAACTCACTCAATATGAGCGTATTAAGATTATTCACACTTCGTTGTTATTACTTTATCATTCACATAAATAGGCATTTTTACCCACGCCCTTATACAAGCCCAGGAAGCTCAAACACAAGGGTTCTAGGGTATTCTCACACTATTTTACAAACTATCTTACACGTATCGTCTTTTTCTGCATTTTTTTTCATTTTAAGGTTCTCAAATCCATCAAACTCGCTAACAAAGCTGCGTCATGCTTGATATCAAAGAAATCAGAGAAAATGCAGAAGGCATCAAGGCTCAGCTTGCCCACCGTGGCGGAGACGCCTACCTTTTGGTTGATGAAATTTTACAATGCGATAGTAAACGCCGTGAGGCCGAAACTTCGCAGCAAGCATTGCAGTCAGAAAGAAACAGTGCTTCTAAGAACATCGGCAAACTCATCTCTGAAGGAACTGACCCAGCTGAAGCCAAGGCTGCTGTTAAAGCGATTGGTGATAAAATCAAAGATCTCGACGAAGTTATCACTGAAGTAGGTGGTCGCCAAAGAGTTCTACTACTCAGTGTGCCTAATATTCCTTACGCAGACTGCCCAATCGGTGCTGATGAAGACGCGAACCCAGAACTTCGCGTCTGGGGCGAAAAGCCAGTGATTGCTTCAGCGCTCAACCACGTTGAACTCGCTGAAAAGCATGGGCTCATTTCATTCGACGACGGAACTAGGATCTCAGGATCAGGTTATGTTGTCTACCGTGGTAAAGGAGCTAAGTTAGAACGCGCTCTCATCCAGTTCCTTCTCGATGTGCAAACTGAAGAACATGGCTACGAGGAAGTCAACGTGCCACACGTGATTAAACGTGAATGCATGGAAGGCACCGGCCAGCTCCCAAAATTTGAAGACGACATGTATGGTATCGAGAACAACGCTATGTTCCTCGCCCCTACAGCAGAAGTGCCAGTCACTAACCTCTACCGGGACACTCTACTCACTGAAGACCAACTTCCTATAAAACTCACAACGCACACTCCATGCTTCCGTCGCGAAGCGGGAAGTGCAGGACGTGACAACAAAGGGATCATCCGTATGCACCAGTTCGACAAAGTCGAGCTCGTTCAAATCGTGCAGCCAGAAAAATCATTCGAGGTACTAGAGCAGCTCACTGGCCATGCAGAAGCGATCCTTCAGAAGCTCGGCCTTCACTACCGCGTGATCGAACTTTGCACCGGCGATGTTGGCTTTTCAGCAACCAAGACCTATGACATCGAAGTGTGGTCACCAGGTCAGAACAAGTTCCTTGAAGTTTCTAGCTGCTCAAACTTTGGCGACTACCAAGCACGCCGCATGAAGCTTCGTTATAAGAATGAAGACGGAAAGAACGTCTTCTGTCACACCATCAACGGATCAGGCACTGCCCTTCCAAGACTCTACGTGGCACTTATCGAGCAATATCAACAAGCTGAAGGATCCATCAAGATCCCCGCAGCTCTGGCTCCTTACTTCGGTGCAGAAGTGATTGCTTAATCGCTCAGTCATCGCGCATTAAATTTCAAAAGCCTAAGTCGTCATCGACTTGGGCTTTTTTATGTAGGTAGGCGGGGATCTCCGAGCACCGCGGCAGAGTTGATCTCACCGCACAATAATGCCCTACCCTTTATTTCTCAAAAATAGCATCGATCTGCGGTTTAATATAATCCCACAGCTCTTGTGATGCTTTCGCGATCTTTTGATTCTTTGCAATCACTTGCTCGTGTCGCACCCCAAGCTCTTTCCACGCACGACCATTAGTATGGATGTTATGCACCAAGGGAATCAAACGATCCAAACCCGCTGCGAAAATCGCCTCCGAGGTTTCCTCTGCTTCGAACTCATCCCACAGCCCTCGAAAATCATTAGCCTGAGCTTCAGGAAGAAGGCCAAACAACCTATCTGCCGCTGCTTGCTCTCGCTCCACCTTCGTTTCAGTGTGTACCTCATCATATAATAAAGTGTCTCCAGCATCTACCTCTACGATATCGTGAATTAACAACATCTGAATCACCCGGTTCACATCGGTTCCCTCTGCAGCATAGTCCACCAAAGTCATCGCAAAGGTAGCGACCGCCCAGCTGTGTTCAGCTGAATTCTCAAGTCTTTTCTCTGAAATTAAATACGTCTTCCGTTGCACTTCCTTCAAGGCATCAATCGCCTTAATGAATGCGATCCGTTGTTCCAATTCACCCATCAGACCGATTACAGTTGAACACCCTGCTTGTTCGCAAGTTTCTTCTCGAACACTGCTGTGATTAACAGCATGCACGCGGCAACACTCACACAGCTATCCGCAACATTGAAGACGGGAAAATTGTATCCTAGAAAGTCCTTACCAACAAAGGGGATTTTAACCGCCAAGAAATCGACCACATAGCCACTACTCAGACGCGTCCAAAAAGACTCACCACTGAGGTGATCAAGGTAAAACCCCTGCACCAATCGGTACGTCAGGTTCCCGAAGATACCAGCCACTAAAAGTGGCGCCGCAAACTTCGCAGGCTTCAGTTTGAAGAATCCTTTTTTCCACAGTATTGTGATCACGACAAGTGCAACAACTGGAATGATCAAGAATACGATAGGGGCCCAGGCCGAACCATTACCAATCCCCCAAGCCACCCCTTGGTTATGCACACGTGGAAACCAAACGTAATCCTTGATCACATCCAACTTCCATTGACCATCAGCATTCAACCATTGGTAGCCGTCATACGTCTCCCCAGTTTTGTTATTTAAAAAAGTGACGAGTGTGCGTTGATTAAAGTGCAGCACGCACCACCACTTCGTCACCTGATCAAGGATGTAGAGTGGTACAATAAAGGCAAGAAACCAGCAGATCGTTTTCATAGATTGTAGAAGAAACTGTTCAAGCTCTAGATGACCTCATCACAACGCTCACAAATGCCTGAATCAAGCAATGGCTCGTAGCAACGGCAACGTGGGCACATGCTATGTGATGTCGCTTCAGCTGTTGCACTAATCTCATCACCAGTCACCACCTTAAGGTCAGCCAGGATGAAGAACTCAGTGGCGAACTCACGGTCGTTCAACTCAGCAAGACATGGGTAATCAGCTGGAACCGCTACAGTAACGGAAGCTTCGTTATTCTTATTGAATTCCTTCGCTTGCACCTTGGCCTCGATCGCAGTTTGGATCACGCCACGAAGCTCAAGTAAGGTGTCGATCTTAGTAGATGCTTCACTTGCCTTGTTCTCGTCGTGGGTGACTGGAAAATCTTGTTCATGCACTGACCCTTTGAAACCTGCATGCTCCCATGCCTCATCCGTGGTGTAGGCAAGAATAGGTGCCAGAAGTTTCACTAAGGCCAAAAAGGTATCATGCATCACTGTCTGAGTGGCACGACGTCTTAAACTGTCGGCACTATCGCAATACATTCTATCCTTGGTGACATCCACGTAGATGGCAGAAAGATCAGTCACACAAAACTCGTTGACTTTATTGAACACTTTACGGAACTCAAAGTTCTCATAAGCAGTGCGACATTCTTCAATAACGACGTTCAAACGTTCGAGAACCCATTGGTCGAGAATTGGCATATCAGCCTTCGCAACGCGGTCAGTCTCTGGATTGAAACCATCCATGTTACCGAGAAGAATACGTAAGGTGTTTCTCAAACGACGGTATGGCTCAGCGATTTGCTTGAATAAATCTTCGCCAAACGGAACTTCTGTCTGCCAATCAACTGAGGAAACCCAGAGACGCACGATATCAGCACCGTATTTGTCATAGAAATACTTAGCCACAGTTGGCTTCACTTTCTTCTTATCCTTTTTGTCTTGGTCAGACTTCGAAACCTTCTTGCCATCCTGGTCCACTACGAATCCGTGGGTGAGCACTGACTTATAAGGAGCGGCATTGCGAAGCCCCACGGAAAGCATCAACGATGACTGGAACCAGCCTCGGTGTTGGTCAGTCGCTTCCAGGTAGAGGTCAGCTGGACCTTCTAACTCTGGACGACGATCTACCACTGCCTTATGTGATGAACCAGAATCAATCCACACGTCGAGTGTGTCACGGCATTTCGTAAACCCTGCAGGTAAGTCGAGACGTTCACAAAGTTGTTCGTCAGTGAGCTCAAACCAGATGTTCGACCCTTCTTTTTCGATCAAGTCCGCAATCTTATTAGCTGTATCATGACAGATCACTGCCTTACCTTCGGTGTCGAAGAATACAGGAACAGGAACACCCCAAGTTCTCTGGCGAGACACACACCAATCAGGACGTGCTTCAACAGTTCCATAAATGCGGTTACGACCCCACTTAGGAAGCCAGTTCACCTTGTCGATTTCCTCCAGTGCCTTTTCGCGAATCCCTTCAAGTGAGATGAAGAATTGCTCAACCGCACGGAAAATGATCGGCGTCTTAGATCTCCAGCAATGAGGATAGCTATGGTGGTAGTTTTCCTTACCAAGTAAGAATCCTGCTGCTGCGAGGATCTTGATGATAGGAACGTTACAGTCGAACACGTGCTCACCAACGAAATCAGCAACGCCACATTCATCAGTGAATTTACCTTCATTGTCGACAGGTGAAAGCACACCTAGACCATTGAGCTGACCTACTGCGTAGTCATCTGCTCCATGACCAGGAGCGACATGCACCGCACCAGAACCAGACTCGGTCGTCACGAAATTCGCTAGGATCAACTTCGAAGTGCGATCCAAGAATGGATGCTGAGCTTCGAGCCCTTCAAACGCGTCGCCCTTCACTTCTGCAATAGTTTCCTTAAGTGCAAAACCAGTTTTAGTCTCAATCGCTTCGAGTAAATCTTTGGCAATCACAAGGTTCTTGCTAACAAGCACTTCCTCATCACCCTTTTTGACTGTCTTTTCGAACTTACCCACCACGTATTCGATACGCTCGTGCACTGCCAACGCGAGGTTCGCAGGAAGCGTCCAAGGAGTGGTCGTCCAGATCGCCATGGAAACATCGACACCGAACTTGTCAGTCTTCAGTGGGAACTCAACATAAAGTGAGATCGACTTCTTATCCATGTATTCCACTTCAGCTTCTGCCAATGCTGTTTGAGCACCGTAAGACCACTGCACTGGCTTCTTTGATTGGTAAACATTACCACGCTTGATCAATGCTGAAAACGTTCTCACGATGTCAGCCTCATACGCAGAATCCATTGTAAGGTATGGGTTTTTCCAATCACCAAATACACCGAGTCGACGAAATGAAGCCTTCTGGGTATCGATCCAACCAGTAGCAAACTCAGCACAACGGCGTCTGATCTCTGCTGGCTCAAGGCCGGCTGCATTTTGGCAAACTTTAAATTCGATAGGAAGTCCGTGACAATCCCAACCTGGGATCATTGGAGTTTCAAACCCAGCCATCGTCTTCGACTTCAACACAAGATCCTTAAGCACCTTGTTGAGTGCCGTTCCCATGTGCACATCTCCATTCGCAAATGGCGGGCCGTCATGAAGAATGTAACGTGGAGCACCTTGCTCAATACGACGCTTTTGAATGCGCTGGTAGAGGCTATTCTCTTCCCATTGTTCGAGGCGGGCTGGCTCTTTCTTCACAAGATCCCCACGCATAGGGAATGAAGTTTGAGGCAAGCTTAGCGTGTCTTTGTAATTTGGGCCGTCTGTGCTCATGATAAATTGTCTCGGTTACGAGTGGCGGGAAGCTATACAGAGTCACCCCACTGGTCAAGGGGGTTTAAAGGAATCAGCCAAAATTTCACATCCTTTTCAATCAAGCTCATCACATCCCCACAGATCCCTCCAAGATCAGCTCACCAGAGCTGCATTCGCCCCATTAACCAATAACGATTAACCATTAACAATTCTCCTCCATCAGCTCACCAGAGCTGCAATCCCCCATTAACCAATAACGATTAACCATTAACGATTCCCCTCCATCTGCTAAAAAAAGCTCAGTAGTCTTTCTGAACAAATCTATTCTTTAATCCACCCCTAGCAAGGCCAACATTCTACCAGTCTTGCCTTTTTCGACACGGTAACTGTAATAGTTCTCGACGTCCTCGCCAGTACAGATTCCACAGTCAACAAACTGTTCTGCTGGCACTCCTTGATCTAGTACCTGTTGGCGGATCATGCCGGCGATATCAATTTCATAATTCGGTGGTCGAATACATGGAGCCAACACCACGACAAGGTCAGCAGGATTGGAATACCATTGATCCATCATCTTCCGAATAGCCTCAGCTACAATATTCGCCGCAGTTCCCTTCGCTCCAGAATGCACTAATGCCACGCCTTTTTGCTTTTTATCAACAATGTATACAGCTCCGCAATCTGCCACATAGACACCGAGCATTGCTCCAGTATTGTTAGTCATCAAGCCATCTGCTGCAGAAATTTTACTACCATGCTCCGCATTTTCCACATTCACCACCAGGCTGCCATGCACTTGCTCAGCACGCCAGCATTGATCCCAATCAAAACCGAGTTGCTCAACCACCTCACGGTGGGCTGGTTCCAAAGCTGCAATAGTAGCTTCGCGATCGGTAGAAACTTCCACCCCAGGCACCCGAGCCACAAAGGCTGCGGTGATCCCATCAATCGCATTGAGAACGTCTAAATAATTAGCTTGATGATTCATAGTTTAGTTTGGGCTTAAGGTAGTTTACACATTCTACAGCATGCGTCATCACAATAAGATGGCCGCCATCCAGGACTTGGTCGACATCATGCATCAATGGAATAACCCGGTCATAGCGTCCATGAAGTCTAATAAGCTCAATGTCCTTTTCAAGCCCCTGCCATTTGAAAATCGCGCTGCACATTGCTCTCATAAATGTTGCGTCTGTTTGCTTGAACATTTCGAACAATAACTCATCGCGTTTACCCACCAGCTTCTGCACCATCTCCATTGGTGTGATCTTCGCTAAGGATGAAAAATGCCGTAGCAAGGGCTCTACTTCATCAGCCATCTTCGCACTGCCCACTAGAATAACTTTCCTAGCCCCACACAGTCGTGCGACTTCACACGCCACCATCCCTCCCAGCGATGTGCCTCCGACCACATCCTCAGCGCCGATCCCATTTTCATCAATCACCCGCTGAGCCACCGCTTCAAAGCTGGTTTCACCGCTATACTCTGGCCATTCGAGAAACACCGTATTTGGTAATTCTTTCCAAGGATCAGTATACATCGCAGCACTTGCGCCCATCCCCGGTAATAAATAGATCACGCCTTCATTGCCCTCGCTTTTAAGCTCCTCTCCACTACCCACAGAACATAGGTCGCAATCACAAAAAAGGCATCGTAATAGAGCCAAGTGGAAAAATGAATATAGGTAGCCCCAGCAATAGTATTCTGAATAGGATACAAATACGGAACACCACCAGCAATGCCATCACAAAAAAGGTGCCACAAATAGGCCGAGCACATGGCCAACAACAACAAATAACTAAGCTTACACCTAAAAAGACAGAGCATCGTGGGAAAAAACATCACGATGCCAAATCCCACCAAAGAGTGCGACCAACTCGTCTGCCTAGCCTCCAAAGTAATATGTGGATCCAAGCAATCAGGGGCTGCACCAGCAACCGCAACCCATGCTAAAAACTTCCAGTCCAAACGCTTCTGGACAATCAACTGATACACACCAATTGCGACTACAGGTGAGAGTGCATGAGTTCCTAGCAACATAATACCTGTATTCTAGAGCCCAATTTTCACACGTCAATCACCCAAAGAAATAAAAAAGAGAGCTTACACACAGAAAGATCTTGCAGTACCCCAACATCGCGACTAGGTTCCCGCATCGCCGCAAGGTAGATAATATTTTCAATCGCGGGATGGAGCAGTCAGGTAGCTCGTCAGGCTCATAACCTGAAGGTCGTAGGTTCAAATCCTACTCCCGTAACCAA
>CAXMOB010000156.1:0-6989 GCA_964194815.1 Vicinamibacteria bacterium | reverse complement strand
CCTACTGAAGGCAGCGAAGGTGGCCTTCTTAAGATTGCTCGTCCAATTCACATTTCTAATGTGAAGAAGGTTGACTAATCTTTCCTTTAAGAAAAATTACCAAAGACCCAGTCTCATATGAGGCTGGGTCTTTTTGTTTATCTAGCGGAGCGCCAAAACTCAGAGTGGTATAAGAGCTCTCGTTACGGAAATATCTAAATTCTGTAATGGTAGCATAGTCTTTGCTTGATTAGAGTTTAAACAGTTGATTAAATAAGTGGAGTTCTCGTTAAAGAGGCACTTTTAATCCATAAACCTAACCCAATAGAAAATATGAAACAAATACTCATGGCAAGCGCTGCAGCTTGCACCCTTGTGTTCACCTCGTGTGGTGATAAAAAAGTTGATACTGGCGTAAAGAAAGATGATCTCACTCCTGTTGCTGCGGTAGACAACTGGAAAGCTGATGTAGTCGATGGTCGCGTCGCAAGTCTCTGGGATTCACTTCCTGTAAGTTACCAGAACGATGTCAACGGCGTCGTGCATGATTTTGGCGGTAAGGTAGACGCAGATATTTATAACGAAGCGATGAAGACGATGACGGCTGCTACAGGACTACTGAAGTCTAAGAAGGCTATTATCCTTGAGTTGATGAAAGAAAGTGGTCCTCCGGAAGGAATGGCGAAAGTCGAAAAGAACTATGATTCAATCGTAGGTTTGATCGGAGCGATCGTTAATTCCGATGCTAAAAACGTTGATGGACTCAAGGCAATGGACATTGCGAAGTTCTGTGGTGATATCCAGGTGCATACTAAGACACTTGCTGAGCTAGTTTCAGTAATGGATGATAAGATGGAGGTGGCAAAGATTAAAGCGGCGACCGTAAAGTTAATTTCTGAGTCTGGAGACAAGGCTGAGATTGAGGTGGCGATGGAAGGTAAGGCACCTGAAAAAATGAAGTTGGTGAAAGTCGAAAACCGTTGGTTGCCTGAAGAGATGACCACAAAATGGGCTGAAGGCGTTGCCGAGGCGAAGAAGAGCATTTCACAGATGGAGAAAATGAGCAATACTGACAAGGAGATGCTTCTTTCAAAAATGCGTGTTGTTCAGGCGGCAATCAAAGATCTTGGGGAAGCAAATAATAAAGATGAAATGAAGAAGAAGTTTGAGCAAGCAATGGGCGATGTGATGAAGTAGAATAGTTAGCGTAAACTGCGACTAGTATGAACAGGCCAAGGTGTAATCACCTTGGCCTGTTGTATGCACTCGTTTAAATTTTTGTATTCAATCGTTTGAATACCCCCCCCGAAATGCCTCGCATCTACTATACTAAGAGCTATTATATGGAGTGAATTTATCATGCGGAAAACTTTTAAACATTTCTCTAGATATACTGTAGCAGGTTATTTTGATCTACTATTGAGGCTGAGTAGTGTTTGCGAAGGGGCTATCGTGATCTGGGATGGTAGTGAAGAGGATGATGATTTCTTAGCTCCGCAAAGTTGGGTGGGGGGTATTGTCCCTGACGATCAGGCGGAAGTATATGGCGATCATACAGTGACATATAGTTTGGCCACTGCGTTTAATGATCTGGCTAAAGTCACTTTTGGAGAGCTATTAACAATGGATGTTGTGGTTGTGAGTGGAGGGGATATTGATTTGCAAAATACGGAGCTACAATTCAATGGGAATTCTACTCTAACTTCATCAGGGAGTGTGACCCTAGGGTACCTTAAAAAGGGATTAGGCGCCTCCGTGATACTGACTGATTTTGCTGATTGGAATATCACTGGGGATCTAGTTGTGGGTGATAAAAAGAAAGGGGAGTTTACGCATGGGGGGGATGCTTCAGTTGGAGTGGGTGGAGACCTTAACATTGGAAGTGCGAATAAATCTGGTGCCGTGGATAGTTTATACTCGATTTCGGGAGGGACCTTGGATGTTACTTTCGATGTTAACATTGAAGGTAGTTCTAGTTTGGCACAAGCGGGAGGAAATATTACGATTGGGCAAAATCTCAATATTGGAGATTTAGCCTCATTTAGTCAAACTGCGGGGATGTTGGATGTCACAGGAGATGTTGATGTATTCAAAGGTACTATCACCACTTCAGGTAGTGTTAGTGTTTCTGGAGATGTAGTCTTGAAGCAAGGGGGATGGACTCAGAGTAATGGCACGGTTTCTGTAACGGGAGGTCTAATAATGGAGGTAGGAGGCTCCTATTCACTTTCTGGTGGTCGGTTAGCTACGGATGTTGGTATCACAACACAAAATGTAGCGTCGTTTACTTGGCAATCGGGGGGCACACTTGAGGCATACTCGGCAGGCTCAACTATCAATGTTAATGGTGATTTAACCGCATCAACGGGAGCTGTATTAGATTTGAATGGGGCTGGTGAGGAACTGATCGTGACTGGAACTTTCACTGCGGATGGGTTGATTATAGATGGCTACGATTTGATGTTTGAAGACTTACGTCAGCTGAGTTCTGTGGCTGAAGGTAGTGATGTGCTCATTACAGCGGGGGTATTTGGGTTAAACCCTGATATCACTTTCAATTTTAGCGGTTTTGATGAGGTGGTTAATCAAACTGGAGCTTCACCGTATGCCGCTTACACTCCGTCTGCTGACGAGGATGTGTATTGGTTTCAAATCGTTGGGGGGGAGCTGAGTGTGCATTGGCATTTACAGCCGATTCCTGAGCCCGATTCTAGTCTTCTGCTTGCCCTTGGTAGTGGAGCGTTATTACTGCGGAGAAGGCGGTAAAAAAATAGCAGAGCGAGAGCTTTGTCCTCTCTATTTAGTTTAATGTCTACTATGTTTAGATGCATGAGAGCCTACCTCTGCTATATTTTCTTTGTTTACTTAGCCGTTTTTAGTAGTGGCAATTTTGCGAATGCAGCAGAGTTGTTATCTGTGGAAGAGGTGGACGCGGCCATAGCATCTTTGGAAAAGGATGCTACCGATGCTTCGAAGGCTGAGGTGTTGAATTGGCAGCAGACTTTGGAGAACCTCTCTGCGATTACGCAAGCTAAGGCTCGTATTGATGCGTTGGAATCGAAGCTGAAGGAGTTTGAAAAACGCAAGCCAATCAGTGAGAAATCATTACAGATAGATGATCTGGAGTTCAATATAGAGAGTGCAAAGAGCCAGGAAATTCTTGATAGGGTAAAGAAGCTTCAGTCGCAAATCCATGTGCTTGAAAAGCGCCGAACTGAATACTTGGCTTCACTAAGTATCGAACAGACGAATAGTATTAGTGTGGATGGGGAGTTGACCAAACTTAAAGCTAAACTAGAAACTCTCTCCGCGTTACTTTCTCCTCAGAGTGCTGGTAAAGATGCTTTAAGTCAGCAACGACTTAGCGAAGAGCGAAGTCTCGAATTAGAGCTTATAACGCTAGGGCTCCAGAAAGAGGTCGCAATGCTTGCTATTCCCATACTTGAGAAAGATCTAAAGGTGATTCGTCAGGTGACTGAGGGAATGAAGAGTGAGTATGTTACCTTGGAGAAACGTGCAAACGATATTGAACGGCAAAAATCACAATGGATTAAAGATTCTGCTAACGCGATGCTCGGCAAGTTTGGGGTTAAGTCGAGGCTTGCTGAAATTGCTCAAACTAATATCGATGTCGCTGAGTTGTTGATTCAGCAATCGTCAGGCAACAATGTCGAAGTGATCCAAGCTGATGCACTTGCGACGACGGCATTACTTGCACAAATAAGGAGGCAAGAGAAAAGTGCTAAGGATCGAATTAAGCTGATCGAGTATTCAGGTGAGAATATTGATCGATCCACTGGGGACTTATTACGTAGGCAACGGGCTAGTTTGCCATCAAATAGAGAGCTTAAGCGTCGCTTACGCGAAGCTATTAGGGTTAGCACTCAACACGAGTTGGCTAGTATTCAATTGAATCAATGGAAGATCCATTACCCGCTCGATCTCGAAGGGTTCTTGGTGGATAACGATGCTGATATACCTGCAGGTCTGACCGTTGAAGATGTTCGTGAGATGATAAAACTGGGCGTTTTACAAGTCGATCGAGCTATCAAATCTCAAGACGCAATGGTTGGGGCTGAGAGGCCGTTGATTATAATGTTGAAAGAAACGCAGCTAGCTTCGGCAAGGTATTCGTCGTTCCTAGATACGCGCTTACTCTGGATTGCAAGTCATCCTGTGATGGATCTAAATGCAGTGAAGGCGGAGGGACATGCCTTGTTGGATGTGTTCAGTGTTAGCCGGTGGGGAGCGTGGTGGTCGAGCATCGTTGAGGATGTGATGTCCTTATGGTATTTGTGGTGTGCGGTTTTTGTCAGTGTTGTTTCTCTTCTGTGGGGGCGGAAGTGGCTAAAACCTCTAGCCCTGAAGCAAAATAAATTAGCACAAAGAAAAATCTGCGTCTCGATGACGCCAACTTTAGTGGCGATTCTTATACAGTTTGCCTTAGTGCTACCTTTCCTATTATTGGGGAGCTTCATCGGATGGCGATCATCTGGTGATGTTGTCATTGCGACAGGTGTGTTTTCGATGACCTTTTTTGGATGTGCGTGCTACTTGCTCTATCGTTTGAGTAGAGCTGAGGGAGTATTTGTTTCTCATTTTCAATTCAATCGAGCATTGAGTGGTGTGTTTTGTCGGATGATGAAATTCTACATGCTGTTTGGTATGGTGTTTTTTGGCATTGGCAAGATGTTGGCTCTTGGTGACTCCGCTACAGAAATTGAGGGTCGGTTAGTATGGTGTCTGAATGTGTTATTGGCGGGTGCAAGTATGTATTATTTATGGCGGAACGGTAAAAAGTATATCCATGTTCGCACACGTAAAGCACTGGGATTACTATATGGTCTCGGTTTACTGCTTGTGTTGGCTCTGGTGTTTGTGAATCTCCAGGGCTATTTCATCTCTATGCTCACTATTGTAGATGGTATTTCCCACAGTCTTGGGGTCTGCTGGATACTTGTGATGGTGTTCTTTGTCTTGAAGCGTTGGATGGTGATCTCACGACGTAGCATCGTGATGAAATCTGCACAGGCCGCTAGGCGTGAATCGTTGCCTCCGGAACAGGAACAGAGTAGGAAAGAAGAATTACAGCGAGAGCTAGAGGCCGTTACGGAAGGAAGTATTCAGTCTCAAAAATTATTAAAAGTAGTCTCTGTTATCGCTTTGCTGATGAGTATGTATGCGATCTGGTCGGGCACACTACCGGCCTTAAGTGTTCTTGATGATGTGAGATTGTGGAAGGTCGAACAGTCGGTTAGTAAATCTGAGAGCCCACCAGTGTCAGTGACTTCGATTGTTCCTGGGGTTACTGATCTGTCTCAGGCTGAGGATGTTATGGAGGTTGCTGACCTTGGAGGAAAAGGCTATAAATCCTTACAAGATTTGCTAATGTCTATCCTGTGTCTGGTAGGCACCTATTTTTGCGCTACTAACATCCCAGGATTGCTGCGTTTGACTATCTTGGATAAGTTGAATTTAGGTGCGGGATCAGCCTTTGGGGTGACGACTGTCGTGCGCTATACCATCATCATCGTGGGGATTGTTTTCGCCTGTGGATTGATTGGGATTACATGGGGAAAAGTGCAGTGGATTGCTGCAGCGGTGACTTTAGGGATCGGTTTTGGTTTGCAGGAAATATTTGCAAACTTTGTGGCGGGATTAATTATTCTATTTGAGCGTCCAATCCGCATTGGTGACATGGTGACGGTCGGGGGAGTGAATGGAAGGGTTCACCGAATTCAAATGCGTGCGACAACGATATTACAATTTAACAATAGAGAGTTGATTGTGCCTAATAAGGAGTTTATCACGACTCAGTTAGTCAACTGGACCTTAACTACAACGGTGATGAGAACTAAAATTGTAGTAGGCATTGCCTATGGTTCCGATACTGAGAAAGCGACAAAACTTCTTCAGGAGTGTGCTAGCAAGAACCCGAGAGTCCTTAGGGAACCTTTATATGATGTTATTTTCTCTTCCTTTGGAGCAAGTTCGTTAGATTTCGAGCTACGCGTGTATGTCGATACTGTTGATAACTTAATTCCCGTGCAGAGCGAGCTACATTATGCCGTAGATCACGCATTTCGTGAGGCTGGGATTGAGATCGCGTTCCCACAGCAAGATATTCATATCCGTTCGAATGATGCTATTTTCACATCCGCGACAGAGGCTTCTGAGGTAGATAGTAACAGGAAAGGTTAATGGAATACGTTTTTAACTCTTGTCGTTACTTTTCAAAATTGCCCACAGAATAACTCCACATGCGGCACCTGCGAGGAGAAATGTTCCAGTGTGGGTGTAGCCTAAGACTTTACTGGGGGCATTCATGCCAAAGATGGAGGCTAATGTGACGGTTGGGAAGAACATGGCGGCGAGACGGTTTAGTCTCTTTGCCTCTTTCGCTGACTTTGCGGCCTCCTTCGCTTGTTTAGCTGCACTGGTGGCGACTTGAAAATCTAGCGTAGCCTTGGCATCACTCATGAGAAGTTCTGCAGCACGTTCCGCTTTAATCGCGTTGTCTCGAATCGCAAGAACCTTGGAGTCATCTGGCAGGTTCTCTCTTAGTTGTTGAACGACTGCTAACATATTTCGACAGGCTCTGAGTATTGGAGTGGCTTGTTCAATGACTTCAAAAACCTTGGTTGCTTCGGCGGCTTTGTCGAGTTGATCGTCGAGCGATTCAGCTCTAGCTCCATAGGCTAACACTAGTTCTGCGAGAGCTCTGCGGCCACCAGCTGCCGGCATTGATTTCCATTGGTCATTATCATCAATCCAGAAGAGTGCGGGTTCGCGATTTGATTTTTGTTGGTGGTCCGGGATTTGGTGGAGAATGATGAGGAATTGATCTTCTTCACACATGAGGCGTTGTCGGCCGACGTCTTCGCCAAGGCGACTTCTGAAAATTTCGGGGATGCCCCACGTTTTTGGAATCATAGTTTTGTTATATTTCATTAATACTCGTTGGCTGCATTTTAGATGGCTAGTCAGTTTTTGCCATTCTATAATCTAGC
>CAXMOB010000155.1:0-21451 GCA_964194815.1 Vicinamibacteria bacterium | reverse complement strand
ATGGGTGATATTTCCGAGTTTATGAAGTCGCTCAAACAGAAGTTTTCTCGTTGGTATAATAAGGCGAATGCACGCACTGGGACGCTGTGGGAGGATCGTTATAGTGTGACGATGGTAGGTGCAGGCTGGGCGACTAAAGTGCTGGCTGCTTATATTGATTTGAATCCACTGCGGGCTGGCATGGTGACTGATCCAGCGGAGTATAAGTGGTCGGGCTATGGTGAAGCTGTGAGCAAGGGAGGCTTGGCGAAAAAGCGTTTGTATAGTGTGATGACGAGCAGTGAGGGTGGTGCTACCTTAGGCTCTCATGAGGCAGGTAATGCTGCTGAGGCGATGCATCAGTATCGCATGATTTTAGCAGAGGAGGGGCAAGAGGAATCAACTGAAGGGAGCCCGTTGCCAGGGCAAAAGAAGTCACCCATGGCAAAGCGAAAAAAAGGATTTAGCAAGCAAGAGCTTGAGCGTGTATTAGAAAGTGGCGGAAAGCTGAGTTTGGCTCAACTGCTACGATGCAAAACACGCTACTTCACTGCAGGATTTGCGATAGGCAGTGAGGTATTTGTCGAGCGGGTGTTGGAAGATATTCAGGTGAAAACTGGGCAGTATACCGAACGTCGAGCTAAGGCTAGTAGAGTGAGACATGGAGAGAGTGCTACTGATGGGCTATTTTGCTTTAGGAAACTGCAAAAATGTGCAGTAGAAGGAAGTGAGTCGTAATCGACTCCTTGTTGTGTATTTGCATTGAACCGCTTGAAATAACAAAAAACTCCGGAAACTCTATGTCAGACAAGTTATTAAAAAGGAGGTCCATCCATCTCACGACAATGAACTTTGTAGTATCACCTTATCCTTGACCTTAATAGTATCACTTGATACTATCATTAATGACACCGCCCTTCGCTCTTACTGGTAAGATCCTAAACCTCATCTCCAATATTGAGAGATTGATTGGTCGTGTAGAAAGCTTTAATCACCCCAAACCACAACCTCAACTTCGCAAATCAAGCAGGGTGAAAACTCTTCATGGTAGTTTGGCAATCGAGGGGAACTCTTTGGATCTGGAACAGGTAACTGCGATCCTTGATGGCAAACCAGTCATAGCAGCCAAGAATGATATCCAGGAAGTTCTTAACGCCAACGCAGTATACAATAGCCTACACACCTATAAACCAGCTAACCAGAAACATCTACTCAAATCCCATGGACTTATGATGAAGGGTTTGATTACTGAAGCGGGTCAGTGGAGGACTGGTAATGTTGGAGTAATGAAAGGTAATGTGATTTCGCACATGGCACCACCTGCTGAAAGAGTCCCCTTCTTGATTGATGACCTGTTCAAGTTCCTAAAGACTGACACACACCCTCTCATCAAAGGTTGTGTGTTTCACTACGAGTTCGAGTTCATTCACCCATTCCAAGACGGTAATGGTAGAATAGGAAGATTTTGGCACACCTTGATGTTGTATCACTATCATGAGGTCTTTGAATACATTCCTGTTGAATCACTGATTAAGGATCACCAGAAGCAATACTATAAGGTTCTTGAGCAATGTGATCACGCTGGTGACTCAACTCAGTTCGTTGAGTTCTCACTTGAGATGGTCATGAAGTCCCTAGAGGATTTCATGGAGGTCTTCAGACCTATAACCACAACTCCTGCTTATAGGTTGGAGAATGCACGTAAACACTTCGGTGACAAATCGTTCCCAAGAAAAGGCTACCTAGAACTCCACAAGACCATTTCCACTGCTACAGCTAGTAGGGACTTGAAGGTTGGTGTGGACAAGAAACTACTTCAGAAGAGTGGTGAAAAGGCAGTTACTCTTTATAGGTTTCTCAGTGCAGAGGCTTAAATCAAAATACTTCCACGCTGAATCTAGTATCTTTCCCTAAGCAGCAGACAGGCTCTGATCAGTTAAGAATACAAGGCATTTATATTGCCAGGGAAATAAAGAAGATCCAAGGGCTTATGTTCTGGAGCATGCGCGAAGATCCACATCTTTCGCGGTCATTTCTGAGCTACGCCCCACGTAGCTCAGAAATGGCGGCAGCCATATCAGGTGCACCAAATGTCGATGAGCCAGCCACAAGCACGTTAGCACCGGCTGAGGTCGCAATTTTTGCTGTTTCAGCACCGATACCGCCGTCGACTTGAATATGATACGCTAAACCTAGCTCATCACGCCATTGTGCAGCTTGTTCGACCTTCGTCATCATTTCATTCATGAACGATTGGCCACCAAATCCTGGCACCACTGTCATCACCAGCAGCATGTCAATTTGGTCGAGATAAGGCTTCACGTCCTCCATAGAGGTCGCAGGGTTCAGTGCGAGTCCAGCTTGCGCTCCAGACTCACGAATCCGCTTCAAGGTCTCGCTGACGTCGTGCTTAGCCTCAATATGAACGACGATCATGTCCGAACCAGCTTTGATAAAACGATCTAAGTAATGATCCGGGCGGGCGATCATCAAATGGACATCGAGGAAAAAGTCGTTGGTTTCATGGATCGCATTCACCATCGCAGGGCCGAACGAGATATTATCGACAAAGTTTCCGTCCATCACATCCAAGTGAAGCCAATCAGCTCCCGCCTGAATTGCACGTGAGGTTTCCTCTTGCACGCGTCCAAAGTCTGCTGCCAGAAGCGATGGTGCGATGATACGATCGGTGAAATTCCACTTTTTCATTGAGCACACCCTACACCCCAACAGCCAATGCTGAAAAGGGCATTTTACGACAGTTTACTTCCCAAAATCCGCAGTTCCGGAATCTGGGAAAATTTTGGACCTATTCTTTTACGCCCACGTAGATCGAAGCAATTCCAAAACTTAGCGGGATTGCTTGCACATCTTTGTAACCTTGGCTGGTGATTAACTCACACATCACTTCGCCATTAGGAAAGTCTTCAATCGATCCCGCAAGGTATTCAAAAGCACCTTTTTCGCCGGTGATCAGACCTGCAATTTTCGGTAAGACCTTGTTTAAATACCAACCATACGGTTTGGCCAAAATCCCTTTCGGTAGTGAGAAGTCCAATATCAATAGGCGCCCACCAGGCTTGATCACTCGGTTCATCTCTTTCAATGCTCCAGGGTAGCTCGCCATGTTACGCAGGCCAAAGGCCACCGTTAAGACATCGCAATTATTGTCATCGAATGGCATCTCCATCGCATCGACCACTTGGGTATTTTTCACCCCGCGTCTCTCGGCATGGGCCAGCATTTCAGGACAAAAGTCCGAGGCTATGATTTCACAATCAGGGCATTTTTTCTGCATCTCAAGGGCAAGGTCACCCGTACCAGTCGCAATATCCAAAATAGTAGATGGCTGCCATCTCTTCACCATGCGTCCCACTTTGCGACGCCATAAGATGTCAGTGCCCATGCTCAATACATGGTTGGTCACCACATACTTGTCGGCAATTTTTTTAAATGCACTTTTTACAAATTTGGGATCTTGCATCAACTTTTACTTAGTTTGGATCAGGTAAAATATCGGTGTAAATCCCTGGGTCGCTGCCCGGAATTTCAACTGCTCCACAGGCTTTTTCATAGAACTCACGCGGTCCAACACCACCAATCATTCCGTAAACATAACCCAGCTCTTTCAGAGCATACATGCACTTGAACAACAAAGCTTTGCCAATACCAGTGCCGCGAGCAGCTTCGCTCACCCCCGTCGGCCCATAGAAACCTTTTGCGGTCGTCTCGTAACAAGCAAATCCAAGGATCTCCTTGTCTTTGGTCGCGATGAAGCAATTCACCGGCTGACGTGAGAACGCAATTTTGACTTCGCTCACCCACTTTGGTGAAAAGTTTTTCTCTACCCAATCAGCAACGATGTGACGCTCATAGGCGCGGGCTCGTCTCAGGATAATCCCCTGCTCTTCGCAGCGGCGATACATCTCAGTTGGGTCTTCCAACTCATACAACCTTACCAGCATATCAATCATCGTTTCGGTATTATTTAGGGGTTTGTTATAAATCTAAAATATCTAAAAATGGCCATGCTTCGATCTCTTCCTGATCACGAATCACATCTGTCAACACTTGCACGCCTATCATGTCTTCAATAATCCCCTTATTCGTGATCGTCGCTGTCTCCAGCGCATCGGTAAGGTTATTGAAGACTAAACCAACTGGCTCAACCCCCATCGCACGCATCGATTGCACTGTCAAAATAGTGTGATTCAAGGCACCTAATTTGTTACCAACTACGACAACAACAGGCAAGCCAATGTCCTTTGCCATGTGGCCCACAGTGTAGTCCATCCCATTGATCGGCACTTGCCATCCCCCCACTCCCTCAGCAATCACCACTTGGCTCTTACTCTGGACATTTTTAAAAGCAGAATTGATCACCTCGCGCTCGATCGGGCAATTCTCAAACATGGCTGCAACATGCGGTGCTGCTGGCGTTTTTAGCCAAATTGGGTTAATTTCATCGATCGTCACAGCTTCTTCTGAAGCTGCGTGTAAACGCACGGCATCGTCTCGATCACCACAACAAATAGGCTTAAAACCTACTGCATCAATACGCTCTGCACGTAATGCATTCAATACCAATGTGCTGACGTAGGTCTTCCCTGCGTCTGTGTCTGTGCCCGTAAAAAAAATCCCTTTCATGATTACAAATTCCTCTGTTCGCGCACGCTAGGTCAAAACACTAGATATACAAGTCCTACTTTTGTTCGACAGCGGGTGCTCCCCTCTGCTCATCAGCGGGCTGATTCGTCTCCTCAAACTGCGACAGTTTAATTAGAAACCAAATCGCTATCGCTATCAGTAGTGACATCAGCTTCGCCACTAGGTTGTTCTTCAACATCTTCGTCATTTTCTTGCTCCTCAGGGATAAACACCATTTCCAACTTCTCCCTCAACTCAGTAGAGTCGAGATCCTTATAAATACTTCCATCGATACTCACCGAAATCGCTCCGGTTTCCTCACTGACAATCACTGCCACAGCATCGGTAACCTCAGTCAAACCAAGTGCCGCACGGTGCCTCAGTCCTAAAGTTCTATCCTTTAGCTCTTTTGCGCTCACAGGGAACACACAACCCGCTGCTGCCACTTTACGGTCTGCAATGATCATCCCCCCGTCGTGTAAGGCTGTCTTCGGGAAGAAGATCGTCATCGCTAGCTCCTTAGAGAATTCAGCATTCAGCTCCACTCCAGTCTCACGGTGTTCCTTCAAACTAATCCCCCGCTCCATTGCAAAAAGAGCTCCAATGCGCTTATTCGAAAGTTCAGTCACCGCTTCAATAAAAGCTTCCATGAACTCAACACGCTCAAAGCGGTTGAACATGAACATCTTACTACTGCCAAGCTTCGCCAATAAGGAACGAATCTCTGGCTGAAACACCACGATTAGTGAAAACGCGATAAACAAGGCTGAACGCGTTAAAATGAAACCAATGACAGTCAAATTTAAAACATACGCCAGCAGCGTGATGATAATCAATAGAGTCAACAGAGCGACTAAAATCTGAGCCCCTCGGGTAGCTCTAAAGGATCGGTATAATTGATATATACCGATCCACAAAAGTAGTATTTCGACGCCGTGGCGCCAATGATCTAGAACAAATTGTAACATCTGAGTGAGTTACAGTATCAACATCCCAACCATTTGAAAAGACTTAGTTAATCTTGAGGATTTGGGCGGAGCACACACCCCCGAAAGGGTGTGCACCCAAATCCTCATTTCACAATGGTTGGGTTTAGTGAAGGTGAGTCGGAAACTTTGAGTTATATTGAATAGGTATGTTGTATGTATATAGCTCCCGGCTTCCTACCGTAGAAACTGAACATGTAAAACTCTCCTCACCAATATATCATTTGGCAGACAGCGAAACAGATGGAATCCCTAACAAGGCATACTCTAATTAGCAGTTTGACCCAATTATGTCAATACAAATGCAGCCACACGGCATTGTGATTTATTAAAACGATCGTTTAATTTTGGCCATTTGAACGACTCTACTTAATGTCACATCAACTTCTAATTATAGCCAATACCCCAATCTTAACCCAATTTATCACATCAAACTGGCCAACAGGACTCAATATCAAATCCCATTTGAAGGATCAAAAGAAATAATAGAATTTTTAAGGAATTTATCATTATCTGTGCTTCGTATTTTGTAGAAGAATTTTGTGCATCTCATATAAAACCAACGTTTTTCTTCAATCGAGGTGCACGCGTCAATACCTCATTTATGCCTTGATTTTGTATAGGATTCACCCTGACTATCGTCTCTTTTGATACGCCACATGGTATAAGCCTTGAAAGTAGGACGAATCTCTGACATAGCCAATGACCATTTGCCATACCTATGTTTGTCTACCCAAAACACTATGATGTCCTTGTTATCGGAGCAGGACACGCTGGAGTCGAAGCCGCACTCGCTGCTGCCCGCATGGGCTGTCAGGTTGCTATGCTCACTCAGAACCTTGACACCATCGGTGCCATGTCCTGTAATCCAGCTATTGGCGGACTTGCAAAAGGTCACATGGTGCGAGAAATCGATGCTCTCGGCGGAGCGATGGCTCTCAATACGGATGCCACTTCTATCCAGTGGCGGATGCTTAACATGAAAAAAGGCCCCAGTGTCCGTGCTCCTAGAGCTCAATGTGACAAGAAGGCTTACCAATACCGCATGAAGCACATTGTTGAATCTCAGGAAAATCTCGATCTTCACCAGGGGAATGTGGCAGAGATCATCACTAAGAATGACAAAATCACCGGTATTCGCACTTCTCTCCAAATGGAAATTGCGGCAACCACAGTCATCCTCAGTGCAGGAACTTTCATGCGTGGACTAATGCATGTCGGACTAAAAAATGAAAAAGGGGGGCGTATGGGCGATGCTATTTCTACCGTCAGTGATTCCTTAAAAGAACTAGGATTTGATGTGGAGCGATTCAAAACTGGCACACCGTGTCGGATTAATGGAAGATCTATCGATCACAGCAAGTGTGAAAAACAGGAAGGTGATAATCCTCCTCCCCTGTTCACCTACATGCCTGAAACGATCAAGAAAGGACCCCATGATATTTTTACTTTAAACGAGTGGAAGGATGGGGGCATGTTCCACGTGGAACAAACCCCATGCTGGATCACCTGGACCAACCCTGAAACGCATAGCATCATCGCGGATAATCTCGACCAATCGCCGATGTACTCTGGCCGTATCGAATCACTTGGGCCACGATATTGTCCATCGATCGAGGACAAGGTCGTCAAATTTGCAGAAAAGGACCGTCACCAAGTATTCCTTGAGCCAGAAGGGCGGCACACTAATGAATATTATATCAATGGAGTATCGACATCACTTCCTTACGAAGTTCAGCTCGAATTCATCCGCTCGATCGTAGGATTGGAAAAGGCTGAGATCCTTCGTCCAGGTTACGCAGTAGAATACGATTACTGTCCGCCCACCCAACTTTACCCAACGCTTGAGACCAAGCGTGTCGAGAACCTATTCTTCGCAGGGCAGATCAATGGCACCTCAGGATACGAGGAAGCTGCAGCGCAAGGACTTATGGCAGGAGTCAACGCTGCATTAAAGGTCCGTCAAGAGACCCCATTCATCCTAGCACGCGATGAAGCTTATATTGGTGTCATGATCGACGATCTCGTCACCAAGGGCTGCACAGAGCCTTACAGAATGTTTACTAGCAGGGCTGAATACAGATTACTACTCAGGCAAGACAATGCAGATCTCCGTCTTACACCCAGAGCTGCGGATATTGGCTTAGTTACGGGTGAACGCAAGACACGCACTGAAGAAAAGATTTCTGGGCTCGCTGAGGGAAGTGCCTACATTCGTAAAAAAGCCCACGATGGTGTCAAGCTCGATCACTGGTTCCGGCGTGGGGAGAATGAATGGGAAATGTTACCTGAAACTATTCGTAGCAAATTCCCTGAACACCTCTGGCCAATACTCGAAACAGATTTTAAATACGAAGGGCACATTGAGAGACAGCAGCGCCAGGTTGAAAAAATGTCCAAAATCGACAAAAAGAAAATTCCAACGACTCTCGACTATGAGTCGATTATGGGAATGAAACGTGAAGCGAAACAACGCCTATTAGACATCCAACCCACCACTCTAGGACAGGCTTCGCGTATCTCTGGAATCACCCCTGCAGACATTAGTCTGCTCAGTATTTGGATTGAGAAGCAGGGGAGTGCTAGCTAATAGTAGGCTCCACCCTCCTCAACCAAATGCCTCAGCATAGAGTTCCACGTGGAACAATCGAGGTGAATCTGCCTTAGAAACAACTTGAGATAACCATTGGAGACCTTATCCACCCCACTGGCTAATCCACTCTTTAGGCAGCCTCTGTGGCTTACCTTGTGGCATTTTTATCAATGCTAATGATTGCCTGCAGCTCACTAAAAGAGTTCTGTCGGACTCTCTGTATATCTGAAATTCGCACCAGAACCTCACCTTTTCCACCACTTTTAACTCACCCTCAATTCTCATTGTATCCCCCAAGGTACCGGGCCTTTTATAATCTGCTTCTGTCCTTAGGAGAACGGGAAAGAGGTTATCATCTGCCATTGATTTTAAATCCATCCCCATAAGGCCAGCAAGTTTGGTGCGGTTGGTTTCAATCATACGTAGGTAGGCAAGGTTATGGACACCACCACCAATATCGGTGTCAAAAAACATCACTTCTTCATGCGTTACTAGTTGTGGCTTATCCATAGATATAAAGAAAGCCGTGGTCAGCTCATCATGCAAGAACTTTAGACTTGGCAGTGTGGTAAATAGCAGAGTATAATGTTGGTCTAAATTTACGCTTATCACGATGAACCATCGATTCCTTTTCTCACTATTTTCTATTCTCTCGGTAGTCTCTATTCACGCCACTGTCTATGTTAAGCCAAGTATCGCACCGACGTTTAGGGTTGATACTATCACCCTTGATGTCGATCGAATCAAGCGTATCTCGAACTCCTTGACTATTCTATCAGCACGTCAACACGACCCGATGGATGCCAAAGCTCTACAATTAAATGCTAAGCTCCTCTCTCTCGCGATGCAGTTGAATCCTCAAAACAAAATTGCTAGTGCAGTAAACGAAGCGTATGCACGCGCTGATCATACAAGTTTTGCGGCTAGTAAACTAGTGATAGACAGTTTCGAATCATTATTACATTACAGCCGTTTTTTAGAGACTCAGAGAAATTACAAATCAAACCTAGATCTGGCTTTACTAATTAAAGATTGTCTCTTTGAAATTAATAAAACAGATAAGTCACTCGTCAGACATGAGGTTGACCCTAAACGTTGGAGCAATATTCCAGCCATTCAAGAATACCAAAAACCAGGGATTCGTCCGCTTCCGGAAGAGGGCGATGAAAAACCAGTTGCTGGTGACGATGAAAAAACACCGCCGCACGTAGACAACAATCCAGTCAAAGATCTACTCGTCAGTTTTAATTACTTTGATGCTTCTACGAATCTGGCTGACAACAATAATGCCCGCCCAAGTCGCAATGAACACACCGAACAAGCAATGGTTGCTGGTGTGCAAGCTGTCAAATTGAACAAAGGCAGTGTGATCGAGTATGACGACCACGCCCCTATCAAAGCTGATAAAACCTTTACGACAAGTATCTGGCTCAATGCTACTACAAATGAAGCAAGAGGAAGTATTGTCGGGCAAATAGATTCGAAGGCTGACAATCACGGATGGGATATATACCTTCGAGAAGGCATCATCTTTGTTCAATTGATCAATAAGCAACCAAACGATAGCCTTATAGTAGCCACAATAGCAGAAATTACAGCCGGACAATGGACTAACGTCACTGTAAGCTATAATGGCTCGAAAAGAGCTTCAGGTATTCAAATCTATATAAACGGTAAAGAAGCACAAACCAAGGTCTACAGTGATACCCTAACAGGTGATATTACCTCTAAGGTAAAGCTTAGCGTAGGGCAGCGAGCACATGGAGTTGCAGACCTTAGTGAGGTAGCTATTTCCAACATCGTTATCTCGCGTAAAATTAAAACTGTAGAGGAGATTAAAGCCCACGTCAGTAAATACATTAAGCTCGATGACAACGATAGCAGCGACGATAAGCCCAACCCAGAGGTGAAGAAAGATCCAGTTGAAAACACTGGAGTCCTTACTCTGAGGCGTAAAGAGGGATCGATTCTTAGTCCTATGATACAAGCCGAAGAAGTAGAAGAACGTTGGGTATATCACACTGTCTTGGCTACGATCCTAGTGAATAATAAAGGGACGCATGATGATCCGAGTCTTAAGCTTTTCATGGCCCCAGCAGTAGAGAGAGAGGATACTGTGGAAAACATAGCACGAGCGGTAAACCAAAGTATCAATGACTCAATTGGTAAGCTAGACAATGCTATGGTCTCTATCACTACCGCTCGACACGTTGCAAGATCAAACATTTACTCACTTTCTGGCCCCATTGCCATTGCGCTAGCAGCCAATGCACTCGATAAAGATATTCCTGAAGGCACTACAGTTTGTGGATACGCAAGAAGAGGAGAGCTTATAAGACCAAAGTCCCTATGGTATCAACTCCCAGCACTTGTAAAATCTACCAAACCTCACCGCGTCATCATCGGTAAAGGTGCTAGTTTGGACTTCAAGCAGCTCCTTGTGATGAAAAACATTGGGTTCTTTATTCTCAACGAGGTCATCGAAGTGAGCACTCTCAAGCAAGGTGTCGATGTCGCAACACGCTCCAATGCTGATATCGAGCAAGCGTGTAACATTTTTGCCCAATTAAGAAAGCAATATGATGAGGAGGATATCGGACGTATGGCATTCGATGCAGGAGTCAGGCGACAGCTTGAGCAAATTTTAAAAATTTATCCAAATCATATTTCCGCACAAATGATCCTTCTCTGGGGTGACAATAATCGACCTAAAACCTTTGATTCTAAATATTCTTTAATCATTCTCAACGATACCTTAAAAAAATTTGAACGCTTGAAAGAAAGAGATTTTGTGGACCTCAATCATCGTAGTCTACCACGCACTGCAAAGGAGGTTTCTAGTAAGCTAGAAGAGATCAAAGACTATATCGGAGACGAAGAAGATCTTTTTGAAAAAATTGAAGAATGCGTACCTTTATTAGAAAGCATTGGCCGAAATAAAGAACAGCGACCACGTTCAGCAGAGGTTAGTTTCGGTAAACTCAAGCAAAATATCGTCGGAGCTCGAGCTTTAGCCAATAAATATTTTAAGGTAAAAACCCCTAAAAAACCTCAATTAGACAAAGATAACTAACAATTTTTTAATTTTTTTCATTGCTAGATTAAAATTTGTTACTAACATTCAAAATTAGATATGAAAACTGCACTTAAACTTATAGCTCTTACCTTATGCGGTCTTGCTTTCGCATCATGCTGCGGCATTGACAACAACTACAGCTGCGGAAGCAAAACTGTAGAAAAGACCATCACGACTTATAAAGAAGAGGTCCACACTGTTCGCCCTGGCGGCAAAGGTGCAATGCCATACACAAAAATAGTAAGAGTTCCTACAACTACAACTGTGAATGTAAAAGAAAAGTGCGTTTGTACTGATAAGTTTTGCCCGAAGCCAGATTGCTGTGGGAGAGTTAGCAACGAGGTTGTGAAGCGTGCTACTATTCAAGGTGGAACTGGTGAACCACACCTCGGTCTCATTCCCACAATGCGTCAACTTGTAACAGTTGAAGCAAAATAAGACCTCTACCCTTTAAAAATCGCATTTAATATTGAAGCACCTCATATCGAGGTGCTTCTTTTTTTGTGCCCATAGGCTATATGCCATAAGTGAACACCGCGTGTGATCTATTTGCCTCTCTACTCTTAAACTAGCAGAGTGGTATAACGTGTATCCTCTTTAAATCAAAGTATGGAGAAAGGATGATGCGTCTATCTCGAGCTATGAAATCCCTGTATTTCATAGGGATGCGATTGACCCATCTGTAAATTTTAAACAACAGCTAGAGTTCAAGTGGTATCAGTCCAAAAACTTACCAGGGTTCAAAATATTCTGCGGATCCAAGGCCGCCTTCAATTCCTTGTGCGTTTGGAAACACACCTCACCCAGTGCTTCACGCACCCATGGCTTCTTCGCTAATCCAACTCCATGCTCGCCAGTGATCGCCCCATCATTTGCTAAGATCCATCGAAACAATTTATCCACTGCTGCATCTGCCGCCTTCTTGGTTTCAGGATCATCATAATTGGCCACCATGATATTGGTGTGGATATTACCATCACCAGCATGACCGAAGCAGGCCACTGAAATACCTGTGTCAGATTGTAGCTCAGTCGCAAAATCAACCAATTCGACCAGTTTACTACGCGGAACCACCACGTCTTCGTTCAGCTTAGTTAAACCAGTGCTACGAAGTGAATAGGAGAAGTCCCTACGAAGTTGCCATTTTTGCTCGCATTCGGCCTCATTTGAGGCTTTGTCCACTCTTAGGGCACCTTGCCTTACCAAGAAGCCTTCTAGCTCATCTAATTCCATTTCGACGGATTTCTTACGTCCGTCGATTTCTACCATCAAATACGCATCGCCTGGAGGAAGTTTGTCCTCACCCAAATAATCTCTCGCGGCAGCTAAAGTAAAGGCATCTGTAATTTCCAAAGCACTTGGAAGTCGGCCAGAATTAAAGATCGCCTGCACACAAGCTGCTGCTGCACTAAAATCTTTAAATGAAGCCCCCAGCATAGCTCTCGCCTCAGGGTGTGGTATGATTCGCACAATCGCTTCCGTCACCACCCCTAACATTCCTTCAGAGCCAACGAACAAACTCGCTAAATCAAAACCAGTTTTATTTTTATGGCACCGCCCACCCAACTTCATCACATCGCCATTGGCTTTCACCACAGTTAAACCCATGACATATTGTTTGGTGACACCATATTTTAAGCATCTAGGGCCACCTGCATTAGTCGCAATATTTCCACCGATAGAACATTCTTTCAACGATGCAGGATCAGGCGGATAATACCACCCTTTTGCACGAGCCGCATCTTGTAAATCACCTGTGATCACACCAGCCTCCACCACAGCCACGCCATCTGATGGAGTGATTTCTAAAATAGCATTCATTTTCGCTACAGATAGGGCTATACCGCCGTTTACAGGTACACAGCCTCCAACGTAGCCTACCCCAGCTCCACGCGTATATACGGGAATCTCGTGCACAGAAGCATAACGCATCACTTTACACACATCTTCAGTAGTGAGTGCAAAAACAACCACTTGCGGTGGCGAAGATGCATACCACTTGTCAATGGAATGCACATCTATCTCAGATTGAGAAACACTAACCTGATCTTCATTAAGAAGCTCCACGAGATCGTCATACATCTTCATGGAGCTTAGTCTACTCCTTGCTTGATTTGTTGCAAGGCTGATTCATAACATACGAGGACTAATTAGGATAAATTTTTATCACGTAGGTTTCGATTTTATAACGTGCATTTGCCATCAACATTGCATTATCTAAAACCACTGTGGCAGGAACATTAGACAAGGTAAATTTGATCTTCGCTTTCGCTAATTTTCTTGCTGGATCCACTACTACAAAATTAGCAATATGTTTCGTTTTATTCGCTTTGTTGTATTGACTGATTTGATCAGACAACTTTTCCAAAGTCATTTGTAATGAATCATTATTTAAATCAATTTTGTCCACTACCACTGTTTTTAGAGCTGCCACACGTTTCGCATAGATGAGTTTATCTTTCGTGCGATCTAATTTGATATAGGCATGTCTAGCTTTGGTAAAGTTTGGAGAAAGATCTACAGCTGTCTTTAGTTTCTCTAAAGACTTGAGATACTCCCCTTGTTTATGCAGAGTTACTGCTTCGTTATAGAGTGATACAGCTTTGCTGTGGTTTGATGAGTTTTCAGCTTGTAGCCCGGATGTGCAAAGAGTACCAATAATAGCAATGCGTAACAATTTTTTCATTTCTAACTTTACCAAAATAGAGAGACAAAGAAAAGGGAAAACTGAGCTTGTTGCGCACAGCGTTATAGAGATGAAAATAATAATCTCTTTCATTTTCTTCTTCTTATACGTGTTGATAAGTCATTTTTTGAGCAGTTCCACTTAGAGCTGTATGCGTTCTACAGAAATAACAAGGTGTTAATAAAATGTGAGAGCATCAGCGCAAGATGGAGAATTATAAACAATTAAGAAACTTGCACAAAGTTACCCACAGTCTTTTCACACAAATAGTTGAGTTACTCTCGGTTATTCACAAGGTCAAAAGAGATCAATTGAGTCGTCGATTATTGTTTTCCATCTGCTCAATATGGGATAGTTTCAACTATGTTTAATGTGATAGCAACAGCGACCCACTTCCCACCAGTCTTTGTGCTATTAGCCTTGGTGTTGAGTTCTGTTGTCGTTGTTTCTCTTGTATTAAACAAGTTTAAGCAATCATTATTAGTAGGATACTTTCTGTGTGGAGTGATAATTTCTAACTCTGGTGTGTTGGATTTTGCACAGATCAGAGACACCAGTGCGATTAGTTCACTATCCGAAATTGGTATCGTGTTGTTGCTCTTTACCATTGGTATTGAATTTTCTGTTAAGGAATTGAAAACCTTAAAGCGTGCTGCATTGATCGGAGGGGGAGTGCAAGTGGGATTGACTATTATCATTGCGACATGCATCGCAATGGCATGTGGATTGAACTGGACTTTGGCTTTAGTGTTAGGATTTGGTTTCGCACTATCATCCACTGCGGTGAGTTTAAAAAGTTTCCAGGACATGGGAATGCCAGAGACGCCACAGTCACGTGTCACTTTAGGAATTGCTATTTTTCAAGATTTGGCGGCGATTGTATTCATGGTGTTGATCCCAGCAATAGTAGGCGATGGTGGACTGTCGAGCTTGGGAATTGCGATAGGTAAAGGTGCGGCTTTTATGGTAGGGATCATGATTTTATCACGCCATGGACTCCCTCAAATGCTCGATGCGGTGGCACAAACGCGGAGTCGTGAATTGTTCACCGTGACGGTGATTGGCATGTGTGCTGCGGTTGCTTTGATCAGTGGCATGCTAGGCTTGAGTCCTGCACTAGGAGCTTTTGCAGCAGGCGTGGTGGTGAGTGAATCGATCTACTCACATCGGGTGCTATCAGATGTGCTGCCCTTCAAAGATTTATTCCTGACTATCTTCTTTGTTTCAGTTGGTTTGCTTCTCGATGTGGGTGTGATGCTTGAAAATGCTGGCGCTATTCTTTTACTTTCACTCGCTATACTCTGTCTGAAGGGAGCAATAACAGGCGTAGCAGCACGCCTTTCTGGATTAAAAATGCAGACTTGGTTGTTACCCGCATTGGCTCTTTCCAGCACAGGGGAATTTTCCATCGTGTTGTTCAACAGTGTGTTTGGGTTTAAATTTCTCACGCCACAATGGGAGCAGATCATCTTAGCTTCCACTGCACTTACTATGGCTTTGGTGCCTAGCCTGATGAAGTGGGGCCATACTTATGCCAAGCGGGTGCGAACACATAAGTCCGCTGAGGTTTGCCGATGGGAAGAAGAAATGGGCATCGTCAGTCAAATAGAAGCCTTACACGATCACATTATCATTTGTGGCTATGGTCCAGTTGGTAAAAATTTGCATCAAAATTTACAACGAGCTCAAGTGCCAGTGGTTGTGCTAGAAATGAATCCAAACACGGTCAAAAAGCTACTCTCAGAGGGGACGAAAGCTTTGTTTGCCGACGCTCGCGACCCTGAAGCCTTGATGTTAGCGAAGGTCGAATTAGCCCGCGGTGTTGCAATTACCTTTCCTGATACTGAAGTGGTTGAGACACTCACTCATTTTGCCAGAGAAAAGAAAAAGAATGTGCTCGTCTATGCGCGCTGTAAGTTCGCCACTGACGTGGCGGTTCTAAAAAATGCTGGCGTTAATCACGTCATGTTGGATGAAGAGCAAAGCGGCCGCGCCATGATCCGCTCCGTCATGCAAGGCTATGAAATGGACCTAGAAGAAAACTGGAACGTGTAAGGCAGGAAAAGGAAGTGTGAACCAGCCTCGTTTAGTACAAACTACTTCTTCTTCACCACGATGAAGTTACGCACTTTACGATTCATCAGGCTGGAGAGTTGTTTTTCTTTCGGGCTGACTTGGTCACTGAAATAGATCTGAGAAGAGCGGCCGCCGTCGAGATTGAGGGCGGTGTGCACGTTGAAGTTGGCAATTTTCGATGAGCCGAGGAAGGTGGCTAAATCTGGCATAGTGATCGATGAGACATAGCCAATCATCCATTGATCTTTGCCGTCCCATGCGATAAAGGATCGTGGCCGTGACTCGCTCGCTTTGACAGCTATGGTTTTGCCACTTTCGACAAGAAATGGGCCAGACTGCAGTAGTTCTTTGGCGTCTGAAAAAAAATCGATCTTAGAACGACGAATGAGAAGTGGTGGGCCAATTTTTGGCACCACGAAGGCACCAGAACCGAGTGAAGTTTTATTGATGTAGCCTGACTTCGATTGATTATCGATACAGAGTCCAAGTGGCTTGCCTTCTGGGGTAAAAAACCCAGCATTGATGGCGAGGACGCCTTGATGGGCTTGAGCTGCCGCTTTGGCATCGATCCATTGTGACCCAGGGCCTTTTGCTTGGTCAGCTAGCTCTATGTTGAAATGTTTTGCACTGAAGGTAGCACAGTGAAGCGTGCTACTGGCGACACTGATTTCTTGATATTCGATCGCAGTGGATGTTGAAGATGTTGAGCTGGTCTCAACTCCTTCGGATCCAAGTTGGTCGGGTGCCTTTGTGCAGGCGAATAGGCAAAGGGGGGTAAGCCAAAGCAGGGGCTTCATTTTGCAAATTTTTCTAAAGATGTCTTTTCAGCACCTTTCTTTGAGGATCTGTAGAGTGTCATTGGTTTGAAGCCTGCCTCGTTAATGGCAACAGCAAGTTTATTTTTGTCGATGTCTGCACCATTGCTAGCGAAATGGAGAACTGATAATTTTGTGTTGAAGGAAACTCCTTCATTAAAGCGGCTTCGATCGATGAAGGTAAGTTCCTTAATCTTTTTACGAAGTCCGATACCTCAGCTACTTCAGCAAAAGCCTTTTACGAACACCGAGAAGGTATTGTGATTCTTAGACTGGAAGGTCTTGGCAGTGGTGGAGCGTTCAGCTTCACGTGTGACTGCATCGTCAGCTGCCAAGAGGCCCGTGCATAACGACGCCCCCAGTATTAGTCCGAATACATGAATCTTTTTAATCATGAGAGAAAAATAGGAGATATTGCTGAGATTGCAAATGAGAAATTCAACGACGCGTTTTAACCTAGCTTTAAAATGCCGCAATGACGCTATCTACAGTGCTTGTGGCAGTTCCATTCGCACCAATAAATTCCTTAGGGACTCTAAAAGAAGGGATTATGAGGCTGAGATTTGGCTGATTTTGATGGATTGGCTGACGGGTGAGTGGCGAGGTGGTCAGTAATCCTGTAGGCTCGCAAAAGATCTTTCCTTGGTGAGTTTTACCATCAAGTGGATCGATGTATTGGAAACTAAAGGAAGTGGTTTCTAGTGCTCCTAGTGAAAGCACAGTGATGAAGTGCCCTTTGGTTTGTTTCCAATAATAGCCCTCAGAGTGTTGAAACTTTTTGTGCAGTTGGTGTTTTACACTGAGAATCGGTGGGAATCCAGAGCTCAGTGAGCGTTTCATTTCTTGATAATGGACTTGTGTCAGTGCTGAGGCGGTAGCGGAGCTGTCGGGAGTGCTGAATTTTAATGACCTTGGAGAAACTTCCCGAGCGGTGGTGTAGAGGTCTTTTGCACGTATTCCTTTGCGTGAACTCCAACGTGACTGAGTGGGGAATTGTGTTGAGCGTTGCTGACTAGCGATGCGAATAATGCTTTCGGCTTGAACCTTTGGAGAGGAGTCAAAAAAAGGACTAGAGCGCCAGCGGGGAGAAGCATGGCTAAAGGCATTGACTAAGGCGGTGGGTCCGCAAGCTAGTTCTCCGATAGTATGTTGCTTCAATGGCGGCTGATCTGGCTCTGTCAGCTGCTGTGGCGCACAGGCACAGACAATCAGTCCTAGTATAAGTAGTGCCCATTTCATAAAAAAGGTATAAGCAAATTGCTAACCAACAGCAATGATATCTATAGCTTGTTCTGGAATTAGGGTCGTGGAAATAAATAAGGTCTCTAAGATGTGAAGGTGAATTATTTGTGAGCAAGGCAAGCTATTGCTTGTATAGCGGGCTATTCAAGCAATAGTTCAACAAAGCTCATGGAGGATTCCTCGAGCAGATTGGTAACATTATTTATTTCCACGGCCCTTACTCAAATTCATGACTAGACTTTTCTAACACGAACAACGATACTTCGACAAAGCAATGGCAAAAATACCCTGGACATTAGAAGAACTGATTGATTTCGAAGCCTCAGTGCATCGATTTTCTGATGATCTACGTGGGGACACCTTGATTCAGTCGAATATTGTTCAGCCGCTTTTAGAGAGCAGAAGTGATCTCAAGCCGATGCAGCAAAAACGATTGGCATTCAAATCGTGGAGTAAGCATCGCTTGAAAGAATTTCGAGTCGATCCCTCGAAGCTGTGGAGCTCAGCATATGGAATGGTCGACCTGCTACTGACCCTAACGGCTGCTGGCCTGGGAGCGGCGGCAATTTTTGGCATAATCGATTGGACCAATCAGTCGATCAATCTTGGTGTGCTACTAGGCTTGGCTTTATTTCTCCCTTGGTTGTTGTTTATCGTTTCTGCCATCGTAGCGCTAGCTTCGAAAGAAAAGTTTCATATGGTTGGTTTACTTGCTTCTTTGGTGGTGAACACAGCCATGATGAAGCTGAAGCGTGCTGATATTGCAATGCCTGAGGCCGCCGGAACCATGCGTAAGCCAATACTGCGTCGCTTATTTGTTTCATTACAAAAGTATTCCGTGGTCTATAGTTTAGCGTGTTTGGTTGCCATTGTGGTCGCTATTTTCTTCATGGAGATTTCAATTTATTGGGAAACGACTTTGACCTCTGGGATGGAGTCCTTCTGGGCTGGGCTTGCTGAGACTCTAAGTATCCCATGGAGCTGGACTGGGTTTGCGTCACCTAGTTTGGCAGATGTGCAAGCGATTCGTTTTAGTGCGGATCAAGGAGAGAGCGTTGCACGTGAATCAGTTCAGGTGTGGGCGTATTTTTGTATGCTGTCTTTATTGGTGTGGTCATGTATCCCTCGTTTCTTATTCTATTGCGTTGGGAAAATGGCGTATCGTCGAACTTTAGCAGCAGTGCGTTTTGAAGAGAAACGACATCGCCAGCTTTGGAGGCGACTGTTTCCGATAGCTTTGGTGAGTCAGCATGATGAACAAGATGATCACGCTACTTGTGTAGACGTCGGTGGGTTTGGGTTAGAGTTGCGTAAGGTGCGACCTTTTATTCTGCAGAAATTGCGCCTCAACCCATCAGATCCGGTTGTTTTGGGAACGCTTGATGAAACAAAGGAGAAAACTGCCCTTCAGGTGATCGCTGACAAGGCCCAGCCGGTGGTTCTATGTTGCGAGGCGACTGAGTTTTCGCCACGTGCATTAGAGGCAATGTTGGCGAAGGTGAAGCTCCAAGGTAATGATCAATTGGTGCACTTCGTGTTGTTGGGATCGAGTCCAAGCATGATCCCATCAGAACAACAGAGTCAACAATGGATGGATTGGGTGGATGGACTAGCTGACCCAGATGTGGATTTATTCTTTTTTGAAGCTCAACCAAAAGTAGGGAGTGGTGGTTCAAATGGAGGAAAATAAAGCGAACCAAGACATCCCAACCTTCGTGGTCGTGGGTAAGGTGAACATGGGTAAGACATCTGTTCTTGCGACATTGTTAGAACAAGATGACAATGCTATTATGCGTGTCTCTTCCACCCCTGGTGAGACAACACGCTGTCATGAACATGCGTTGAAGCAAGGCGATAACGAACTGGTACGCTTTATTGATACCCCGGGTTTTTCCCGTGCGGTCGACGCGATGCGTGAGATTCTTAAATTCCATGGAGATCATGCGGGCTCCCCTGGAAAAGTGGCGATTCAGCACTTTATCACGCATCACAAAGGCACTGGTGAATTTGCCGATGAAATAATATTGTTAGAACCATTGTTGCGTGGTGTGGGGATTATCTATGTGATTGATACCAGTCATCCGCTTCGCGATAGCTACATCGCCGAGATGGAAATCATCCGCTGGACTGGTTGTCAGCGATTGGCATTGATCAATCAACAAGCAGACACTGAGCACACCGCTGATTGGAAATCAAAGCTTGGTAGCTACTTCAACCTAGTGCGTTCGTTTAATGCCCACTCTGCAACATATCGTGAACGATTAAAATTATTGCGTTCTTTGTTAGAAATTGATGAGTCGCATACCAAGCAAATTCAACAGACGATTCGAGCACTAGAAAGCGAATGGTTTTCGCGTCGCGAACAAGCAACGGAGTATGTGTTAGATTTTTTAAGTGAGGCACTTCAGCATGAAGAGTCAGTGAGCATGAGCCGTCGTGATTGCGAAAACGAGACGCGACGTTTAAAGGTGGTGGATGACTTGAAGCGCAGTTATTTTAAGTCGATTGCGAAGAAACAGCAGACATGCACAGAAGCTATTCTAAGGCTATACAAGCACAGCTTAATTGAACTTGAAGATGATGATGGCGTTTTTGAAGGGGTCGACTTAGAGGCTGAAGAAACCTGGAGTAAATGGGGACTGAGTCGTAACCAACTGACCCTAGCCGGAGGACTAACAGGAGTTACAGCTGGTGGAGCAGTCGATCTCGGAACTGCTGGTGCTACACACGGACTAGGGGCATTGTTCGGTGGCTTGATTGGGGCAACGACTACCTATTTTAAAGGTGGTTCATTACCAAATTTTAGCATTTCTCTAGAAGATTTAACGGGTGCTCCAAAGTCGCAAGACAATGAACAACGTAGCCTTACCATTGGCGTTCCTGATAACGAAAATTTTGCTTGGATTCTATTGGATAGTGTAGCTCACCAATACAAAGAGGTAGTGCAACGGTCCCATGGTCGACGCGATGTCCAACGCGTGACTGCCGCCAAGCCATCAGAGTCGCTGGTGCGTGCTCTATCCTCCAGTGAGCGTTCGGTGATTAGCAAGTGGTTTAGTAGCTGTAAGAAAGGTAAAACAGACCATTCACTGGAACCAAAGGTATTAGCAGTGATGAGCCATGTGCTTAGTGGTGAGGATGAGTCGAGGTAGTATTTAGACCATTTAGAGTTTCAAAAGAGACTTATGCGAAGCTATATTCTTTTAGAATCGAGGCTTGATAAAGGAACGATGCGGGCATCGTGACTGAAGAAAAACACTGATTGTATAAGAATACAGCGAGTAACCTTCGCCCAATGCGTAGCCTAGTCTCTTCATCCTTACAAAAAAATCATTAGTCTCTTTTGTTTCT
>CAXMOB010000154.1:0-4815 GCA_964194815.1 Vicinamibacteria bacterium | reverse complement strand
GAGGTGGATTCCTTTGTTTTAGCTAAATTAGAGGAGAAAGGCATGAAGCCGAATCAAGAAGCAACACGTGCCAGACTGATTCGCCGTGTGAGCCTAGATTTGACAGGGCTATTGCCGACTCCAACTGAGGTGAAATCATTTGTAGAAGATAAGGCTGATAGTGACATAGCCTATGCCAAGGTAGTGGATCGACTACTGGCATCAAGTGCTTACGGTGAGCAAAGGGCTCGCTACTGGCTAGATTATTCCCGCTATGGAGACACGCACGGTATCCACGTTGACGCCTACAGACAGATATGGCCGTATAGAGATTACCTGATTAAGAGCTTTAATGACGACAAGCGGTTTGACCGATTTACGAAAGAACTCATTGCTGGAGACTTATTGCCAGATGGTGATCTCGATGCTTTGGTGGCTACTGGATTTATCCGCGCTGGTTTAGTGTCAGGAGAAGGAGGGACGATCCCTCAAGAGCTCTGGGTCAATAACAAACGCGAGAGAGTCGAGGCCTTCGGTGCTGTGTTTATGGGGATTACGACAGGTTGTGCAGTTTGCCACGATCATAAATATGATCCTCTAAGCTCCCGCGATTTATACTCGCTCACTGCTTATTTCGGAAACGTTGATGAAAAACCTTATCACAACGACAGAGATGACTGGGCACCGTTTCAGGTGATGCCACAGAAAGCAGATCTGCCATCTTACAATGCCCTACTGGCAAAAAAATCGGCGGCTCAGGCTGAGCTAAACAAGTTAAGCTTGGGAGTAGATGCAGAGGTGGCGAAGTGGCTGACGAGTGCTGATGGGCCTAAGCAGGTAGCACTGAAATCATTGGTCAACTATTTACCGATGACAGGGTCTAATGGTGATGAGATCAAAGACATGATCACAGGAAAGTCATACAAGTTTGAAGGCGCAGCAGCCTTGATTGATGAATATCCGCTTTTAGAGGGATCTTTTAGAATGGATAACAACACACGATTTCAGCTTAAAGAAGTCGGTGATTTTGAGAAAGATCAAGCATTCACGGTTTCTACTTGGATGCGCTGGAATGAAGAGCCACTCGGGCAAGGCTCAAAGAAAGGAGCTATTCTTTCTAGGATGGATGGCAAAACATTACGTGGGTGGGAAATTCAACTAGAGAATGGCATTGTGTCGATGGCGATGAGCGACACTTGGGAATCCAACGCACTACATGTAAGCAGCCCGCAAAAAATCCCACGTGCCAAATGGGTGCATATCACTGTTAGCTACGATGGCTCTGCTAAAGCCGCAGGTGTTATTATCTATATAAATGGTGAGCCCGTTCCTCTAGAGACAAAGGTGGATAAGCTCACAGGCACGATCAAGACAGCAATGCCATTTAACTTGGGCAGAAGAGCTGGAGCAGACGAGACTGCATTTCCACTACGTGCTACTGGCCTTCAGGACATTAAGATTTTCAACCGCTCATTGAGTGCTGATGAGATTGCCAAGCTTCCATGGTTTGATCCACTTGCTCGCGTGTTGGCGAAGAAGAAAAATTATCCGGGCACAGAGAAACTTGCGTGGACACCATTCGAGATTTCAGCGGCGAGGAATGTTTACTTAGAGAAAAACGCCCAGGCACTCGCATTGCGCCACACTATTAGCCAACTCGATGACCAACTGGAAATTATCACTAAAAAAGTCGAGGTGTCACATTCCCAAGGAGCAAATGCTCCAGGACCTGCAAGTAAGAAGCTGAGCGAAGATTTAACAAAAATGTATGAAGGTTTGTTAGGCACGGGGACATTGATATGTAAGGAAAAATCTACTCCTGCATTCGCCCATGAGCTAGACAGGGGCGACTACGGAGCACGAAAGGACAGGGTCTACGCATCCACTCCTTCCTTCCTTCCAAAATCACCAGCAGGTACGCCTGCGAACCGACTAGGATTAGCTGAATGGCTAGTGATGAAAGAGAATCCTCTGACCTCCAGAGTGACAGTGAATCGTGTCTGGCAAGAATTATTCGGTAGGGGACTGGTGGAAACCCCAGGTGATTTTGGGATTGTGGGGAGTCGGCCAAGTCACCCTAAACTGCTAGATTATCTTGCGGTAGGTTTCCGTGATGGAGACAAGTCCGGTGAGCAATGGCAATGGAAGCGTCTCTATCGTAAATTAGTGATGTCGATGACGTATCGGCAGAGTGCCCGAATTTCTGACAATGCGAAAGAACAGGATAGGAGAAATATTTACTACTCGCACGCTCCTCGATACCGCATGGATTCTGAAATGCTTCGTGACGCAGCCCTTCAGGCGGCTGGACTTCTTAATAGAGACAAGCTCGGTGGACCTTCGTTCTATGGCTACCAACCAGAAGGAATCTGGAGTAATGCTTATCCTTCGAACACGAAAATATACCACCGCCATAAGGCCCCAATGCTATATCGTCGCAGTCTGTATCAATTTGTAAAACGTACGGCAATTCACCCTGAACTGAGTATCTTTGATGGGACAGACCGTCTGTTCGCATGTGTTCAGCGCGAACGAACGAACACTCCGCTAGCTGCACTGGCTTTACTCAATAACGTCACCTTTCTTGAAGCAGCCCGCCTGCTAGGAACTTCCGCTATCCAGCAAGGTACTGATGTGAATCATCGCCTAGATTTCATGGCTCAACGTGTTTGGGGTAGAGATATGGTAGCTGCCGAACGTGCGTCATTTATCGAACGACTCAAAGAAATTAAAACAAAAATACCAGCGGATGATGCCAGTAAGTTATTAACCCTTGGAGACTTCAAGCAAGCAGAAAACCTAGATCCTGTAGAGAGTGCGGCTTGGATGAGCCTCGCAAGTATCCTACTCAATAGTGACGAATTCTTAAATAAATAATAGAGATGGAAAACACACAATCCTGTTCAGACAATAACGGTGAAGGCCCTACACTATGGGACTTGCCAATTCCTCAAGAGCTTAAAGAGCAGTGGAAAGACGGAGTCACTAGACGACATTTTCTCAATCTTAGTAGCGCCACCATCGGTGGCTTAGGTCTGGCCACACTTCTAGGTGACAATACTGCAAGAGCTGGTGAAGGTATTCTAGGAGCACCTCACCATACAACGAAAGCGAAGCGAGTTATCTCACTTTTCATGGCAGGCGGACCGCCCCACCAAGATATGTTCGACTACAAGCCGGAGCTTGTGAAATATAATGGCAAGGATATCCCTAAAGAGATTTTAGGTGAAGACTTCAAGCCCAGTGGAATGACTGCTGGCCAATCTAGATTCATGGTGAAGGCTAGTACCTTCAGCTTTAAAAAATACGGGAAATCTGGTCACTATATCAGCAGTGCACTGCCCTGGACTTCAAAGGTAGCCGATGACTTAGCCATGGTGCACTCGATGTATTCGGATGCGATTAATCATGAGCCTGCGATCATGCTGATGAATACAGCTAACATGCTTCCTGGACGCCCAGCATTAGGAGCTTGGATGTCGTATGGACTTGGCAGCCTGAACGAAAATTTACCTTCCTATGTAGTGCTAAACTCTAACACAATTCCAGGCACTTCAGGGCAGCCTGTGACCCCGCGCTTGTGGTCTGCATCATTTTTAGGAGCGAAGCATTCTGGTGTTCCACTCCGTGCAGGAAATGACCCAGTGCTCTTTCTACGTGATCCAGATGGAATGAGCCGCTCACTGCGACGCAGTATCTTGGATGGGATCGAGGAAAGTAACCAACGCATCTATAAAGAACTTGCAGATGCTGAAACTCACTCACGCATCGAACAGTATGAGATGGCATTCAAAATGCAGATGAGTGTCCCTGAGTTATCAGACTTCTCCAATGAACCTCAAAGCACCTGGGACCTTTACGGGCCGGATGCGAAGATACCTGGAAGCTTTGCCTATAATTGCCTTATGGCACGTAGACTGGCTGAGCGAGGAGTTAGATTCACTCAAATTTATCAACGTGGTTGGGACTTTCATGGCAATCTAGATAAAAGCATGAATAAAATGTGCGGTGCAACTGACCGTGGAACCTATGCCTTGATTACCGATTTAAAGCAACGTGGGCTCCTTGATGATACCCTCGTGATGTGGGGTGGAGAATTTGGTCGGACCACCTACTCTCAAGGCTCAGGCCGTGATCACCATGCCAAATGTTTCACTTCTTGGATGGCAGGTGGTGGGGTCAAAGGTGGTGCTAGATATGGCAAGACAGACGATTTCGCCTTCAATGTTCAAAACGAAATAGACAAACCACAAGTTCACCCACGAGACCTTATCGCCACAGCATGTCACTGCCTAGGGGTCGACTCAGACCGCCTCATTAAGCGCATGAGTGGTGTGGATCTCAAGCCCACAGGCGTGATCCACGGAAATTTAGTCAAAAGTATTCTAAAGTAAATTGACTCGCCAAACGAGTGAGTAAGGCTGGATAAACCTAGGAATTTGACATGCTTATGAACTTAGCTATATTCGCTTAAGTTCATAAGGTTGAAAGCAATAATCTGCTCTACTGAGCTAGTGATAGACTAGTGAAACCTATGGCAAACAACACAACGAAACTCACTATGACCACCCAAGATAAATGCTGCACGATTGTTCCTTACTTCAAAATTCCTAGCGATAAACTTGATGCCTTTAAACAGCTGTGTGAGCAGTTCGTGGCAAAGACAAGCTCAGAGGACAAGTGCCTCTACTACGGGTTCAGTTTTGATGGTGAGGAAGTTCATTGCCGAGAAGGATACGAAGATGCAGAAGCTCTGCTAAACCATCTTGAGAACGTTGGTTCACTACTCGATGAGGCACTTAAAATAGCGGAAATAACACGTCTAGAGATTCACGG
>CAXMOB010000153.1:0-5958 GCA_964194815.1 Vicinamibacteria bacterium | reverse complement strand
AACCGTGGAACGACATCTGCTCCAGCAGGCAATTTTTCAGTCAGTGCAGTGAGTGCTTCTATACTTGCCGATTCCAGATGCTTGGGCTCGGATGCTAGGTTCCACATGCCGATTAAGGCGATGATCTTATAGTTGCGCAGGTGCCAGAGATCTGGGGCACCCGAGTATTGTACGATGGCCTCACTGCAGATTTTTTCCGCTCGCATATAATTTGCTAATGCTTGATCTGGTGTGAGTCGGTATCGTAATGGAGCTGCGGTGAAACAATCTTGGACTTTGGCGAGCACTTCAGCGGGAATAGACTTTGCGGTCTGGGGTGATTTGTTAGGCGTGTTGGTAGTGTTCACCAAAAAGTCACCTATGAGTAGCGATTGGAGCTGCGAAAGATAGCGCGGTTCATCGAGGTTTTGCTCCATCGGCATGAGGTCGACCTCTGTCCTAACAAGATTCGATGGTAAAAGGGCATGACCGTGGGCATTCACACGCAGGGCAATTAGGTCTACTCCTGCGTAGACTCGATAGATCTGTGAATTTTTACCTCCGGCCAATCGCATCGGGGTCCAGTCCAAGTCTAGCCTTTTGAGTGTGTTTCCACCAGCATCGGGCAACTCGTCGAGGTTAAAGCTGAATACCTTAAACTGATTAGGGAACTGCGATTGTAATTTTTTCATCGCTAGCATTTGCTTTTCAAATTCTGGTGCTTTTTCCGACCAGAAAAACATCAGACAAGTGTGGCCTATACCATCGATGGGAAAGGTGAGTGTGGTGCCATCGACTCGTGTAAATGAGCCTGTGAAAATCAGTCGGAAGTGGGCGTGATTCCGATGTGTGCGTCGCCATTCTATGACATCGAGGTCACCGGCGAAGCGTTCGTCCATGGCTTCGTTGATTTGCTTCTCCAACTCGAACGCCTCCAGTTTTGGTGCGATGAGAGTTGCCATCATCAGGCTTTTTGCTTCGCCAGGAGTGTCACGGTAGCGTTGGATTAAGTTTGCTAGAGCTTGGGTTCGAACCTTGATGTCAGCTTTCTGGAGTCCCATGTTTCTTTCCATGAGCAGTAAGTCAGCTTTTAGGCGAAGTTTGGCATACTCATCAGGTGCTTTTGCCAGCTTGGCACATGTTTCAAAGAGGGCTTCTCGGTTACGATCTGAGCTGTCCAGTGTTAATAATCGTCTCTGACTTTGAAAAACGATGTCTAAGACGTAGTAGCGGTTCGATGCGGAAGGATTGTCTTTGAGTAAGGAATTTCCTTGGCGGATGATTTGTTTACAAGCTCGGCGTTTCTTAGTAGCTGATATTTGAGTATTAAGCTCAGAAATATTATTTTGAAGTGCCGTAACTTGTGCTTCAGGAATAGGGGAATCTTGGGGATCTGCTAGACACACAGAAATACACATTAGAGAGAGTGTAAGCAACGCGGTGGGTAAACTTATTTTAATTAGCGTGTAATTCTTTATGCAATTCATCACTGACCAATACGTTTAAGGTTGCGGTCTTCTTTTAGACTTTTTTCGCGGAATTTCAGGACAAGATCAGAAGTTTGCTTATCTAGGGATTTTTTTTCAAGATACCAATAGGCTCTGCGGGCAATAAAAAAGTTATTGTTTTCTAGCACTTTCGCAGAGGTTGTGAGGACTTCTGGCGAACTATAGTTTAGCTTTTCTAGTATGTTCAGAAAGGCGTTGATTTCATCGTAACTCGTCATCAAAGGTAGTGATGATATCATTTTTTCGATCAAGGCACCAGGAAGTTCTTTTTTAGCTTCTAAAAGCTCCAATATGAAAATTCTTGAATGATTATTAGATTGAGAGAATACAGTTGCAAGATTATCTTGAAATTTATTTTTGTTTGGTATGGCATTTTTTAAATACAAATAACCAAGATCAATAACAGATCTCTGGTCTCCATCTTGCATCTGATCGTTGACTAGTTTAACTATATTTAGACTGTATAACTTGTGCTGGATGAGGTGCTCTAGTGCAAATAACACGTAGTGAGGTTTTTTTGAGACGACAAGATAGCTGAGTTGCTTCTCGCTACAGGATTGATGAGTCAGTTCTTTTGTGGCAGTGACTACATCACCATTCGCCCAGTGCCAGAGGTGAAAGCATGTTAGAGCTGCTCCTTCGATAACAGCATTTTTAATAGTGGGAGGTGTGGGGCTAGCAACGAAATCTATATCTTCATTTTCTTTGTGAACATTGGTCACATTATCCAGTGTTCGTTTCTTTAATGGAGAGTGCTTTTCTTTGAGTATTTGATGGAGCTTTTTGTTGTCTGCGTTGGAGAAGGGAATTGCCTCGTATGTATTTACTTTTGGATATTTAGCTTTCTTTTTCTTATTTTTCTTTGGAATTTTAACTTTTTCTAGTTCTGTTCCTTCGTCTATTTTATAGCTTTGATACTGCCCGAGAGCATCCCATGTCATGGTGACATTGACGACTTCACAGCTAGCTTCTTTACAGATCACTGAGTCGACAACCATGCTGTATCCAGTGATTAAGCCGTGTGCATCTTGGATTTGGTAGAGAGTGTGTATTTTAGACTTATTAGAATTGATGCCTGGATGACGAAGTTCAATTTCGCATGGAATTTTTTTGTGGTTATCTGCGGCTTCAAGGCTCGGCCACGAAATGGAAGCTAAAAGTAAGAGAAGGAAATGTTGGAATGTCATGATAATTATCTTTTACTCTTCGTCATCTTTTTACTCGTTTGCTTCTGTGGCAAGTAGACTCCGGCTTCACGTAATGTTGAGACAAGTTGTGCGGTATCCAGATTGTTAGCTGTTTGACCAGTGAGCATAGCTTGGACGGCAGCAGTTCCAGCAGCTTGCCCCATTTGGCTACAATAGGGCTGACAGCGTAAAGAGCCTTGCCCTATTACATCGGCACTAGCACAGCGTCCTGCTGTCCAAAGGTTTTTCCATCCTTTAGGTACGAGGGCTCCGTAAGGAATTGAAAACATTTCGCCTCTGTCGGGTCTGTAAAGTTTGTTTAGATAGTACATCTCATAATGATCCTTCATTGCCTGATCGGTAAATGCATAGGGGTGAATATCGCAAGCTTTACAGTAGACTCCAATGGAGTCAGGGAAGATTCGACGAGTAGCCATATCGTCTTTATTGAACACGTATTCACCTTTAATTCTACGACTTTCACGCACTCCTACGAGTGATGAAGTAGCGGCTAAAGCAAGTTTGATTTTAGGGTGTGCTTCAAACATTTTACGGAAGTCATCGGCAATGACTCTGCCTCGCATAGCTCCCTCGCTCAAGCTCTCTGCGTCTAGAGCATCGACCCCGAAGAGGTGACCTCCATTGAGATAAAACAAATTATCATCAACCTCACTCAGCCCTACGATCTTTTTAGATGGATGTTGATGAAGTCCCTTTTTTACCCATTCGTAGTAGAGTTTTCTTATTTCATCACGTGACAGATTCACTTCTCCATTCCATAAGGTTGCCATGGTTGGGGGCATGATATTTTCCGTGTCTCTGCCAGCTCTCCAGCAGTCGGCACCACATAGATGAGCAAGTACAGCATCGCCAGTACAATCGATGAAGGCATTCGCTTTGATGTATTTCATTCCTTCAATATTATTAATCACAACGCCATTTACACGGCTGTTATCTGAATTAACATCAGCTTCTATGACACGAGAGAAAAATAGGACTTTGACTCCCGCTTTTTTTGTCTTTTGATCAAGAACAAGTTTGTATCCCTCTGGGTTGAATTTTGACCAGGAATGGTATTTCTCGCGCCACGCATCTGGGTTGACATTCATAAAGCCGGCTTCGTGCATGGTCTCTACTACTTCTCCCATGAAACCTTTGACTAATTGCTTTTCACCATTTGCCATGGGGTCGAAGGCACTGACCAAGCCAGAGGTCCCCATTCCTCCTAGACAACCCATTGCTTCGATCAAGATAACATTTGCACCTAGCCGAGCTGCGCTAACTGCTGCTGCCACACCAGAAGGTCCTCCTCCTGCGACAACGACATCGTAAGTTTCTATCGCCGGAATTTGCCGCTTGAGCAAGTAGGTTTTAGCTAATTGTGAGGAATTGTCCGATTTGGATTCTGTTCCGTTTTCCTCAGATTTAGCATTTGTATTCGTGACCATGCCAGCAGTGAATCCAGCCGCTGCGACTGATTTTTTGAGGAAATCACGCCTTGTATTCTCTTTCATTTATTATCTGTTGTTAGTTCTTAAAAATATTTTAATGGTAAACATATGGCTCATTTCAGACGCGTATTACTTTCCTGAGTGCGGATTCAATCTGAAGTTTTTCCGCCCCTCGGTATAGATCCCGAATGGTGACTTGTTGTGTGGAGTGGTTGGGGCTGCGGCTTTGATTCGTAGGGCTTTGGCTTCGGTGCCTCGACCGAGCTGATCGAGGATGTCAGCCTTGTAGAGTTCCATCTCTTTATGGAGCTCACAGCGATGTACTTTACCCCAAGCAAAAGTCTGGTGAGCATCGATGGCGGTGTCGATATCAGCCAGTGCCGCTTCTTGGTTTTTTAAACCAACATAGGCACGGGCCCGGCTGTAATAACGGAATGTGGCCCACCAGTCGCCTTTGAGCTTCTTGGGGGCAAGGACCTCTGAAAAGAGTTTGACCGCCTGTTTGAAGTCGCCCTGATCTAATGCGCTTTTTGCGGTCTCCATTTGCAGCACATTGATTTGCGCTTCAAGCCCATATCTGATAGCCGATGACATGCGGCTTCCCTGAACGGGGTAGGTGAGTCCGGAAACTGACCAAGAGATACTGCCGTCGTGGCGTAGTAGGAAGATGTTAGGTGTGATGTCACCAGAGAGCATGCCGAGCTGTGCAACGAGTGGGTTATTGATGCCGTTAGGAACCATCGTTACTTGGCATGTCCACTCATTCTTTTTGACGAGGGCGCTGATGCGGTCGGTATCGTTAGAAAGAAATGCGGCTATCACTTTTATTCCCTTGGCTTCATGACGATCAACCATATCCGTCATCAGTTTTATGAGAGTGTTTTGAGTGGCTTCACTTTCCTCATCGGCGGGAAGCTCCATGAAGGCTACAAAAGTCATCTTGCCGTCGGTGGACTGGGGTAGGCTGATTGTTTTTCCGTCAAGAGTGGTGAGGTCGAGCTTGATGATGCGACTTGTATTTTCGGGTTCATCAAGGGCAGCGACGTTGCGGTAGTTGGCGTGGCGTTCGGCACGGGTGAATCCGAAACGACCAAAGGTTGCTCTGAAACAGCGGTAGGTGTGATGACGGTCGCGGAGGAATGAAAACACGGGCCAAAGTGCGGGGTTGTCGTTGTTCGTCTGAAGTAATGCTTCACGGTATTTGGCGTGGAAATCGCGGTTATTGGCATCCAAGGCCAGTAGAGCTGCAGCGGCGATGGCGGTGGATGGAGCATTGTCTCCACCTGTGGTTTTGATAAATGACTCCAGTACAGTTACAGGCTTAACAATCCCGAGTCGTAAATTGTTTTTAGCAAGGCAGAAATGCGGCACAAGGTCAGCTCCTGCTGGCAGAGTCATTGCCAAAGTGGTCTGGGCTTCCTTGACAGCGGCTTCGAGATGCTTGGGTTCGGTGGTGAGGTTCCACATTCCCAGTAGCGCGATGATTCTGCGGTTACGCACGAGCCAGAGGTCAGCAGCATCGGGGTGATTTTTGATCGCAATTTGGCACAATTCCTCGGCTTTTGCGTAGTCTGCTAGTGCCTGTTTTTGGCTGAGGCGGTAGCGCTGCGGCGGTGCGGTGAAACAGGCCTGAATGGCGTCTATGGTCGCTGCGGGAATGGATGGTGTGGACTTAAGGTTTCCTGCCACGAGGAAGTCGCCGATGAATAAGGACTGAATTTGTGCGAGATAACGCTCGCTATCCAGACTCACTTCGAGGGTTGGAGTACTATTCGCACCAATGATATGGTCATTAAACCCGAGTTTTTCACGTGCCTCAATGCTTTGCTTACT
>CAXMOB010000152.1:0-3284 GCA_964194815.1 Vicinamibacteria bacterium | reverse complement strand
AAAAAAAGCACCATCAATGAATGATGGTCGAATATGGAGCTTACTTGCTATTAAGCATTGAAGGAGCAAACTTTGAAAAGGAATCGTAATCATCTCCATTTTTGTAAATGCTATTTTTGCCAACCAAATACTTCTTGAACTGACCTAAATCTTTCATTTGATTTTTTGAAAATGGAACCTTCGCTAATATAGAAGAACACGTTTTCTCAGAAAGAGTATGCAGAGGATACCATTGTAAATATTCGTAATCAAAATACAAAGTCTTTGTAATTAAGCATAACGAGGTGGAAAATATCAATCTTTTTTCTTTATCAAAAAAGGAAATTATATGGGTGGGAACCCTCACATCCGCACTTAATTGGCTGATACTAAGAACACTTAAATCACTATTGATTAGTCCTTTAAAAAGTTCAAAATCTTTCTTTTCAACGTCATAAGAAAGATCAACTGCACAGTCCATATGTTTATCATATCCCAAAGTAAACCTATACCACTTCGATTTAGGATCATCAAATCTTTGAACGATTCCCTTATTATACGAAATTCGATCAATTCGGATAATAGCTGAAGATTCTTTAATACCCTTACGAACTCTGCTTACCTTTTTGTCAGTAGCGGTGACTATGTCACCCAACAACTCGCCGTCCGCTCGCATTTCACCGATTAAACCTATAAACAGAATTAATAAATATGATATTATTTTAATTTGCATGTTCCTCCTCTACTTAAACAATCAGAATCTGCACTCTTCGACCACAGGTCAGTATCATCAACGCGTGCTGCATCACCTACCGCTCCACTGCGATTTCTTGGTTTTGTCTCTCATCAAACAGCCTTGAGCAGATTACTCCTCCGCTGTAGACTCGCCTCCGGTGAGTGCTACGCCGTATTTTTCCAATCGGTTGTGCGCTTCACTAGACTCGCTGCTTTTCGGGTAGCGTCGGAGGACCATGCGAAGTTGCTGCACTTCCTTACCTTTGTTGCCGCTAATGCGGTAGATTTCGGCAATTCTAAAGCTCGCACTGGATGCGGTTTTACCACCGACTGACTCGAGCCCCTGCACGGTTTTGACCGCCTGGGAGTATTGCTTGAGTGCCACCATGCAGTCGGTGACGCCCCAAGTTGATTCAGGTTGTTTATTCGCCCCACGGTAGGCTTTGATCCCCTCTTCGTAGCGACCCAGTCCTTGCAGGAGTCTGGCCTGGGATAATCCGAGTGCCTGACCGGCGTACTGGGGTGCTTTTTTTAACGCCGGGATTTCAGCGAGAGCTTTTTCCATGAAAGGTTTGTTCCTATGGGTGCGGGCGTTGTAATAATCAAAACGCGATTTCGCAGCGTACGCCTTGTCCTTTATTCTGGCGAAATAGCGTAGCACAAATTCTTCCGGCTCATAAGCAGCGGCGAAGTTAGTCAGTTTATTGATTTCCTCATCTGTCATGCCTTGGGTGCTGACCGAGCGCATGACCGTCCGGGCTTCCTCATTCATCCTCAGCGGATGTGATAAGTTCCGCATCAGCTTCATCTTCTCCGCGGTCTTCATGCCTGCTAGGAAAGGCTTGCTTTCGCTGGCAAAAAACGCGGAGCGCATTTTAACATCGGCCGAGTAATATCCGCACCACTTCAACACGCGAGCAAGCGCAGCAGGCTGGAGTTTATATTGCTTCTCTAGGCGTGCAAGCCAGCTTTTGGTGTCCTTTTCGTAGACATTTTGGAGATCAATCCATTGCTTACGCAGGTCATCGTTATCGGCAAAGCGGTCACCCATTTTGGCACTCCAGTAGCGGGCAACTTTCTCCCTCTGATCCTGTTGTGCACCCTTCATGCTTTGAGCTGTTTTAAGGACCGTTGACCAGTAGCTCTTATCTTCGTCGGGTTTGTCGGTTTTCCGGCCACGGCCATCAAAGCCTCCAGCCTCGACGTAGAACGCCTTAAGTTTGTCATGGTTCGGACTGCGAACAACATAATGGGCAGTCACCGCACGGCGAGCTAGCTCAGAGGCTTGGTGGTTTGTTTTGGAAAACGCAACTGCGGTGCGCCAATGGTATTCGGCGGCCTCCTCGAATTTCCCGAGCTTCGCCATAGCTCCTCCAAGGTATGTTAGTGCGGTGCCGGAGTTCGGCTGAGCCACGTAATCGTCATCTTTGACCATCCGAGCCCAAACGGCATTCTGTTTTGCGGTGTCGCCGTTTTGCTGATGACACTGGCCCATATAAAAGAGTGCTCCCGCAGCGTAACTGACATCGTCCGGGAAGTAGTCGACCACATCCTGGTATGCCTTGATCGCTGCGTGTCGTTTATCGATCATATGCAGACAACGCCCCATACGCAGTAATACATAGGGCAAGGCCTTGCTTTTCACAAATTCGAACGAATACGCCTTGTAAGCGGCGTAGGCACCTTTGTAATCCTTTTTCTTATAAAGCTTGTCCGCGTCCTCTAGGTTCAGTCCTTCAAAGGTATCCAGTTTGGCAAATTCCTTCGGTGGATACGTGATTTCATCTCCTGCCCTATTGGCGGAGGCAACGTTAATGGCACTAGCCTGCAACACGAGCAACAGACAGGCACTTTTAAATAAATTTTTCATAATTTCTAGTAACAATAGATCATTTTTAAGGTCGCTACAATCAGCAGTCTCAATTTTAGATCAGGTAATTTCGGTTAATTATAGGGGAGAATTAGTGGAATGCTATAACCATCTTTTTGCAAAGGTAAATAATTACTCACACTCGCTATATTAATTGGTACTAGCCGGTAGGCTTCCCTATTTACTAGCGCTTTTTCTGCGCTCGGCGTGGCTTCTTTTGTGGCTGTGGCACTTGCTCTGGTCCGTAACCAATCGTGCTGAATGGACTGACTGGTTGACCGTCCTTGTTGTAGAGTAGTTTACCACACGGATGCTGGGTATAGGCGTAACGGACTGCAATTGGCTCCGCAACATTTTTAGCAGAAACCAACAACTCAGTGCCGTCAATCTTGCCGTCAGCCCAGTGCCATGTGCCGTCCTTGGCTTGAATCGCCAACCACTGTAGCTTGGAATCAGGTGTTGGAACTGGGGGAGGGAAACCTTCTTTCTGTGCTATCATCAGCCCATTTCCTGCTTGGCTGAACGAGACGCGAATGGTGCTTCCCTCAATCACATGGCCCTTGTAGAGAGGACTGGTGGCTAGCTTGTCGAAACCATAAGTATCGTGCAGAGCCACACGTGCTAGGCGGACTCCGGTATCGTATTTGTTTGGCGGGTGCTCACCTTTGGCACCCACGTCAATGGTCACTGCTAATCCAGT
>CAXMOB010000151.1:0-4461 GCA_964194815.1 Vicinamibacteria bacterium | reverse complement strand
CAGTTGATGGCTGAGCCTTTTCCTGGTGAGAAAAATCTTAGTAAAGCTCAAGGTCTAGCATATAGCCGCAAGGCCATCGACCGTTGCTGGAAGACGATCCGTAAGGCAGCCAAGGACGCCAACCCGAAGTGCATCATCTGGTTGACCACCAATAAAATGCACCACCCTCATGCCATCAATTCGGACATGTATAAGGAAGTTGATTGGCTCATGGGCGAAGCCGGTCGTCTTTCCGAAATCCTCAAAGCCAAACCAATGGTGGGCAAGAACACCCATCTGATCACGTGCTTGGCATTGTGGAATGGGGCTGATGCTACCAAGGCGGTACCAGAAGCACTCGCCGCGGGTGTTGGGCTGTACGGATTTGCCAGACCATCTTCCAATGGAACCATCAACTTGGATGAGATTCTCCCCAAGCAACTCAGTGAGATTCATGGAAACGCCAGAAGTATTGCCGTGCTCGCAAGGGCCTATCAAAATAAGTCGATCGATGCCGTCTGGTCAGAGAACGGCTATGTCGAGCCCTCCAGTCCTCCACCGTTTCGGATCAAGTTCAGAGGAAGAAAAGGATTTTCCGATACTGCACGCCTCACTCATGAGGGAGGCAAGTCTGTGATCCCCATTCGTAACCCATACCAATCAGGCCGTGCACAGCTAACCCGCGTCGGCGACAAGTGGCCATCATCAATCGTCATTCAACTATTGACAAAAAGCCCTGACAGACCCGGCCCCACTCACTTCCGCGTCGCCAATGGCAAGATAGGAGTCGGCATTGCTCAAGTGGACGGCATCAAGGTGATCGCTGGTACGATGGAGGGTGGCCTTGAGCTGAAGAAACCATGGAACTTCGCAAGCTTTCTCAATGGAAGTAAGCCGACCTCACCTATTAAAATTGGCGAGGTGAAAACAAAGAACACGGATAAATACGTGGAAATTGAACTTCCAAAGATGATCACCGAGGGTAATCCTGAGATGCTGACCTTCGAATGGTGCAATGGGAAAAATGTTCGTTAGCAACGACTCCCCAACTAAACCTGAAAAAGCGATTCTCTAGTAATTGCTTTTTATCAGATTTGTATAATTTCGATTAGACTACCCGTATTAGAAACTGAACATGATCAAAAAATTCATACTCACGACTCTCTTCGCTGGTCAGCTCCTAGCCCAAGGTGCTGAATTTAAGCCGATCTTCAATGGTAAAGACTTCAAAGGTTGGTGGGGACTCGGCACCGAGAATCCCGCGAAGTGGATGGCACTTCCTCCCGAGAGGCTCGCAGAGAAAAAGAAGAAAAGCCTCGATAACATTCATCAGCACTGGAAGGTCGTTGATGGTGTCATCGTGAACGATGGTAAAGGCCTCTTTCTTACCACCGAAAAGAACTATGCCGATTTCGAACTGAAGCTAGAATACAAGCACGGCAAGGGTGCCGACAGCGGAATCTATCTCCGAGCCATTCCACAAGTTCAAATTTGGGATATCGACGGAAAGCACGGCGATGCCAAAAAAGGTTCAGGCGGACTATGGAATAACAAGGCTGGCTCCAAGGGACGCGATCCTCTCGTTGTGGCTGATAATCCTGTCGGTAAATGGAATCACATCTTCATTCGCCTCGTGGGAGATCAGGTGACGGTTCGCCTCAACGACAAGCTTGTCGTCGATGAGGCATCTCTTCAGAACTATTTCAACAAAGGTGGCCCGCTCCCCAAGACCGGCCCCATCCAGCTTCAGACCCATGGAGCCGAGATCCAATGGCGCAATGTCATGGTGAAAGAACTATAGCCTTGTATAGTAACGTTCGTTTCGTCTGAGCTAATACTGCCTCACCTGATCTCCGTGTCGCTTAGCTCTTCCCCGTCCGCACCAAGACCCATAAATAAAGACCGCGTTCGGGCTGCGGAAAAGACCGCGATGCTGTTCAGTATCTCATAATAGCCACTAAAAGGGGCTTGCCCGACAAAAAACCATAATCACTTCTGCATGGAAGCGATTATGCTAATTTCCTATCTCACCCATAACACGATGTTCTCGACTACCTCACCCAAAAATAAAATTCCTCGTAGCTTTATTTTATGCGTACTTGTGATGATGCCTAGCCTGCTCATCGCAAAATCTTACACCCTTGAAAACTCATCTATTAAGCGCGTTATTTCTGTTGAAAATGAATCGTTAGTGACGCAAGAAATCACCAACAAGAAAGCGGGCATCAAACTAGATTTAGATTCTAAACTGTCTGACGAATTCAAACTCAGAGTCTCAAAGGGAACTGAATTTTCTGCTGGAGACATCACCCTTACCAGTAGGGATTTTAAATTTGTGAAGGCTCTTGAGCAAACAAAGGAAAAACTGTCATTTCTTTTAGTCAATGCGTCACACGGACTTGAGCTGACCGTGCATTACCAGCTTAAGGCTGAGGATTTCTACATGAGGAAGCAGCTGAATCTTAAGTGTAACCAGCCCATCTGTATCGAGCGCATCGATGTGGAGGTCATAAAGGTCAGTGATGCTCACCAACCCTATCAACACAAAGCCATCACCGCTCAAGCTCCTAGCAACTGGAGACCGGGTCTCGGACAGCCATTATTCACCACAAGCTCAGCGACCTTCTGGGGAGTAGAATTCCCCGCTTCAGTAAACCTAGTAAAGGAGCATACCATCCACTGTGGATACCTCTTTGGACACAAACTAAAGGCAGGACAGAGTATTTCTAGTTATAAATCTGTAATGGGAGTGAGTGATGATCCGGCCTATAATTCAGATGCCTTTTATGCCTATATCAACGAGATCCGAGCCCGACCCTTACGCCTACAGACTCAGTATAACACTTGGTTCGATTACGGCTCAGGAGTCAGTAATACCACATTTGCTAAGAGCGTGAAGAAAGTGAATGATGAACTCGTTGTGAAACGTGGCGTGACTCCGCTAAAGGCATACGTGATCGATGATGGCTGGCAGGATTCTAATAAACACTCAGATTGGTCTGATATGGTCTGGAAGGTCAACGGAAAGTTTAACAAGGATTTTAAAGTTAGCTTTGACTCAGTAAAACAAGCAAAATCATCACTAGGTCTATGGCTCAGCCCAGGATGTAACTTCGGAGCCAGGGGCGTAGTAGGAACACTCAGAAAGCAAAAGATGGGTGCACTACAGACCTATATGTCACTTGCCAGAACTAAATACATGGACATGCTAGAAACGCGCATGCTGAACCTCACTAAAGCAGGAGTCACTTACTTTAAACTAGACGGAACATTTGGTCATCTCAATACCCGTGAGTTTGATCTCAATGGAAAAGACCGAGGCGTGCCGACGATGCCACAGCTCGGGATCGAAGACTGGAGATCAGATGACAAACGTCTCAATGACGCTAAATACGACGAACTGAAAACGTATTATTTAAACGTAGGATCTGAGAGAATGATGGAAATATTCGATAAGATGCACAGAGTAAATCCTGAGGTCTACATCGTCATTTCCAATGGTGCCTACCTCAGTCCATGGTGGATGATGCACTGTGATGCTGTCTGGATGATCAATGCTGGAGATGCCGCCGGTGGGTCAGATCGCACTGCGGAACTAGTGTATAGAGATGATGTTTATCACAGCATTTACGAGACAGACCATACCCATTTCCCGATGAACTCTCTGTTCAACCATGAACCTAAGAAAGTGAAAAGTAAGGAAACCAAGGAAACTTTCAGAAACTACCTCTACATGAACATGTCTCGTGGCACAGGGTTCGTAGAGCTCTATCTCAAGACATTTAAACTGAAAGAATACGACTGGGACGTCCTCGCGGAAGGACTCCTCTGGGTCGAAGACGTCTTCCCTACATTTGCACGTTCAAGAATGCACGGAGGCAGACCTAAATCAGGTGCCGTCTATGGCTACACCGCATGGACGCAAAACAGAGGCTATATCAGCATTCATAATCCAGCAGCCACCGCCCAAGAATACACCCTCACCCTCGACCGCAAATTTGGACTCATTCCCGGCACAAAAACCTACCATTTAAGTTCACCACTAACAAACAGTACCGCGGGATTAAAAAAAACCTACCGATACGGTGACACCATCACACTCAATCTTAGATCCAAGGAAATCCGCATCCTAAACTTCGACCCCATAGCCCGTGACTGGAGTAAACTAAAAGCACTTCAATCCCGCACTAAAGAAGACATCTAGCTGCCACACCTACAAAGCTCTTCAAGTATAGGTCAGATCAGCTCAACCATCCCCCCTGTATTCATGACCCCAAAAGGGCCATCACCAGATGAGATGCCATATTGACTTCTGCGTGGAAACGATTATCACAATCCCTTTATGAGAATTATTAAAAAGTTCCTAGACTTTGCCTCACCGATTACGCTATCAAGCACGCTGAATATTTTGTGTCTTCTTGCCGCTGTAGCGGTTTTAGCTCCGACTCCAGTATTCGCTAAAAAGAAACTCAATGGTAGGAT
>CAXMOB010000150.1:0-33592 GCA_964194815.1 Vicinamibacteria bacterium | reverse complement strand
GGGGCAAGGTAGGACCCGAAGGGATCCAGCTGTTGCAACTTCGCCTTCAGGAATTCTAGTTTGAACATATCTCGTTGATCTGCATCGACGGAGATCCTACCTTCGAGTGGTGCGAGCCATCTGTCGCCCACATCCAATGGGACTCCCGCCCGTGGGTACGCCGCATCGTACGCTGGGCGAACAACGTCAGCCGCGGCGAAGACGACCGCCGCCAGACAATCTCTAACGTAAAGTTTGTCGATGGTGGGACGGTGGGGCCAGCTCCGAAGAACTGATGAGAAGGGATACTCGAGGAATTACTCAAACTACATCAATTACCCACGGTGACCGTTATAGTTCTGGTAACCTCACTAAGTCCTCTAGGATCAGACAATGTCACCTCTAGAACGTACTTGCCTGGAGCACTCAGATCAACTTTACATGTGGCAGCCTCGGCATTTCCGTTCGGTTTGAACACGGCATCACCAGGGCCTTCAAGCTTTTTCCAAGTGTACAAGTTGCTTCCATTGGCGAGATCAGTGGCGACTACCTTAAGGCTTGTAGTTTTTCTCGGAAGCTTGATCTGTGCAGGCGAAGCAGTCACGGAATCAATGCTCTTAAAGGTCTTATACCAATGAAGAAAAGTATCTGGGAGAATTTTCGAGTAGATTTCATTCAACTTCGAGGCGTGAAGAGGGCGTGGAGCGTGCTCCTCAACCGATGATTAACGCTGAATTTGGAGTAAATATGCCGAAATGTCATCTACAGCATGCGAAGCCAAATCATCTAACCTACATCAAAATAAATTTACCAGAAAGTTTTCTGAGCTGGTATTAGACGCCTCATAACCATCAGGATACCTAAGCTCAACAATCACTTTTTATCGAGCTTGAACAGGGAGCAGGCTCAAGTCTATTATTCCTTCTTCTGAATACGGTAGTCGGAGAAAGTAATGATCCGAGGAGACTTACGCCTATCATCCTCTACGATTAAGGCTAGGAAACGACTGCCAGGATCATGGCGCCAGCGACTCTCGGTGAGGGGAAGAAAGACATCATCATTCGATACAGAGTAGTTCATTTTTACCGGGTAACCTTTGCGACCTTTGACGGGTTCTTTGATTAGCACTTGCTCAGCTGGTTTGATAAATAACTCTCTAGAACCAATCGTGCCAGAGACAGTCGATTTGGTGTAATTGATCCACAGCATCTCACCGAGTTTAATTTCTTCATAACTCGCATTAATGACCTCCATTTTTACAGGAGTTACCTTGTTTTTAGGGTCATGACTCACCAGAAGATAGATATGCTGAAGGTCTTCAGGAACCTCAACGGATGGAGCTCCTTCTGGAACAGCTTGAGCATCAGCGATCGTTTCAGAAAGCATTCTCAGTTTCAGAGGCCCCTTGCGAAGTGTGTAAACTTTAGACAAGTTCATCTTTGGTAACTCAGCTTCGAAGCAAGACTCACCGTCGAAAAGGTGGAGTGTTTTCGGGGCTCCTGCTGGTGCAGAATGGTAAAGAATCCTACAGGTGCGAGTGTCCCCCTCCTGACCAACGGCCATATAGGGAATGAAAGCTAGCAATAGGAGAAGATATAGAAATGATAGGCGCATTTTAAAATTATTAATGTTCGGGATGTTTATTCTTACTTTATGTGAGCCACAAGTTAAATATTATTTACATTGGATCAACAAATGAAAATCACTTAAATCGAGAGAAACATGTGTTTCGCGTAATGGTGTCATTAGGTCTTGTCTTTGTTAAGGAGCGTCTGGCTCTTTCTTCTCTGGAATACGATAGTCGGAGAAAGTAAGGATTTGTGGAGCTCGGCGTTTACCATTAACCATGATGAAGGCTATCGTACGGCTGCTAGGGTCATGACGCCAGCGGGTTTCTTTCAGTGGGTGAATGAATTTATCACCAGGAACCTGGAAGTAGATCTGCACTGGATAACCTTTTCGACCGCGAGCGGGCTCCTTGAGCAGAGTTTGAGCTCCGGGTTTGATGTTCAGTTTCTGCGAACCTATTTGACCTCCCACAGTGGATTTGGTGAGATTAAACCATAGCATCTCACCACGTCCGATTTGGTCATGGTTGGCGTTGACCACCCTCATTTTTACAGGAGCCACCTTATTTTTTAAATCACTGACGACTAAAAGGTAAATGTGTTGCAGGTTCTCCGGTATCACAACCGATGGGGCTCCTTCAGGAACAATAAACGGATCGACGATCGGCTCCGAGAGCATGCGGAGTGTCAGACGACCAGGTTCAAGCTTGTGTATCTTAGATAAATTCATACGGGGTAACGCAACCTCTCTGCATGATTTACCATCAAAAAGTTGGAGCTTCTTAGAGGGGCTAGATGAATTAGGTGAAAGGTAAAGAATCCGACAAGTGCGGGTGCTTTCACCTCCCTCCTGAGCACTAGCCAAATGAGGAATAAAAGCTATTAATACGAGAATAGATAGGATTGAAATGCGCATTTCTTTAATGGTGAATATTTAGCTAATTTGCTCTACGAGTTACTGATTCTGTTTGTTGAACTACCGTCATATCAAACCTCATCGGGATTGAGCCAGCGAAAAGAGCTCAACTTAAAGCGACGTCCGAATTCTTTATTAGTGTCGTTGGGCAGTGTAGTGATATCCGGAGAATCGCTGGAATCGATGTAATCCCTGGTGCGGCGAACAACAGCCTCGCACCAAGCACGTGCGATTACCTTTCCTGATTTATCACGAGAGTCCCCGTAGGCACGAATCGTAAAAGTATCGTCGCGGGCAGATAATATTGGCGCCAAAGAACGCAGGATATCAGCCTGACGAGTCCAACCAGGGAGACCATAAGTGTTGTGCCCTTCAGCTGCCTTACCGAAAACATACTCATGATTAGATGGTGGATCACTAACCGATGGCCTCGACGCAGCCTGCATGACATCGAATGGGTTCAGAGCGGGATCTGGATCTGCTGCAAGTTGGTTGAGTGCCACTTGAATAGCTCCTCCGACTGCCAAATCTTCATCACTGGACAGCTGGCGGTTGACGAATTCTGAGAGCGAGAGGAATGGTCCCCGACGGCGCACCTGGGTGACGATGTTTTTAGCCAACTTATCTAGCATGTCGGAAGTGAACACTCGGTAACCTGCAAATTCATAGCTTTCCTTCAGCACACCATTAGTAGGGAGTTCTCCAGCCTTGCCATGACCAGAGATAAGCGATCTAGGAAAAGCGTAATCGATTTCACCGGAAAGTTTGACGACTCCGGTATCTTCTAGATAAGGAATTTTCTGATTACGGGCATGACCTAAGAGTGCTCGCCATGCCTTCACAGACGTAGAGTTCACGTTGAACATGCCTTCCACTTCGAGACGGGAAGCAATAGTTTTCCATGAGTCAACCGGATCGACCTGTGCCATGTAGGTGTTGTCAGCTATGGTAGAGTTAGCAGCACGATCCTCAAAAATAGGCTTGTAGGTGCGGTTAGCCAGAGGGTCAATACCAGTTAGGAAGTCGGTGTAATTTTTCATCAAGTCTTGACCAATAGGGCCAATCGTATCTGGCTCGGGAGCGATCGATGAAAAGAACCAGTCGTCAAAGAGCAGGTGGTTCGAGCAGTAGGAATCATCCTGTTGCTCATTCTCGCGTATACCTGAGTATGGGTTATTATCCGGATCGACCACATTATTCATTGGGATAAGTGGCGTAGCGTCTGAGTTGCCAATAACATCGTGGGTTTGTGGAGGTAACGGGTTTAGCCCCTTGATAAACCAGCTGCTAAGCTGTGCCAGGGATGTGAGCGGCCTCGTAGGCAGATCTATCATCACTACTCTATCGATACCATCAACCACATTATCACCCGTAATAATGAAGCCACTTGCATCTCCAGCACCAGCGTCTGGAAGAGACGCCCCTCCTTTAGTATGATAAATATAGCTGTATTCCCATGACGAATTGGTCGCCGAGGAGACACCAGGATAATCAGAAGGAGTGAAGCCGTTGAACCTAAAATTTGAAGATTTCATAGCTGGATTTGCCTGCACAACGCCTTTGGTTGGCGTAGCCTTATGCGACGCGATTCTAGACCCAAAGACCAATGACATGAACGGGGTGGCGATAGGGTATGGGTTAGGTTCTGCAGCTGTAGGTAGCCTGACTATTTCATTCAAAGCTACAGGGAACGAATCTGTTGAGGGAGGATAATAAGAATCAGTATCAGCTGCTTCTGAGATATGATAAACTGCATTTAAATTTCCGTGTGGTATTTTGGGTATCCCCCATTGGAGATTAGGTCCGCAGTATCCCTCACTGCTCATAAGATCGTATCTTGACATTACGTCAAGCTCAAAGGTTGGCGGCTTGGTGTAGGTGTCAGCTTTTTGTTGATTTATCTCTTCTTTGGTAGAGCCAGACGCCACAAAACCTGGGGCGATCATTTTATCGAGACCGATATACCATCCTAAATATCTGTCATCATGTAGCAAACCTGGTCTCATAACCAATTCGTAGGAGGCGCCTTGATCATACTTGATTTCCGTCGGTCGCTTCAGTGTATTACTCTTCGGCAGCGGGCTAAAAACTCGCGTTTCACCAGGTCCCAATGTTAGAGCGGGTCTCCCATCAGGCGTCTTTTGATTACCGGGGAACGCCATTTTTAATTGCCAATTCTTAGTTAGCATCCTATCTTTATAATTATAATTTTCATCTACAGCAAGGTTGCCCCCATAGTTTCCTCTTTGTACCCCCCAATACTTTGTGCCTTGTCCTTTGTAATTCAGTGCCACTGGATGGGACCAGCCAATCTTTATTTTTAATGCTTCAGTCGTCGGAAATTTAATTTCAAAATTGTAAGGGTTCCACAGTGTGACGACCGGAGTTATCAGCACCGCTGGGCGAAGATTTCCGTCCAGACCGGTCAGGTTCGGTGAGAAATCAAAGTCTGTTGCATAATGCGAGTAGATCATCTGAATCTTGGCAATATGCGGAACCACCCATGTGCTGTGCAAACCATGATAACTATTTAATGGTTCAGCTAATGATGAGGTGAAAAACCACGAGTAGGGTTGATTGATTGATGGAATTCCGCCATCGACATTATCAATCTTCTTGTAAAACGTGGCGAAGTCGGCCAAAGATGCCCAACTCGTAACGGCAGCTCGGTTATGAAAATGCTCCCTTGGCCAATTCCCGCCTGCTTGACCGTCGCCTAAGAGATCTGTAGGATGAATATAATTCGACCAAGGATAAAATACACTGCCTGGCTCCTTGTGCCAAATGGGGATAGGCAAACTCGTATCCGCCAGAGCTACAGCTTTAGGGCGGGTGTATGGCTGATGTGCTCCAGGAGCTAACTGAAATAGTTCCAGACCTTCGTAAGGCTGTTCTTCCCACTTCTCAGTGAGTAAAGAAAGATCCTTGCGCCAGCCACCAGTGGCCACATTGGTGAGCAGACCAACAGAATTTACAGTTAGATCATGAAAAGATTTGTGTGGCTCGGTACCATCGTCGGGCTTGCTTCCATCGTCGGCAATAAATTCCGACGTGTTCAAGGTGATGATATTTTCACTGAGCGAGTTATCGGCCAATAGCGAATCCAGTCCAAATACACTGGGATCCGCCCCGGCGTGGCTGCTGTTGCGTTCAGTCAAGATAGCAGGATCGACGCTTTCAGTAGGTGCGTAGGGTCTAGGTATCCGTGCTTTCTGATTTTCACCGCTCACCCACCAGGCAAACGCACCTGCATCATTCACCACGCTTGGGATCACATGAACTTCTCGGATATCATCTGATGCGAGACTACCAGAAGCAAGTAGTGGGATCGTATCTGCCGATGGCGAGCTAAGCACCAAGGTGGCCGCATTTCCAAGAAAATCAGTAGCACTACCTCCAGAGACCAACCAAGAGACAAAGCGTCCATCTGCAGATGTCTTATAAGAATCTGCCTTAGAACTATAATCCGGAGCTTTAGGTCGACCAACCAAGAGATGAGTATTATCTTCATGATCACTTCCCTCCCAACTACGCCAAACCCCAACAAGTGAAGGATTAGCTGGATCTACAATATCCGCAGGGGCGGAGATACGCATATCCGGCCCCATTTCCTGTTGTAACTTCCCGATAGCCATCATCAGCGCCATGCGTGCATTTGCCTGGGCCTCTTCCATCGCTTTACCATGTTGGCTCGTGCGCGTCACGCTGGTGCTCAGACTCACCATGGCCATGGCAATCATGATGACTAGTGCCATCACCGAGATGGTGGCGATCAAGGCAAATCCGGATTCGACTCTGGATTTCAATGCTAGCTTAAAGGGTCGGCGGTGGATAGGATGAGATAGAGGAGTATTGGACTGTTTTTTCATAGTATATGAGCGTTGGTTGAGGCGTATAATGAATATATAATGTAAATTATTACATTTTTTGAAATAGTAAAACCTTCTTCGTGATTTACCTGACACCCTGGAGGGGTTGCTTGAGGTATCTATTGAATAGAGTAATATTCAATCTACAATTTTTTTTAAAAGAGTAAAATCTTTTGTGTGTGTTACCTGACACCCTGGAGGGGGAGGTTATGCCACTTAGAGAAACAAAAGGGATTAATGAATTTTTTTTGCGTATGAAGAGACTAGGCTACGCATTGGGCGAAGCTTACTCGCTGTATTCTAATACAATCAGTGTTTTTCTTCAGTCACGATGCCCGAGTTCCTATCTTACCCCTTTACACTTGGCGTGCTATCAGCCACTGACGGTGAAATCAATTACATCAAAAATTACGCTGGCTAGGGAACCGCTTTCTATTCATTCTTTAAATCACACCATGCTTTCACCTCTAAAAAACCTACTCATTTTTCCGCTATCTCTATGTTTGACTCTCATGTCTGAGGCTGCGGATAAACCTAACATCATCTTGATCATGGCCGATGATTTAGGATACTCGGACTTGGGTTGTTACGGTGGCGAGATCAAGACCCCCATCCTCGATGGACTAGCAAGCCAAGGGATTCGTTTTCGCCAAATGTACAACACCTCTAAATGCACCACTACGCGATCTTCCCTACTCACCGGGCGTTATGTTTCTCGCAAAAGCTGGTCAAAAAACTATGAACATGGGCCGACACTTGGCGAGCAGTTAAAAACACAAGGGTATAGAACTCTATGGAGTGGTAAAAACCACAGTCATATCCGTCCGCCGAAACGTGGATTTGATCGTTTTTACGGATTCCAAGGAGGTGCCTGCTCATTCTGGAACCCTGGGCCAGAATTGAAAGGTGGTGGGAAATTCCCTCATATCAAAAGCTACGAATGGATGGTCGATGACAAATGGCTCCCCCACTATATTCCTGAGGATCCGAACTATTACATGACGGACGTGATTACCGACAACGCTCTGGCTTGGCTCAAGCAATACCAAGAGGAAGATGCACCATTTTTTCTCTACCTCGCATACAACGCACCTCATTGGCCCCTGCACGCCAAGGACAAAGACATCGCAAAGTACAAAGGGGTTTACGATAAGGGCTATAAGGCTCTCAGGAAGGAACGCTATCAAAAAATGATAGCCCAACAATTGATCCGCCCTCAACTGACTCCACTCTACGAAGAGGACTTACCAGACTGGGCAGAAGTCCCAGAGAAGACTCGAAAACTTGAAACACGCCGCATGGAGATCCACGCGGCGATGGTCGATTCTCTCGATCAAAATATCGGGCGGGTCATTGAGCAACTCAAGAAGAGCGGAGAACTTGAGAATACACTGATTTGCTTTTTTGCCGACAATGGAGCATCACATGAGCGCGATACCCGTGCCTTCACAAATTACAAAGCAAATGGAAAAGAGAAACTCGGTGGCGTGATGAGTTATGAGTGCATAGGTAGGTATTGGGCTAGAGCTGTTAATTCTCCTTTCGCTAAGCACAAGATCACCAGTCACGAAGGCGGAGTGTGCTCACCATTGATCGTGCATTGGCCTAAGAAAGTGGCTACACTAGGATCATTCAATGACACACCTGTGCACCTAGTTGATTTTATGAGCACCGTCATCGATGTCAGTGGCGGCCAATACCCCGAAACATTTTCAGACAAGCCGACCAAGCCCATTGATGGCGTGAGTATCGCCCCAGCCATTCACGGAAAAGCTATCGCTGCCCGAACGGTTCCAATAGGCTACGATTATGGCCTAGGACAAGGCATGCGTGATGGCAACTGGAAGCTGGTCAAGTTTGGCAATAAACCGTGGGAACTTTATGATATGGCTAAGGATCGCACTGAAACTAACAACCTCGCCAAGCAACACCCAGAAAAGGTGAACGAGCTTATCAAGAAGTACCAGCAATGGCTACAGCACTGTTCCTCTGCCCCTCAATAAAATAAAATCCGCCACCCTGTTTACGTGTTCACCACCCCTCGGTGATTTCTGATATTCGACACCGTCGGCGATGGGGAGTGGGGTTGAAATTATGCTTGCTTTTTCGAAGTCGGATTGCTTGCCGCTACGGAGAATGAGCAGCGATCCTGCCATCTCCCATATCGACTTTGACCGCTGTGTCTGGACACGTCCATCCAGGACACTCGAAGCGCATCCAAAAAAATGGTGTTACGCCTCAGAAGGACGTAACACCATTGATTAAAATTTGCGATTGAACCGATCTTGAACGATTCAATCAGACTTGATTACTTACGACGACGCAAGATCAGAGCAAGACCACCTAGACCGAGTAAAGCGGAGGTGGATGGTTCAGGGACAGCGCTGACCTGCAGGTTATCGAAGTTCGAGTATACGGCAGCACTATTCACATCGGAGGTGATTGAGACTCCGATGTAGTCATAACCTGTTCCTAAATTCAGGTCATAACTGACGGTTTGGAATCCCGAACTGGCAGCTGTGCCAGCTATGGTATTATAGGTGCCACCAGCTGAGATATAGCCAGTACCCTTGATTGTGTCAAAATCACCATCGTTGCTTCGAGCCTGCCATGTCACATTTCCAAGATCTGCCGTATTGAATGCGAATACTTCGAATGCGATATCAGCGGTCTGTGCTGAAGCACCACCCGCATATGCAGCCACCCAGTAATCGATCGAAAACGTGTATGTCCCGATAGAGGATTTCCCGTCATTGATGAACTGCATCGCGCTACGATTCTGATTCACCCTTGCGTAAGAGAGAAATTGTTCACCGTTAACGTTCGCTGGATTTGTTGTATTACTCGTCACATAGGAATCCTTGTCTTGAAGTTGGCCATTATTCATAAAGTTACCGCTCAAGGTGTGCCAAAGGCCTACAGTGGCACCGCTCAAGGCTGCATCTGTGTTGTTACCACCAAAGTCCGTTCTCCAGTTCGTGGAGTCCATAGTTAGGGCTGTGGCCGCCCCAGCATTTTCAAAGCTGGGGTCGTTGAAAACGATCGCAGCGTTGGCGGAACTGGCGGCGATGGCGAATAACGCGCTCGCTGTTGTTGTTATATATTTTAGTTTCATGATTTTTAGTTTCATGATTTTTACTTACTTCGTTGTTTCTCCTATTCTGCACGATCCGCACTAAGCCCTAAAATAACAAGGCGCAGAAGGATGGCTCACTACGTGATATATTTACATCATCCACAACAGAACTGTCCAAACTTTAATTTTTTTCGCCCCCCCCCACGAAGGGGTCAGAAAAGAGGTGCCATCTAAAAAGTTCCCATCTCTCTTAAACCATCCAGTGCTATAAATCATAAGCACAGAGCGAGATAATCAAGAACTAACAAGAGCTGAAGACGACTCATCTTATTCACAAAAACTAAAAGAGCTCCAACTTTTGAACTGGACACCTCTTGACAGCACCCAAGGAAATGCAATATAAAGTTAACATGAAACCGCTCCGCCTGACCTCAATCGCCGAACAAGTGGCAGCACACCTCACCGAAGAAATTATGCGTGGCACTTTGGTCGGTGAAATGCCAGGTGCTAAGAAGCTCGCTAAAAGTCTTGGCGTTAACCATAAGACAGTTGATACCGCAGCAGATCTATTGGAAAATCAAGGCTTACTGAAATCTCAAGGTTCGGGAAAACCGAGGCTAATCATATGCCCAAAAAATATGACAATCCCATCCTTGCGGGTGGCTATTCTGATCTATGAACCTGAGGATGCGGATCTGCCTATTATCACCGAACTTCGACACAGCCTCACCAATGACGGCCATAACTGCTTGTTAGCCGACAAGAGCCAGATGGAACTCCGCTGGGACGTGTCGCGCGTGGCTCGACTGGTCAAAAAAACCAATGCGGACGCATGGATCGTACAATCCAGCTCGCGTGAAATCCTCGATTGGTTTGCAGGGCAGCCATTCCCGATGTTTGCCCTCCATGGACGGTTCGTCGGACTCTCCATTGCGGCGTCAGGTGTCTCCATGATACAGGCAGCCATCTCCGCTGTGGATCAATTGGTTGCCCTCGGCCATCGCCGCATCGTGATGCTCGCCCAAGAAACCGACCTGCTACCCATACCATCTGGAATGCCCAAGGTGTTTCTGGAGCAACTGAAGAAGCATGAAATCCAGACTAGCAGCTACAACCTGCCAAATTGGGAATGCTCGCCAGAAGGACTGCACAAGTTATTGGACGCTCTCTTCCAAGTAACCCCGCCCACAGCAATCTTCATTACAGATGTCGTGTTATTCTTTCCAACGTACCTGCACCTACTCAGACGAGGTATTCGCATTCCCGAAGATGTCTCGCTCATCAGCACTGAGGTACATAGCCAGTTCAATTGGTGCGTGCCTTCTGTCTCCCACTTTGGCTGGGACAGACGCAAAATCATCCAGCGTACGCTTAATTGGGCCAACAACGTGGCCAACGGCAAAGTGGACATAGAGCAAAAAATGCTGAATGCGGAATTCGTCGCCAACGGCACAATTGGCAAGACTCCCTCTTCCTAACAAGTCACCAATTGTCAGTGCGGAACGGTGAAGCCGGCAAGCCCTCTTTGTTGTAGAGGGTTCCGTGATCGGTGTTCAAGGTGTAGAGATAACGTACGGCCACAGGTTGCTTCACATCCGCCGCGGTAAGACCAATCTTGTCGCCGAGAATTTCTGCTTTTGCGGGGAACCACTTTCTATCCGATCCCGCGATCTCAAAACCAAGTACTTCGTCCACTGGAGCCGGCGGGTCGACACTCCGAAACGAGCTCTTTTTAGCAGCCATCAAACCTCCCCCGATGTGATTGAAGGACACCACCGCTTTATTCCCCTTGAATTCCACCGATTTAAAAAGCGGACCGGAATAGGCGAGGTCTTTCTTGCCGTAATCTTTCGCCAATGCCCACAAGGCCAAGCGCTGACCCACGACATATTTGTTGCGAGGGTGAAGGTAGATCGGTAACTCCGCAGAGGTATCACCCGCATCCGTCAGAACAACCATACCGGTGTTAGGGATTTGCATCGCCTTGCGCTACGCCTCTCGAATCGGCGGCCACCAGGCCCTTTTGGCTTCATCGCTTGGCAGCTGAACATAGTAGAATGGGAATTTTCCCTGACCCCATTTCTTGCGCCAACCTTCGATGAGTGCTGTCACCTTCCACACGTATTCATCCCCATCCTTCCTGTTGGCCTCCCCTTGGGACCAGATGGCTCCTTTGATCGCGTATCCCGCGGCGGGTGAAATCTGCGTGTTGTAATTGGTACACGGTGTTTTGGAATACACCGCACGCAACGATTCTCTTGGCACTTTGTGTTCAACCATTGCAATGCTCTCCGGCGATACCCATGATCCAATGCGCGTGTTACCTTGGGTGATGTTGAGCAAGCCTATCGGCACATCCAACTCCTTCGCAAGAGTATAAGCAAAAAAAAATCCCGTGGCGGTGAAGGCCTTGTAAGATTCGGTATCACAGATAGTCCACCCACTCTTCAGCTGTCCTGGCAGGAAACGCTCCTGAGGATTCTCAATTACCTCTTTAGGTAGTTTATTTGTCTTCACTGGAGCCACCTTAAGATGTCGAATCATTGGTACCTCTCCAGGCTTTACGACATCGGGCATATCACAAGGAAGTCGGTTCGTTTTGAATGTCATCTCCATGTTCGACTGGCCGCCACAGAGCCACACATCACCGACTAAAACCCCCTTACGGACAAGCTTTTCGCCTCCTGCGGAGACTGTCATCTCCTGAGACTCTTTGCTCATCTTCAAGGCTTGGAACGTGGCCGTCCATTTGCCGCTCTCGTTTGCTACAGCCCTCGCCTTTTAGCCTGCAAATTCGACGGTGACTTTAGTTCCCGGCTCATCCCAACCCCACACCGGCACCGGCTGATCGCGTTGCAGGACGGTATTATTGGAGAACAACGGACAGAGTTCCAGAGCTAAAGCGGAACTCACCAAACCCGAGAGGCAGACAAACAGGCAGGAGACAAGGGTTAATCGGGTATTTTGAATCATCATATCAGAATTAAGGTTTGCGTTCATTAGGGTAAGATTTGCACTGAGAGCCGATAAAATTGTCGAGTCTGTGGTGCATTGATTATCTGGCTATTGACACCATTAGTAGGGCTATAGGTGCCCACAGTCGTCCAGGAATTGAGGCTCAAATCCGGAGATGCCTGGATTAGGATGTCGGGGATCAAGGCATCAACCTTAGCATGTTGCCACTCCAGCACTACATCGGTTCCGTCGATGGTGATGGAGTCGATTTTGAAGGTCGACGTTTTGTCCAGAGGATCGGTGCCGAGCCAGTATTCCTTCCAAGTCGGAATACCGTCGCCATCATGATCAGCAAGGGCTGCAGCCTCATAATCAGCTGACCAATCAGCATTATTTCCACTGAGCCAAGAATAAGGAACCGCATGATTTGTGGTCACCGTACCCCATTGGGCATACAGAGTCGTGTTCTGCGTAATCGTGAAGCTGTCGCCTGCCGAGTAGGCAGTGCCGCCGCCGCCGCTCTGAGTATTCCAGCCTTCGAATCTGTTGTTAGTCTTCGTCAGTGAGCCGGTATTGCCGAGAACGGTAACGCTTGCCGAATCGACATAGAGGCTATTCGGGTCGGTGGGCGCAATGCCGCCATCCTCGGTATTACCAAAATAGGTGACGCTGAGCGTGCCTGCTACATCATTGTCGGAGATGGAGATACTGGCCGATGCTGTGACCAAGACGTAGGCCACATCCTCAGTGAGTGTCAGCATCGCTGTCTCGCCACCAGATTCAACATCAGAGTCATCAACCGGAGTCAAGGTGACCGTGATCGAGCTCTGACCAATGGGGATCGTTAGAGGGCTGGCAGAGGAAAGGTTGTAGTCCGAGCCAGAGTTCGCCGTGCCGCTTAGGGTGAACGGAACGCTCAACGCGGCATCAGTATTGCCGGTTCGGCTAATCGTCCACTCACCCGTGTCAGGCCCGGTTTCGGAAGCTGCGCTATCACTAGCGGTAACGGAGACGATCGCCGTGTCGCTTAAAACCACTGTCACCGTGAAGTCCTGAGAATCCGAAGCACCCCAGTTGTCGGTGGCGGTGAGGCGCAGGGTGTATTCCCCAACAGTAGAAAATGTGACATTGGTTTGGATGGCGCTGGAATCACCAATCACCACCTGAGATCCCAGCGGGCTCGCCTCCACACTCCAGCTGAGAGTAAGTGGATTTTGCTCCGCGTCATCGACCGATGCTCCCAAACTTGCAGATGCCAATGAGGCGGCAAGAGGAGCTTCACTTTTGTAGGGATGAGCGTCACCGAGTGAGTTCACCAAGCCCCATTTGTGGGCTAAGTAACCTTCCATCTTTTGGCGGGTCTCTGGCTGGATATCATCAATGATAATGAATTCTCCAACAAAACCGTCTGGAGAGCCTCCCTGCCTTCCGTCCATCAAATAGAGAGAAGAGGAAGCACCCGGGTTTTTACTCATAGCAATTGGCCCTACTCGAGAGTCACCATTGTAGAAACTCTCCACGTCATTGCCCCCGGCCTTATCAATGATCATGTTGTAAATGGCGGGACCACTGTGTGGACCTCCCGTTAACGCGGTATTGGCTACGCCTGCGCCGGCTTGTGTTGCGGTGAAGTTACCTGCGGTATCATATCGAATTTCGATTTCCAAGCCAGTGCCGCTGTTGGCCTTCAGCCACCACAGCCCATCTTTTACAGCCACGCTGTCCACGCCACCAACCATGAAGGTGGATGAGTTGCCATTGGCATTAAGCGCTAAGGCGGTGTTGCTCATGGTATCACCGCTAAAATCAAAATCGAGAACATTGAGATTGTTCTGATCCCTAATGCCTGTCGTTGGCTGGCTGGCCACATTGCCCTGAGTCAAATGCTTCTCGTTGCCACTTTTGTCGGCCCACTCACTGACCAGTCCATCGATTGAATTGATGGTACCGGAATCGCTGGCATCATACCACGCACGAACGGTCAAGCCCGTAGGCGTCCAAGGAGCTGAACCACCCATGGCCACCGTCTGGTCGGAAATATTGGCAATCACTGGAGCTGTGTTGGATCCCTGGACACCGTCGTCCTCATTATCCACACAGGTAATGCTGACGCTCTGGCTAAGGAGCCCATCAAAATCATCGTCACTCGCTTCGACATCGATGCTGAGAGCCACGGTCGCCGAATCATTGCTGGTGGCGTAATCATCGACGCCGCTAAGTGTCACGCTTTGCGGTAGGTTCCAGTTGCCGCTGGTAAAGGTCAGGGTCGCGGGTGAAACTGTGGCTTCAAATGTGTTGGAGCTGACAAGGGTCAGGACCACATTGGAAGTTGGCTTGGCATTCAGCACTACGGTGAAAGTATCGGTGCCGCCATTTTCACCGACGGTTGCGGTGGTCTTGCTCAACGTGAAGCCCGCCCCATCGTCGTTGGTGCAGGTCACGGCCACAGTTTGATCAGGCTGGCCATCAAAGACATCATCGCTCAGGGCATCGTTGACCGCCACGGAGATCGTGACCGAGTTCGTCGCCAAAAAGTCATCATTGACGCCCGTGATGGTGACGGTCTGTGGAGCATCCCAATTGCCATTGGTGAAGGTCAGCTGCGACGGTGAAACGGTGGCCTCGCCAGTCGCGGAACTGCTGACATTGAGCACCACATCGCTGCTGGGCTGCCAATTGAGTGCCACGGTGAAGGTGTCGGTGCCGCCATTTTCATCGACCGTCGCGGTGGTCTTGCTCAGGAGGGCGAATTTGCGGTCGCATATGAAGTCCCAGGCATCGCTGTGGCCGTTGAAGACGATGTCATCGGAAGCCGTCGCAAGATTGACCTCAAACGGAAAGGTGCCGCTGGTGTTGCCGGCTGCTGCGGAGACGGTGACGGTTTGCGGTGTCTGGTAATTGGCAGGCGTGAAGGTCAGCGTTGCTGGGCTGACAGCGCCCGCGGCTGGGTCGTCTACGGTCACGTTGACGGTCACATTAGAGGTCGGGGGATAACGAAACTGAACGGACAAAGTCTGCGAGGTGCCAGGAGTCACCACGTTGGTCGCTGCTGCAGTGGGAACGACCCGGAAGCCTGGCACACGTGCTGTCATGTGCGACATCTGCCAAGCGGTCTCGTAACCCACCTTACGGCAATACCATCTTCTCCAATCTATAGAGTCCACAACAGCCGGTTCGTCATCAATCGGACAGCGGCCGGTGGAAAGCGTGAACATGAATGCTCCGACGGCGCGGTCGAGCTCCCCGCTCAAGTGCCAGCCATCCCGGTGAGATGGCATTCCCGGCTGATAGTGGTCCATTTTCGACCACATGAGCCGAACGGGAATGCCGCAAACATCATACGTTGGGCCATAATGGCCATCAATCATGCTGTCATAGACGACCCCCAGATCCGTGCCGTCATCGAAGTTGGTGCCATCCTTATAACGCTTGTCGATGCCGTAACGCATCGTCAACGCCCCGGTGTTCGAGTTATCTCCCATCGGGAATCCATAGGTTCTCGGATACAAGGCAGGATCCACGCGATATTGCTTAGCAAGCTCGAAGGCGTCATTACCGCGACTGAAATTGAAATCAACCGGTCCTCCACCACCCAGCGGATTGCGCTTGTCGAGCGTCATGTTGTTGGCCTCACAGGCTCTGAGTAATCCGGTTTCAAATCCCTCTTCGGTGCTCGACCCGTTCTGATGATATTCCAAACCCCGCTTGCGCACGTACTTCATCTGGAACTTGTTATACTCGCTGTAGATCCCCGTGTATTGATCGGTCACGGTGCTCGCAACGACTGTATTCGAGGCCAGAAGCGCGAGGCTATCGCTGAGGGTTTCGTTGGCAGCATAGTTGTATCCGGAGGTGGACGCATTACGGGTCATTAACTTGCTGTAGATCGAGGCTGCAGCGAGATAGGCACCATGCGGAGTCGGATGGGTGGAGGGTGCATCCTTCGCAGCGAGATCGGCCCAGGCCTTGGCGGCCGGTACCACTTGCAGGTTCTTGGAATCCCCGACCCGAAAAGCCAGCTCATTGAAGGCCGCAGCGTTGAAGGTCGAAGTCTCTTCCGGCCACTGCGACATGAGGATCAATTCCGCAGTGCCCTTCGAGACCTCCTCATGATATAGTTTCACGGCTTCGGCATACATACCGGGGAAATTGGCCAGCACATAGGGGTCCTCGACGAGAATGATGTAGTCCCAAGCGGTGCCGGTGCCCCGTAGATTCGCCAAGCGGGCATCACGCCCATCCGGCCACATGAAATACTGTGCCAAGGAATAACATTGATAGGTAACAGACCAATTTGTCACAGGGCTTCCAATACCGGTGGTTTCGACTTTGGTCCGGTAAAGATCCTCAAAGACCACATTCACCGTCGTCTCAGCGGTAATCACTACAGAATCGTTGCTGAGGATGCTCTGTAGCTCGGTCGCAATAGCAGTTGGGTTGAACGATTTTTCGTGGATAATGTTTGCATCCAAACTCTCGGAGTAGGACTGGCTTGAGCCGATAATCAAAATATCGAGTGCCGCCTGACATGGCGTCAGTGTAGCCATGCTGACCGCCACGATGATGGTGGTAATGTAGCGTGTAAGTTTTATCATATAGCTAGAACATCATGGCCGCAGTAGACTTCAATGGAATAATTCTTGCATTCCGATGCCTCAATCGCACTCTCGAGGGAGGCACAGGAAGATCTAAAGTGAATCGTCATAATTTCACCAATTTATATCACAACTAACTCACAGTAAGTTAATTAAGACCTTATAAAACTTCACTTTAAGTGAGCCTAGGCACCACCTTTTTCGCACGTCATCGTCCCTCATCGGCAGCCCATCCACCCCCCTTGAGGGGGTGTCACCCGCAACATTCGTCGTGCACTTTCATTCAAGAACGTCCATATATGAGCTACGACCCGTGCGAGATAATGCACGCATCCCGACCTAACTATTCCGAATCCGGAAACTCCAATCAACATGAGTCCACGATACTTCAAACTCGCTCAGCTACTCACAATTGCAGTGCTGACAAGCACTGTGGCGTGCGCCAAGAAGAAAGAATATGCTCTTACCGGCCCAACGGGTATATTAGTAACTTTCGAGAAGAAAGGTCTTGTGGTCGATGCCACCGAACCTGGTTCACCAGCAGATGGCAAACTGAAGAAAGGCGATGTAAATGTGCCGGGACTTGATGAAGCAATGGGACGCACACTCGCCTACGTCGAATATCACATCAACCAAGGAGGATTTCCCTATGGTTTCCATGGACCGCGCAATTTTGATTTCAACAACAATGGAACTAGCAGGATGGCGGCCACCTCCGCCTCCCTGGATTCAAGAAAATGATTTCAGACATCGAGAACGCCACCGACGGACCTCCTCTCGTTCCTCTCAAAGAAGCGATCAAGCAGAGTCAGCAAGCAGACAAACAGTTCACTAAATAATCACACCCTTATCAAACAATGAAAACATTATACTATCTCACCATCCTCACCTCCCTGATGTTGCCTAACGCGTTAGCGCAGACTACTGATGCAGTTCAGCCAGAAGTGATTAATAATCCTCTGGCTAAACCAGTTTCTCCAGATCAAATCAAAGCTTACTGTATTGATTTCAATTGGGCACGCAGTGGTCGGTCTAGAAAACCATTCGCCAAGCCTGGAACATGGGCTGAGAGTAATCCTGCTGATCATGTGGCTTGGTATAAAGCTATGGGCGCAAATGTGATTCAGACCTTCGCCGTTTCTTGTAATGGTTACGCTTGGTATAAAAGCGGTTTCGTTCCCGAGCAGCCAGGACTGAAGCACGATTTCCTGCGCGAAGTGGTGCGTCTCGGTCATAAAGAGGGCATGCTCGTATTCGGTTACTTCTGCGCTGTAGGAAATGTGAAGTGGGTGATGGATAATCCAGAACTCAACTACCCTCAGAAGATCACCATGAAGGGTAAACAACCCCAAAGCACCGGTCCTAAAAAATGCGTCGTCTATACCGATGAATATTTGGACTACCTATCAAAATCTATCAAGGACGCTGTCAGCACCACTGGCATTGACGGCTTCATGCTTGATTGGCTCTGGATACCCAAGCGCCAGCCCGTCAAGAGGGGAGAAATTCAACCCTGGATAGAAGCTGAGAAAAAACTCTACAAACAACTTATGGGCGAAGATTTCCCAGGTGAGGACAAGTTGACCAAAAAACAAGACACAGCCTACAGCCGTAAGGCCATCGATCGTTGCTGGACAGCTATCCATAAAGCAGCCAAGGAGGCCAACCCCAACTGTATCATATGGCTCACGGTCAGCCATATGGAGCACCCTCACGTCGTCGATTCTAAGATGTTCAAAGAGGCCGACTGGCTCATGAACGAAGGTGGTGCCATGGAAGTCAGCCCTCAGCTCAAGTCGATGATTCGCCCTGAGACTAAACTCATCTCATGTCTTGCTGCTTGGAACGGTAAGGATCCATCCAAGGTCATTCCTGAAGCCCACAAGAACGGAGTAGGCCTTTACGGCTTTACCAAACCATCACCTGGGCACACTGGTCTGATCGATTTGAATAAATTCATGCATAAACCAATTCCTGAACTCAAGCGTGACGAGCTTAACATCTCCGCTCTGGCAAGATCCTATCACAGTGTTGACTCTAATGCAAAATGGACTGACAAGGGTGGATTCCTCCCAACCGAGAAGTACCCCCCTTCGAAATAAGAGTTTTCAATCAGTTTTATAAAGGCTAAATATAACCAAAATTGAACACCACCCCCCATTTGGGGTTAGACGACAAAATGTATTGTTTTGCATAAGACTAGGGAATGTCCAAAAGCTACTACGTCTGGACGCAAGCATCGTGCACGTACTTCCATCATCTCAACTACTCTATTCCATGCATAAACTATCTGCTCTCATCATCGCCATCACTACGGCGGCAATATATTCAGCAACAGCCGAACCGCTGAAGGTCTACATCCTCACTGGTCAATCCAACATGGAGGGCCATGCCCAAATCAGCACCTTTCCTCATATCGGCATGGATCCAAAGACCAAGTCACTGTCCGCACTGATGCAGGACGAGCAAGGGAAACCCCGAACCGCAGAACGCGTGTGGATCTCCTACCTCGGCTCAGTCAAAACAAAACCCAAACTCATCGAGGGCAAGCTGACCGCTGGCTTTGGAGCACCCGTAAAGGGACCAAAAATCGGCCCCGAATACACGCTCGGACTGACTTTAGAAAAGCGCATGACAAACCCGATCTTGTTGATCAAGGCGGCATGGGGTGGCCAGACCCTCGCCAACAACTTTCGCCCGCCTAGTGCTGGACCATATAAGCTCAACGACTGGCAAATTAAAAGCTACACCGAGAAAGGAGTCAACTTCGATGAGTTCAACGCCAAAGTCGCCAAAACTACCGGAGTAAAATACCGCGCTATGATGGCTCACGTTAAAGACGTACTCGCCAACATCAAGCGCGTTTACCCAGACTACGATCCTAAAGAAGGCTATGAAATCGCGGGATTTGTTTGGTTCCAGGGCTTTAACGACATGGTGGCAAAACACACCTACCCGAACCGTGATGAGCCCGGCGGCTACGATGCCTATAGCGATGTCCTCGCTCACTTCATCCGCGACGTGCGCAAAGACCTCGAAGCACCCAAAATGCCGTTCGTCATCGGGGTCATGGGAATTGAAGGCGTGTATGATTTAAAAAACGCCACCCCAAGGCAGCATAAAAAACAATACTTTCGTGACGCAATGGCAGCACCTGCTAATCTCCCCGAATTCAAAGGCAACGTCCACGCCGTCCTGACCGAGAAATTCTGGGATGTCGAGCTGGGCAAGATTGATGAAAAATGGGAACTATCCAAAACCAAGGCCAGTGCACTGAAACAGAACAAGGAGCTGAGCAAGGAAGAACGTGACGCTCAGATGAAAGCCTACCGCAATGAGCTCTTCACTCCTGAGGAACTAGCCTTACGCGACATGGCGACTTCAAACGCCGGGTTTCACTACCTTGGATCCGCCAAAATCTTCGGCCAAATTGGTGCAGCTTTTGCGGACGTACTACTACCCGCTGAGAAAAAGTAGTACATCTAAAATTAACTCAAGCATTCAACCAACTAGAACCATGAAACGACTCATCAGTCTCACTGCAGCACTATCCTGCCTCTGCCTAGCCGCGGCGGAGAAACCCAACATCGTCTTTGTCCTCACTGACGACCAAGGTTATGGCGATCTCGGTTGCACCGGAAATCCATTCATCAAGACTCCCCACATGGATGCCCTCGCCGCTGAGTCTTCAACGCTAGATGACTACCATGTGGCTCCGACATGTTCCCCTAGCCGAGCTGCCCTACTCACCGGCCACTGGACCAACCGCACCGGAGTCTGGCATACCATCATGGGCCGCTCGATGCTGCGCGACAACGAGGTCACCCTCGGGCAACTGCTTAAGGATAACGGCTATAAAACTGGCATGTTCGGCAAGTGGCACCTTGGTGACAACTATCCATATCGCCCTGAAGACCGTGGCTTTATCGAAGTTTACCGTCATGCAGGTGGCGGTGTGGGGCAAACCCCTGACTACTGGAACAACGCCTACTTTGACGGCCATTACATCCATAATAGCAAAACCGTCCCCGCAAAAGGTTTCTGTACCGATGTCTTCTTTGAAGCTGGTAACTCCTTCATCCGTAAATCCGTTGCGGCAAAAAAACCATTCTTCGCCTACATCTCCACCAATGCCCCTCACGGTCCTTTCCATTGTCCTAAAAAATACATGGACTTATATCCAAATCAAAAACCAGCAGTCGCAGCATTTTTCGGCATGATCACCAATATCGATGAAAACCTCGGTAAGACACGTGCTCTCATCAAGCAACTCGGTGTGTATGAGAATACCATTTTCATTTTCTCTACAGACAACGGCAGTGCCATGGGTGCTCCAGTCTTCAATGCCGGCATGCGCGGGGCAAAAGGTCAACAATATGACGGTGGACACCGCGTGCCATTCTTCCTCCATTGGCCGAAAGGCGGCATGAACAAAAAACACACCGTCACAGAAATCACTCACGCCATTGACATCGTGCCAACTCTTCTAGAGATGACCGGCAGCACAAAGCCCGCTGACCTTAAGTTCGACGGCAAATCAATCCGCTCGCTGCTCGACCCCGCTGTCGATGTTGATTGGCCAGCTCGCATGCTCATCACCGATTCCCAACGTGTGGTCGACCCCATCAAGTGGCGTAAGTCTGCGGTAATGAGTAATCGCTGGAGACTCATCGATGGTGTCGAGCTGTATGACATCAAAGCCGATCCCGCACAAGCAACTGATATTGCCAAGAAGCATCCAGAACAGCTTGCCAAAATGCGTGCCTTTTACGATGCATGGTGGGCAGAACTAGAGCCCTCCTTTGCCGAAACCACGGAAATCTACGTGGGACAGCCGGGTGAAGAAAAAGTCACACTAACCGCGCATGATTGGCTCGCAGTGCCACATGCTCCACCATGGAATCAAGCTCAGGTTCGCTGGGGAGCACGCGAAGGACGCGGTGGCAATATGAACAGCGCTAAATTCCAAGGGCACTGGGCTATCAAGGTCATTGAAGCTGGCGAATATGAGATTTCAATCATGCGCTATCCAGTGGAGGCAAAGACCCCCATCCGCGCCGCGATTGCTGCAGGAGAGAATGTGCCAGGCGCCAGTAGAGCTTATCGCAGCACCCAAGGATTGGCATTTCCGTTTAATGAAGCCGTGCTCAAAATTAACGATAAAATCATCGCTAAAAAACCAGTTACTGAAAAAGATCTACAAATCACCTTCACCACCAAGTTAAGCAAAGGTTCCCACAAGTTGGCTCCAGTATTCCTCGTTGAGAATGGTGGAGAAATTGGAGCTTATTACGCTGTTATTCGCAAGAAATAACACTCCACGTGCACAGTTTTACCCCACATTTTAATCCATACCTTTTTCACAATGATCACTAAAATACTACCCATCCTCACAATCGCGGCACTCGCGGCACCGCTCCAGCTTTTCGCCCAAGACACAGCCAAGCCCAACATGCGCAATAAAGAGAAAGTCGGCGCTGCTGATATAGCAACGCAACGCGAGAGACCCTTACTTGGAATCCAGCGCTGGGATATGTATTCAGGGAAGGGTGCGACACAAAAACAAGAGCTGGGATACCTGCATGGTAAACAGGGCTTTCTCAAACCCGCTGAGTGGCATGATCGAGCCCCCTTCTTCTGCCGCTTGTCCAAGGATGTGAAGTCCGTTGCACACCCACCTGAATCGGGGCCATTGTGGTTCAACCATCCATTCGACAAAAAACGTCTGCAAAGCGCAATGGATCAGGAAATCCGTTTTGCACATGATGCCGGAATCGACTTCTTCATCTACCATGGCCCCGCCCGCAAACTCGTGCGCAATGGCTGGGGACTGAAAAACAATCTCGATGCCCATATGGAGAGCACGATTCCAGAGACAAAAAAGATGCACTTCACATGGGCGCTCTACGGCCACAAGGCCATGGGCTACAACCGCAGCAAGGTGCAGGTGATGATGGATGAGACCATCGACTACATCAAACGGCCCAACTGGCAGACTGTCATGGATGACCGGCCTCTGCTGCTGGTCATGTGGCCCGACAACTTCAAGGCTCAACTTGAAAGCGCTCAGGGACAAGAACGCATGACCGGCAGTGAGTTCGTCGCATACCTTAGAAAGCGGGTGGTCGATGCGGGCCTCAAGAACCCGTATGTGGTCGGGATGGCAGTGCCGGCTCGCAGTTACAAACGTGCCGCGGACTGGAAGGCCGAGGGGTACGATGCATTCTCAGATTACGCGGGCGGATACGGTGGTTCCACGGCCGTCCGTGACCAAGCACCCACCTATGCACAGGCCACTGAACAGCTCAAAAAGGCATGGAAAAAGAACTTCACCAAACAAGCACTACCCTCCATCCCGCCTTGTACCAGCATGCAGTATCCATGGCCACGCGCTATGGACAAGGTGACAGGCAAACGTGCGAATAAATGGTATCATTATCAATGGCCAGAAAAAGGCGACCTCAAGGCCCGAGTCACAGCCGCTTTTGACTTCGTAGCCGCTCACCCAAAAGCATGTGAAGCTCAGACTGTGATCATGTATTCTTGGAATGAACATTCCGAAGGTGGTGGACTATGCCCTACCATGGGGAGGCCTCCAGAATACAAACCTGACACCCGCTGGATTAACGAAGTATCCGCAGCTATAAATCATTGGAAACCAATTAAATAAGACCAACCAACCAGTCCTTCACTCACTCACTCACTCACTCACTCAAACCGACATCACCATGCACACCGACATCACCATGCAAACCATTAGACATCTGACTCTCATCACCCTAGGGTTATTCCTGCAATGCTCCTCAGCGTATTCAAAACCCAACATCATCGTCTTCTATTCCGATGACCACGGCTATGCGGATCTCGGCTGCCAGGGTGTCCTCAAGGACCTCAAGACCCCCCACATCGACAAGCTCGCCGCAGGCGGCGTGAGGATGCTGGCGGGCTACACCACAGCGGCCCAATGCGTTCCCTCGCGCGCCGGCCTGCTCAGTGGCCAGTATCAAAACAAAATCGGCGTTGAACAGAACAAGGACCCCATGGACGGCTTCGACCAATGTCTGACAATTGCCGAACGACTGAAAGCGGCAGGATACGCCACTGGCATGACCGGCAAGTGGCACCTAGGTGGTCCAGGGAAAATCATCAAGCACGGCTTTGACGATGTGTATTTCAAAAAATCATCCACCAAGCCCGGATGGATCAACTATGATTTGAACGGCAAGGATGTGAAGCCGGGCACCCAGCCTGACAAGATGTATCACCTGGATGCCAACACCGCCGCGACTCAGGCATTCATCAAGCGCCATCACAAAGACCCCTTTTTCTTCTACTGCGCCTACCGCGCACCCCATGTGCCCTTGGATGCGACCCAAAAATACCTCGACCGCTTCCCGGGAGAGATGCCCGAACGCCGACGCCGTGCGCTCGCGATGATCTCAGCTATGGACGATGGCGTGGGTAGTGTGATGGATACGCTGCGCGAATATGACATCGAGGAAAAGACCTTGGTTTTTTTCATCAGCGACAACGGAGCCCCCCTCAAAATCCACAAAGAGGACAAACGTGGCATCGGTCCTGGCTGGGACGGCTCTTTAAATGATCCTCTCAATGGTGAAAAAGGAATGGTGACGGAGGGGGGCATCCGTGTTCCCTTCATCGCCTATTGGAAAGGCACACTATCAGGGGGTAACCAATACCGGCACCCTGTCATCACCTTGGATGTCGCCGCCACTGCTGTCGCGCTCGCGGGTCTTGAACACCCTGCTGAATTAGATGGAGTCAACATCATGCCTTACTTGAAGGGTGATAATACCGCTGCTCCCCACCAAGCGCTGTATTGGAAGTGGAGAAATCAAAGCGCGATAAGAAAAGGCAAATGGAAGTTCATCTCAGCATTCGACCGAGATTACCTGTATGACATGGAACTTGATGCAGCCGAAACCAAGAACCTTGCATCCAAAAATCCACAGGCCGTCAACGAACTCAAAGAGCAACTCGCAGCATGGCTCAAAAAGAACACCCAAGAATCAAAAGGTGGTAAGACAGGAAAAGAATTTTTCGATTTCTACCTCCACGACATCCAACCGGATAAAAAGTAACACACGTCGCCCAACGTGATCCTAGTTCAATACACCCCAAAGATAACCCATCTCTTCCTGACCCCTTTCCGCCATTTAAAATATTGATAATTACAAACAATCAATAACAGAACGTTATCTATGATCAAAATCACAATGCCCTTAATCACCTCACCCAAAAAGCAAATTCCTAGCAGTAGTCTGAAATCCCTCCCTCTAGGCATCCTCGCCATCACCGTCGGGGCATTTGCCTTCAACTCCCAAGTTCAGGCTGATGACCGGCTCAAGACGGACAAGCTGCAGATTGTCTTCATGCTTGGTCAAAGCGAGATGGTCGGCAAAGGCGAACTCACAGGTGCCGCCTACATGCTGAGCGAGCCTCTACTGCCGGAGCGCGAACTCACCGTGAATGCCTACAAGCAAATGGAGCATCAGATCAATGGCGCCTACCTCTATTGGCAAGCGATGAACTCATACGCTGGCCCGGCAGAGAAACAGGCCGAACTGAAAAAGCTTATCGCCGAGCGCGCTGCCTTCAAAGCGAAGTTCAAAGCCCAGGTCATTGCTGAGCTAGAGAAGAATGACGGCATGTTTCGCGGCAAGAAGTACTCCAAACGCGGAAACGCCTACCGTGGCTTTTGGCTCTTCAATCTTTGCGACGACGAATGCGAAACGCAGGGCTTCACTCCCAAGATCCGCAAATTGTTAGACGCTCCCGATAACAAATTTGGCGTCAAGGTCGCCTACGATCAAGTCGCCGCCGATACCATGCATCGCTACCAGCAGCAGCAAGCCATCCGGCCGCTCTACTTCAAGGGCGCTACCACTGAAGATTTCGCCGCCTATGCCGAAGCCCTGAAAGCCCATGAGGCAGCCACCAAAGAGCCCGCTGAAAATCCCGAGCAGAAACGTGCCGCGCTTGCTGCATTGGCGCAGAAACATTTACGCCTGCCGCAGGCCAAGCGGACCTACATCACGGCCATCGGCACGATTCCAAGCACTGAGCCCGTGGCCGGCGGCAAGCTATCGATCGGTTATGGCGCCAATGAGCGATCCATTGGACTGGAATACGCCGCGGGCATCGCGCTGGAGCAGAAGATCGACGCCCCCGTGCTCATCATCAAATGCGCTTGGAATAGCCCTCGAAGCCTCAAGGATTTCTGGATGCTGCCCAGTGGGCCCGTGCCCGCCGATGCGACCCCAGACACCGAACCCGGCGTAGCCTGGCGGCTCACGCTTGCTCACATCCGCAAAGTGCTCGCCGATCCCGGCAAATACCACCCCGACTACGACCCCAAAGCGGGCTACGAAGCAGCGGGCCTAGTCTGGTGCCAAGGTGCTGGCGACAAAGAAACTGCCGACTACGCGACCCAACTCGCCTTTCTCGTGGGTGGTCTACGGAAAGAAGTGAAGGCCCCGGAATTGCCCGTAGTCTGCGTGAGCGTTGGCAACATGTTCTTCAAGGCTGAGAGTGACGATCACTCCGCGAACGCGGGCATGCATGAGCTCGCGAATATGCCGCGAAACAAGGCTTCAATTGAAGTCGTGGATAGCCACATCTGGCGCCCCTCCGAACTGGCGATCATCCGATCGCTCATCAACAAGCGCAAGATCAAGCCCAATGCCGACATGAAGGCGGCACTGAGCGGCGGTGGATCCGCATTCTACTATCTTCTAGCCGGCCATGAAGTCGGCTCACGACTCGCCGGCATGATGGCGCAGAGGACTAAGGCTCCATAAAGCTCACTTGCCACCATCTGACTTCTCCGGCCGACGATAAGCTCCGCGGGGGCCAGCCTCCTTCATTATCTTCTGAGCTTCGACAGGCCTGGCTGAGCCCTTCACCTCGACGTTGTTGATCACGGTGTTGGCCTTCTCAATGATCTTGGCCAAACGAGTGTTGTAGTAGTTGCGATTGAAGGTATTTTTGTAGTTGGGCTTGTTGCCCGAAAAGAACGCCGCCTCGACATTCTCAATCACATTGTCCTGCACCAGCTTGAAGCAGCTGCCATTGTCCAAGTAGATTCCGCAAATGCCATAGTTTCCGCTGAACTTGGAGCGCACAATGTTGTGAACGTAATTGTGGTGGATCTTCATTTCGGGAATCTTCCCGAGGGTGTAAATGCCGCCGCCATCGTCATGCAGGCCCATGGTGCCGTGGATCAGGTTGTAGTCGACGTCGTGGTTTTTGGCGGTCGTGTCCTTGTCGTGCCAGGACCAGCCGGTGGTGATGCCGGTGTAGTGGACCTTGCGGACTTCGTTGTGGAGGATGGAAACGTCGGGCGGGCGGGCGACTAGAATTCCACAGCCATCGGAATACTCCATTCCGATCCACTCCATCGTGTTGTCGGTGATGGCATTTCCACTAGAGGAACTCTTCTTGCGATTGGCCACCTTCTCGAACCTTTGCGACCGTATGGATGAGGACATTAACTTCATCAGCTTTCAGCATTTTCGCGATCAGCCCCATCAGCAGAACATTTGCCTTCGTCCCTTTTTTCTTCTTCGTCTTTTTTTTCTTACAATGAAGCTATATTTACCGCCAGTTACTCATTATGAAATACCCCAACTAACTTCCCCCTTTAAGGGGGTGGCACTCAATAGCATTTTCTTTGGACACCAACAAGCAGTGCATTTACTGTTCTAGTAGATTACATAACAACAATTCTTTTCCTCGTGAAAACATCAGGAGGAGACACCCCAATACATCAAGCAACACTCTAACAAATAAGCCCAGCATCAAGAGGACTTCATAATTCGAGAACAAGCATTTAAAGCAACAATAACCTAACAACCAATAATTCAACATGAACCGTAACCACTGCAAAGTCGCCCTACTTCTAACCCTGATCATCGCGCTGATCAGCCCTGCATACGCTAAAGGGAAAAAGATAGAATATATCCCTCTCGGCCCAACAGGGATATTGGGAACCTTTGAAAAGAAGCAAGTTCTAGTAGATGGAACCGAACCCGGCTCTCCGGCCGACGGAAAACTAAAGAAAGGCGACGTAATTTCAGGAATGGGAGCAGATTTTGTCCAAGCGATTTTAGCAGCAGAAGCTAGCGATGGTAAACTTACCCTGCAGCTTAAGGATGGCAAAAAAGTGACATTACAGCTTAAAGCTCTCGGAGGCTTCAGTCCAACAGCTCCCTACAATTGCCCGAAGACGAATAAGTTGATTACCTTAGCCGCTGACGGTTTGGCCAAGGAATTTTCAGGAAAGGGAGATAAGAATAAGGGCTTGGGCAGCAGCGCCACCAATGCTGGTCTACTGGGCCTGATGGCTACCGGGGAACAGAAGTACACGGACGTAGCCTTCGCCATGATCAAGAATTTTGAGTCCATTGGTTATAATGGGAAATCGCTGCAGACGAGGAAACTGGAGCAGACCAAGGAAACGGGAAAGTATGCTGGCCGAGTCGGAAGCTGGAGTGCAGCCTATGACACGATACTCCTCGCCGAGTACTTCTATTTGACAAAAGATAGCGCGCTTCTTCCTACACTCAAAACCTACACCTTGAGTCTTGTCGAAGGTCAGGATGCAGCAGGTCTGTATGGTCACAAGATGGCGGACCCTGCAACCAATCGTGCCCCGGGTTACGGGCAGATGAACAACGTGAGTTTAGCCTGCTTGATGGGAATGCAGTTGTCGAAGAAGTGCGGGGTGGATGTTCCTGGGCTCGATGAAGCCATTGGCCGCACAGTAGCCTATGTCGAATACCACATAGGCAGGGGCGGATTTGCCTATGGTTTTCATGGACCACGGAATTTTTATTTCAACAACAACGGAACCAGTGGCTTAGCGTCCATCTGTATGACTCTCGCCGGAAACAAGGAGGGTGCGAAGTTCTTTTCGGCCATGTCTGCAACCTCTGGAAACAAACTGGGAACGGGCCATGCCAGCTCGTTGTTTAGCACCTACTGGACACCTGCCGGAGCAAACGTCGCTGGACCGAAGGTCACCCAGAAGCTTTACCCAGAAGTACAAGAGTATCTCACGCTGCGGCGTCGCTGGGATGGTTCCCATCTTCAGGGTTACAATGAAGGCCGTATCGGTGGCGTAGCCCTTCTAGCCTACTGTCTGCCGCGCAAGGCTCTTCTCATCACCGGTAGAGATGCAGACGAAACCCTTTGGCTTAATGATAAGGAAGCGGATGCCGCATTCAATATGCGCAATCTCACCACTGGTAAAAACCCGGAGGAACTCATGTCCTTCTTCGGTCACGAAAACCCCGTGGTTAGACATAACGCTGTCGAGGCAATCGCGGTCATGGTAGGGATGGATGCAAAGTCATTGCAGATGGCCAGCAAAGGAAAAAAAGATTCTAAAAAAGCTCAAGCACGAGCATCTCAGAAAAAAGCGTGGGAGAAACTTGTCGCAACGTTATTCCCCAAGCTTCAGCAGATGATCTCCTCGGGAACCCCCCATGAGAAGGCCAGCGCTCTCCAGTGCTATCTCTTCGTCTGTCCCGAAGGTGATCTGCAAAAACGTCTGCAAACCATTGGTACTATTCTACGCAATACCAAGGAAGCCGATACGGTTCGCGTAGAGGCTGCCACAGCATTGGCGTCACACCCCGAGTCTATCCAACCATACTTCGACGACATCCTCAAATTCTTGCTGGAAGAGAGGCCCTCGGACCGATTTGCTGAGGTCGATGCTCAAATTGCGGCTAAGGCCCTTAATCCGATCTCTAAGAGCGTGGAGTGGAACCCTTACAAAGCAGGTCTGGTTAAAGATAAGGATCTTTTCTATCGATCAGCCAACAGGCTGATGGAGCACAAACGTCAATCCACAAGAGGCACAGGTGTCCGTATGGTAGCCAACGTTCCTTTCGAAGCCCTGCCTGTTGTGATAGACGATTTGGATCACATTCTCAAAGATGACGACAAGACCTACCACACGTATCATAATGCTAGACATGCCAAAGAGCCGGCGGCAGGTATCTATGTGAAGCACAATATCCTCGAAGGTGTCGACTACATTGTGGACACGATCCTTGGGGGAGAGGGTAAGACCTCTTTCAAACTCAGAGTACTCATAAAAACCCTTCCAGGGTATGGTATTCATGCTCAAAGAGTGGTTCCCAAAGTGAAGGAAAATATGTGGGTGAAGATGGCCATCAACCCGGAGGGAAAAAACCGTTTCTACGCGCCTCTTATGGAGATGTTTAAGACAATCGAGAACGCCACCACTGGACCTAAGCTGATCCCCGTAGAGGAGATCAAAAAGATGAAGGCCAAAAAGTAACGTGTGTTATTTCCCTACTAAATATTGAAAAAGTGCAACCCACCAAGAAAATCACTGTGTACCCATTTAAATTTATTTTCCCGTTTCTAACCGCCTCGCTGCTGTGTTCTGCAGAAGACCTGGTGCAAAGCGAGACAGGCGTCGACCAGATGAACCCCTTGGCCAACCCCGTTGCGCCTGAGCACATCAAGTCCTACTGCATCGATTTCAATTGGGTGCGAACCAACCGAGCGGTCAAGCCCTTTGCCGCGCCAGGAATCTGGGCCGATTCTGATCCAGCGGCACACGTTGCCTGGTATAAGGCCGTCGGAGCCAACGTCATTCAGACCTTCGCCGTCTCATGCAACGGCTACGCTTGGTATAAAAACGGGGTCATCCCGGAACAGCCCGGCCTCAAGCATGATTTCCTGCGTGAAGTGGTCCGCTTAGGACACAAAGAAAACATGCTGGTGTTCGGCTATTTTTGTGCCGCCGCCAATGTGAAGTGGGTCATAGACAAACCTGATCTTAACTACCCCCAAACCATTGTGATGAAGAAAGGTCAACCACAAAGCAAGAGGGAAAAGAAGTGCGTGGTGTATACCGATGAGTATCTTGAATACCTATCCAACGCGATCAAGGACGCGGTAGGCACGACCGGGATTGACGGCTTTATGATCGACTGGATGTGGATGCCTACACGAAGAGTTAACACGGTCGTGGATGGCAAAAGAATCACCTCCCAAAATTGGATCGAGGCAGAGAAAAAACTCTATCAACAACTGATGGGCGAACCGTTCCCGGGGGAAGACAAACTGACCAAACAACAGGAAGCTGCATACAGTCGCAAGGCCATCGCCCGCTGCTGGAAAGCGATTCGCAAGGCAGCCAAAGAGACCAACCCCAACTGCATCATCTGGCTGACGGTGAGTCATCTGGATCATCCACATGTTAAGAATTCTGAGATGTATAAGGAAGCCGATTGGCTAATGAATGAAGCCGGCGATATGAAACGAATCAATCAAGTTAAGTCCATGATCGGGCCAAAAACAAAGTTGATTTCTTGTATGGCTGCCTGGAACGGGGCGGAGCCGACCAAGGTGATCCCAGAAGCATTAAATGCTGGAATAGGATTATATGGCTTCACGGCACCTTCTTCTGGCAATAGCGGATTGGTCTCTCTTGATAAGTTTATGCATAAACCCATCGCCGAGTTGAAGAAAGATGAGAAAAACATTTCCGCCCTCGCTAGATTCTACCATGGTGTTGGATTGGATGCCGTGTGGAATGGCAAGGATGGATTCCTCCCTGCCGGCCAAGCCACTCCCACCAAGGCGAAATAACGGTGAATGAGACTATGTCGGCGGGCCGGTCTGGATACTAAATCTAGAATAAAGGAAATGAACCTCGCTAAGCCACCTCATTCAACCTAAATAAATAGTGCACCTATGTACAAGCTCCAGAAGATCCTCTTCGTCATTCCATGGATGATGATCCAACTTACTGCGTTTGCGGCAGAACCACCTACTATATTGGCTATTGGTGACTCAATCACCCAAGGTGCGAAGGGCTTCGTCTGTTACCGCCAAGTTCTGGTGCCCCAATTACGTCAGCGAGGGGTCGCGTTCAAATTCATTGGACCAAGAAAAGATGATACCTCCGCCCATGCAGGATACGGTGGCAAGAGCACAAAAGACCTGCTTGATATCTCAAAAGATATTTACAGCCGGTACCCAGCCGACATCGTCTTGATCCATTCCGGGCACAACAGCTTTAGCAAGAACAAGCCTATCCCAGGGATTCTTCGCGACACTGAAGCCATCATCGATACTATGCGAAAGATCAATCCCGACGTGACCATTCTACTAGCACAGGTCATCCCTGCGGGAAAGTTGCCCAAGTATTCGTATATCCCCGAGCTGAACAAGCAAATGGCTACACTGACTCTAAGATTAGTCAAAGAGGGCAAAAAAATCATTCTGGTGAATCATGCTGATGGATTTGACTGGAGGACGGATACCATCGCCGACAAAGTCCATCCTAATGCTTCCGGAGCAAAAAAAATGGCGGCAAAGTGGATGCATTCCCTGTTGCCCTTGCTTAAAAATAAATGATATAGACCTCGGGGGTTTTACGTATAATCATGAATCGGTGTGCCTTTCTTCACGCCCCCGTTAAGGGGATAGTAAAGCTAGACGTTTTATTTGCACGCTTGCATAAACACCTCAAAGTTATCTCTAATTCATCCAACATTTGTAACTCGCCATGCCAGACCAGCAACCTTTTAAAAACAACCGCCGCCAATTCATCAGCATGGCAGGCTCTAGCGCCCTTGCTTTACTAACATCTCGTGCACTAGGCTCTACTACCAGCAAGAATGCTCAAGGAGATTTCCTCTTTTTAGAGACTGAGGCATTTGAGGACTACGGTGGCTGGGACATCGACCAACAGTCGATGGATCAAATGGGATCCCCCTATCTACTAGCTCACGGTCTCGGAATTCCAGTGAAGGATGCAGTCACCAAAGTTCACTTTCCTTCCGCTGGCACCTACCGCGTGTGGGTGCGCACCCGTGATTGGGTTGCTCCTTGGAACGCTCCAGGGGCACCGGGCAAGTTCCAAGTTCTCATCGACGGCAAACCGATCAAAGAAACCTTCGGCACCAAGAATGCCAAGTGGCATTGGCACGATGGCGGTAACGTCGAGGTCAAGGAGAAGACAACGATCTCACTGCATGACCTCACTGGCTTCGAAGGTCGCTGCGAGGCCATCCTTTTCTGCAAGGACCTTGGCTTCAAACCAGTCGACGACGTGAAAGCACTCACCAAGTTCCGCCGAAAGCTAGCCGGACTACCGGACAAACCTAAGGAAGGCGGTAACTTCGATCTAGCTGTGATCGGCGGAGGACTTGCTGGCACCTGCGCTGCACTAGCGGCCGCTCGCCAGGGGCTCAATGTCGCCTTAGTCCAAGACCGCCCGGTTCTCGGAGGAAACGGTAGCTCGGAAGTGCGAGTCTGGCCGGAAGGTCACACCCACAAGGAACCGTACCCTCACGTCGGCGATATTGTGGCTGAAATTCTCCCACAACATGAGAAGACCGGCTACATGAACGGCTTAGGGGCGGAGCATTTCGGTGATGCCCGCAAGCTCGACATCGTGAGCAAAGAGCCACGCATCACACTATTCATCAACCACCGGGCGATGGAGGTGGAAACCATCGACAAAAAGGTCAAGTCGGTTGTGATTCAGAGCACCGTCAACGCCCACCAACAACGACTGCATGCCAAATTCTTTGCCGACTGCACCGGTGACGCCAAAATCG
>CAXMOB010000149.1:0-5475 GCA_964194815.1 Vicinamibacteria bacterium | reverse complement strand
TGGCATTTGTCATAGGCTCATTCTTCTGGCTAAGCAAGAATGATAGCGTGTCTATTGGGGCGGATAAACCACTGGTGGTGCACTGTGCCGCAGGGCTACGGCTCCCTCTGGAAGAAATAGTAGCTCAATATAAAAAAGAATACGGAGTTGAGATTCAGTTGAATTACGGCGGCTCTGGCGAGCTTTATAGTAAACTTAAAATCGCTGGGGGCGACCTCTATATCCCTGCTGATTTCAGCTACATAGCAAGGGGACAAGCTGAAGGTCTAGTAGCTGAGTCGATTTCGTTTGGTGAACTCACCGCTGTTATCATGGTAAAAAAGGGGAATCCGCTTCATATTCGCTCACTAGCTGACCTGACTCGTATGGATGTGCGCGTTTCTTTGGCTGAAAAGTCTGCTGCAGTGGGTGAATTTACGCATCAGGTCTTACAATCGGCTGGTGTGCTAGAGGGCATTCACCAAGGGACGTATTCGACAAGTCCAACAGTGAGTGCGGTAGCGAATCAAGTAAAGTTAGCTGCTGCTGACGCAGGAATCGTTTGGGATTCGTTGTCGGCACAATACCCAGGTCATGAATTCGTAGAGGTGGCAGAGTTTACTAATAAGCAAAAAATGGCGACTGTTGGGGTGCTGAAAGCAACCACTAATGCTACTGCAGCCTTACAGTTTGCCCGTTACCTGACAGCGAGTGATCGAGGGTTAAGACTATTTAAAAAACATGGGTTTAAGGTGATGGAGGGAGATGTCTGGGGTCAGAGTCCTAAGGTCAGCCAGAATTTAGAGAGTCTCTCTGAGTAGGAATGTCACAAAGATTCATTTAAATATTACAATATACTTAATATTAAATATTTGTGTACTATTTGTAAACTTTTAGTGTAACTTGTAGAAGTGGGGCTTATGAGCTTTATTTACAACCCTGGCTTGAAGATGCTGATGACATTTGGGTTATATCTATCCTTTGGTGAGAATAACCAACCGGGTGTTTTATCGATTAATTGATAGCGTTGTAATTTAAATTCAGGGAGAAATTTGTTCGAGTTTGGATCATACACAACCTCACCTGTATATTTGCCCCAGATGCGGTACTCGTAATTGCTGTCGAATCCATGCCGTGCACCATCGGGTCCATCAGCAGGAAGACGATCTGGGCTACGTTTGGAGGACTCATTGAGGCTGACAAGGCGTGCTGAATCCCAAGAATTACCAGGTTTACGAAGATAGCCCCAGAAAGTGGTGCGGTTTACATAGTAGCGTCTACCAATGTAATAATCACCATGAGCTTCATCCTTAATGGCTTGATCACGTTCCTCAACGGTAGGGTGAGTGGCTAATATCTTGCCTGAGATGATCTGAGGCACAAGACTCCCATGGTTATTTATTCCATTTGGAGCACAAGATGGCACGAGCAAACAACAAGCAGTTCCAATAGAGGTAAGGGCGATAGACTTCATAAGTTCGACACAGACCATCATCAGAATTCGCATAAGGGTCAAGATTATATGGGCGGGCTACCCGTAACTTTTTTGTCATCTAGTGTGATAAAAATCTACTACAAACTTGCATTACGATGAGCCAAACTTATAATCGCAATCAACTTTAAAATGAAAGGTGCACTATTAAAGCACGTATCATTCTTACCGGAATTGGGACAACTGGTATTAAGAGTTTTGCTGACTTCGGGAGCACGTCTCTTGGATTACTAGTGGAACTACAACATAGGCTGAATATGACGATCTTCAATGGGATCTTTGTTTCGTCCCAATTCGAACTGCATAATTACGACTGATTTCTACCCGTACACGATCCAACTTGGGAAACCACTCCGTTAAAGCACCAAACTTCACTCTCAGAAAATTTACAAATGATAACCATTAAAATTCTCATCGCATTTCTCCTTTTCCTGCCCAGCGTAGTTTGTGCAGAGGAAGACAGTCCACTCCCTGGCCATTCTCACAAGGGTGATGCCTTTGACGAAGGTCCACGCCAATCTGCTTCTCTTATAGGAAAGACTGGCAAGGTCACCATCCCCATCACTTCTACCTGGTCCAAAGCGCAAGCCTTTTTCGACCAAGGTCTCGGGCAGCTTCATGGATTTTGGTACTTCGAAGCCGAACGGAGCTTCAGGGAAATCGCCGCCCACGACCCGAACTGTGCGATGGCTTACTGGGGAATGGCGATGGCCAATTGGGAAAACACCAAGCGAGCCAAGGAATTTACCCTTAAGGCCACCGACTTGAAAGAAAAAGTCAGCCCTCACGAATTACTCTATATTGATGCCCACAGCAAGTACTTCGATTATGAAGCTAAAAATGAAAAAAACGCGAACGAGGTAAAAAAGCGTAATCAAAAACATATCAACGACTACGAGAATATCATCCACGAGTTCCCCGAAGACCTTGAGGCCCGAGCCATACTAGTCTGTCGCATCTGGCAATTCTCCCGTAAAGGTCTCCCAATCCACAGCCACGAAGCGGTAAATGCCATCTTAGATCAAATCCATGCCAAAGACCCGATGCACCCAGCCCACCACTTCCGCATCCACCTATGGGACAAAGCTAAGGCCTCAAGAGCGCTCGAGTCAGCAGCTAAAGCTGGCCCCTCCGCTCCCTCCATTGCCCACATGTGGCATATGCCAGGCCACATCTACTCTAAGCTCCATCGCTACCAAGATTCGGCGTGGCATCAACAAGCATCAGCCCGTATTGACCACCGCTGGATGCTCGCTACCCGCGTCCTTCCCGACCAAATTCACAATTACGCTCACAATAACGAATGGCTAGTACGCAACTGGATACACATCGGCCGAACCCAAGACGCACTGGCTATGGCCAAAACTCTCATCGCCAACCCACGACACCCGAAGCTCAACAAAATCACCCAGAGAGGCCGCAGCGCTGGATACGGCCGCTCCCGACTCATCAATGTCCTCACTAAGTTCGAACTATGGGATCAGGCACTCGCCTTGGCTGAGTCTCCCTACCTCCTAGAAAACGATCTCTCACTAGAACATCAGCGGGACCGCTTTCAGCTCATCGGCACTGCCCACTTTGGGAAAGGCAACAAAGACGGTCTCAGTAAAACCATCGCACAGTTCGATGCCCTCATTAGCCAGGCAGAAGAAAAGCACCAAGAAGCCGCTACCAAGGTACAAGAAAAAGCTGCCGCCGAGAAGAAATCAAAGAAAGATATAGAGAAAGCAGTGAAGGCCGCTGGCAAGAAAGCTGGTAGTCTCATCAGCTCACTCAAGAAAGCCAAATCCGGTCTCGAAACCTGCCTCGCTATACTCAACAAAGACTTGACCAAAGCTCGCGAGAAATTCGGTGACATCAAACGCGAGAAGTACGCCCTTGCACTCATCCGCCTACGTCTTGGCGATAAGAAGGAAGCTCTCAAGCTCAGCGAAGAAGCCACCACCACCAAAGCTGCTGGCCAAGTCCTCCCCCTCGCGTCTCGTATCGAAGTCCTCCATGGGCTCGGTAAGGTAGAGGAAGCCCGCAAGGCCTTTGAGGAACTCCGCAAGATAAGTTCCTCCATCGATCTGTCCACTCCGCCCTTTGTTCGCTTGACCCCCATCGCAGCTTCGCTAGGCCTTCCTGTGGATTGGAAACAACCGGCCATAGTTCCCGATGACATTGGCCAACGCCCCGAGCTCAACACCCTTGGTCCCATCGCCTGGACTCCTCCTAATGCCCCAGAATTCACACTTCCAGATGGTAACTCCAAGCCAGTTCAGCTCATTTCTTTCCGCAAGCGCCCGACCATCCTCATCTTATACCTCGGGCACGCCTGCCTCCACTGCGCAGAGCAACTTCAAACCTTTTCTGAACACCAGCAGAAGCTAGAAGCTGCAGGCCTCAATGTCCTCTGTGTGAGCACCGACAGCGTGGTTGAGCTCAAGAAATCTCTGCAAGCCTATGTAAAAGACGGTGAAAGCATGCCCTTCACCCTCCTTGCTGACCCAGAGTGCAAGATCTTCCACAAATACAATTCCTACGACGACTTCGAAGACCAACCCCTCCATGGAACCTTTCTCATCGACACTAAGGGTAAAGTGCTCTGGCAAGACATCTCCGCTGATCCCTTCGCTGATCCCGCCTTCCTTCAAAAGGAAGCATTGCGACTAATCCCACTCCATCAGAAGTGAAAGTCAGGCTTGGTCAGCACCTGTCCTACCAACATCTCGCACATATTTTCTCAAATTTAAAAATATCCTAGTCATTCCAAATAATTACTAGTAATTCTGTTTAGCTGCCGCAACATCATCCAAAGTTCAAGTTCCATCAACCTAATATATTCCACTTCATAATATGAAAAGTAGATACGCCATATTCCTCGCCGCTACACTCATTCCCTCCTTACCTCTCCATGCCGAGAAGACTGAGAAGGCCGCGAAAGCTGATAAAGCAAAAGCTGATAAAGCTGCCAAAGGAAAGGCTGCCTTTGCCAAAATGGCCGCCGAACAGCTCGAAAAATTCCCCACTTACCAAACCGGATACCTTAGTAAAGAAGCTTCGCTCAAATCCTTCGAACTGCCAGAAGGCTATGAGCTCGAACTGATCCTCAGTGAGCCTCAAATCAAGGAACCCGTAGCTATCGCCTGGGACGGCAACGGCATTATGTACGTCGCCGAAATGCGCACCTACATGCAGGACGCCGACGCCAAAGGCGAACAAACACCTGTGTCTCGCATCTCCCGCCACGAAGACACCAACGGCGACGGCATCTATGACAAACACAGTACCTTTATCGATAATCTTCTGCTGCCACGCATGATCTTGCCGCTTGACGACCGCATTATCGTCGGTATCACTAACACTCTCGATCTCTGGACATACCGCGATACTAACAACGATGGCGTCGCCGATGAGAAAATTAAAATCTTCGAAGGCGGCAAACGCGGCGGCAACATGGAGCACCAACCCAGCGGACTGATTTGGGGGCTCGATAACTGGATTTACCTCACGTACCAAGCCACTCGCTATCGCTACACCGACGGTAAACTCATCACTGAAAAACTCCCACGCGGCAACGGCCAGTGGGGGCTAACTCAGGACGATGATGGTCGTAACTACTACGCAATCGCCGGACGCGAAGTCGCCTCCACAGGATTCCAACAGCCTCCACAATACGGAAGTCTACAGTTGAAAGACCAGCTTCCTGCCAGCTTCCAGAAAATCTTTCCCATCGCCACCGTTCCTGATGTGCAGGGCGGTCCGCGTCGAGTCGGTAAGAACGGAGCGATCAACCACTTCACCGGAGTTGCCGGACCAGAAATCTTTCGCGGCGACAACCTGCCTGACGATCTCTACGGCGACCTTATCATCCCGGAACCCGTAGGACGCTTCATCCGCCGTGCCAAGGTCAACCGATCCAACGGAAAAACCATCCTGACTAATGCTACTCCAGGTACAGAATTCATTCGTACCCGTGACGTCAATTTCCGCCCAGTCCAATCGGTCACCGGCCCCGACGG
>CAXMOB010000148.1:0-8910 GCA_964194815.1 Vicinamibacteria bacterium | reverse complement strand
GAGCAACTGGCGAGTAGTGAGATGGGGATCAATAGGAGACAAAAAAATCGCATAAGCTAGAGTTACGCGATTTTTGATAATTTGTAAATCATGGTCATCTCTGAGCACCATATTATACCAATTGAACAGTTATCTTAGCGTTATGATAATTTTTAAGGTTGGGGTGAAATAGTCAGCGGAGCTGAGCGAGAGAAAGGACGTGGAATGTTGTAATGCTAGCAGCGTTGAGCGTCAGTCACATAGCCCGCTATGTTCCTTCCTTGTGCCTTGCTACCATCCAAACATTCGACGTCATTCCGACAATCTAACTATTCAAATGGTATTAGCCCGAGGCTCCCTTGAGGGGGTTATGAAAAGCTCTCGATGCGGAAGAGATTTGGACGTTTCTTAACACATGGTAGATCTTCTACTTTCTGTAAAGTGTCTCTAAGTAATTTGAACTTGCAGGTGTGGAGAAGGAATACCATGTCGATGAAGTCTTCATCTGGGTTGTCTGGGTTGACTGGTGAGTGCATGCCTGAAATGCCGATACCTTCGTTGGCGAGCAGTGACGCAATTTCAGCAATGACACCAGGACGGTCTTCGACATCGAAACGCACATAGTAAGGAGTTTCAGTTTCTTCGATGTCGATCAATTGGCTTTCCTCCTTATAGGGAAGGAATCCACGATTAATACCAGAGATGAGTCCACGTGCGACCTCTACGATGTCGCCCACAACTGAGCTGCCAGTAGGAAGTTGGCCGGCACCAGGACCGTAGAATAGTGATTCGCCTAGGGCATCCCCTGTTACCGCAATCGCATTGAAGACACCATTGACGCTAGAGAGAATGTGCGACTGTGGAATGAAGGATGGTTGAGTGCGAAGCTCAATTTTACCATTTGGCTGCTTACGCACCACACAAAGTAGCTTGATTCTGTAGCCGAGTTCTTTAGCGAATCGGATATCAATACTACGAACGCGCTCAATGCCACGAACGTAGACATCGCTAGGATCAATCACAAAGCCATGGGCTAGTGAGGTGAGCAGGATGGCCTTGTGTGCTGCATCCCAGCCGTTGACATCTAGTGTTGGGTCAGCTTCTGCATACCCCAATTCTTGAGCTTCCAGTAGGGCGTCATGATAGCTGAGCCCAGCAAGGGTCATGCGTTCGAGGATGTAATTTGATGTTCCATTGATGATACCCACCATGGATTTAATTTCATTGCCCACGAGGCTGTCTTTGACCGCTTGGACGATCGGGATACCGCCGGCAATAGCTGCCTCAAAGTGAATCGGAGCATTAAATTCTTTTGAGAGCGGGAAAAGTTCCGCTCCTCGTTCCGCTAGCAATGCCTTGTTACCTGTGACGACAGGTTTGCCGGCACGTAAGGCTGCTGCAACGAGATCAAAGGCTGCGGTCGTGCCGCCGATGAGTTCAACGACCATATCCACTTTTGGATCGTCAACGATACTGAGGAGTTCGGTGGTGCAGAGTTCAGCAGGAGCTCCAGCTGTGACGGCTTTGTTGAGGTCACGGATCGCAATCTTGGTAATCGAGCATGAGAATGAGTTGCCTGTGCGGTCTTGAATCAAGCCACCATTGTCGCGAAGGATGTTCCATACGCCGGAACCTACGGTTCCAAATCCTGCCATGCCGATACCAATGTGTTTCATAGTGATGCTGTTTTACGTGAATTATCCTTAAGGGATAAGAAAAAAAGATGTCATTTCTGCAGGAATGACTCGCGGTGGATCGCTGAGATAGCACCTCCAGTAGTTGTAAGCTTAAGCTCTGGACGGATATCCTTGAGATGTTCCGAGAAGACCTGTGCCGATTTTTGCGAAGAAAATTGGATTCTCCAATGGATTTCTACCGAGTTGTCAGGCTTAACCAACATTTCAAGCTGATCACTTTCGTAGTCTTTGATCAAGGTCAGAGGTTCTTTGATCAGTTTGCTTTGACTAGCGTGAAGGTAGATTCCTATAGCTCCGAGTGAGGTAGACAACTCAGCACCCGGAGAGGCTTTAAATTGTTGTTTACTCGTTTCTTTACCTGTCATTATGCTTTGGCTTGAACCTGCAATTTGAAAGGCTGTAATGATCGCTTCTTTACGTGTTTCGCAATGTTGCAGAATAGCCTCCAAGAAAGGGCGTCCGTAAAGTCGGTGTGAAGCTGAAATAATTCTTACGAAGTAGGGAAGGCTTTCAAATGTTTCCAACGCTTCAGCTAGCACCTGAGGTGAGACAGGGGAATTCATGCTATTGCCGACCATGTTGAATTGTCGTTGTGATGCGACTTGATACGCTTGCTTGGTGATGAGAGCGTTGCCGTGGATGATCATGCGGCGGGCCCACCAAGCATCGTCGTTGAGGGCTTTCTCAACTTTGAAGTTCTGCTCTAGTAAAGCGATGGCCAATGCTTGGGTTAGCGATTGCTTATCGAACAGGCTTTTGACATCGAAGTCATAGGCTACAATGATACAGCCACGTTCGTAGTCGAACATTGCACGGCGCGTTCCTGGGCCGGACTGGACCATGCCGAATTGGTGGGCAAGTTTCCCCTGAGGCACGAGGCCAATAGTGGTGAAGGTGAAGTCCCGGTCAGTCATGCCGACTTCGGTGAAGTTACTTAACCATGCTGAAGCGCCTGACTTGAGCATTTCATCAGCACTACCACGGATGACTTGAGGAGCTTCTTGGAATTCAAAGCCATTGTCTTTTTCTATGAACTCGATCCATTCGCGGTCGACCATGATGTCTCCATGGGCATTGGCGAGTTCGCGTAAGCTGACATTTTCATTACGCAGTTGTTCCAGTTCAGCTTCGAGGTTGGCCATCTTGTTGATGGTATCCACACTGACTTCAAGGTCTGCTTGGCCAATGCTGGCAAAGTTGCTATAGAGGACGGCACCAAGAATCGATGCTCCGGTGACGAGGCTATAGAGGATATGGGATGATTCCATACAAGAAAGGCAAGTCGTGAAATGTTGTCAGACCTTAGCGATTGCCGCCAGAGTTGGTGCGCTGCTCGTTCTGTTGGCGTTGAAGTCTTTCGATGTCACTGCCAGTAGATTCGTCTTCTCCAAAGTTTAACTCAGCTTTTTTTAGGCGTTCTTTGATGTGCTTTTTCCAAGATCCCATCTTTTCGACTTTTTTGCCTTCCACGCTAGTGATGGCAAATGGCTTACTGCGGTTGCCATGTGCATCGTATTTGTAGTAGAGGCGTTGAACAGGAATTAGCTGACCCTTTTCGTTGAAATGCTTTGCACGCTCGTCGAACATCCCTTCAGCAATGAGTTTACCTGTGCTTTCATGGTAACCATATCGAATAGTGTATAAGAGAATACCTTTGCCGTCGGCAATTTTACAGTTACGTAAAAGCCCATTTGCATCTTTTACATAGGTAGATTTTGAACTGATGACGCGTTCTCCATTTGGACGTTCGCGTAGGGTGCGGCGGACAATTGTCTTCTTATCAATTTCTTCGAGCTCGGTGATGGTGCCATCGGCATTTTTCTTTACGCGAGCAAGTTTTTTGCCATTGTTTTGAGCGGCTGCAGGAAGCACGCAAAGGGCTGCACAAGCAATGGTAGTCATCAACGCGATAGGTCTCATGTGGCAAACCATAAGCATCCTTGAGCGCAATTCAAGGAGAGTGTTGTAAAAAACAATTTTCTGGATTGGATACGCATCAAAAGAGACTATGAATAGCTATATGAATTCGGTCAGTCGATACTATTTAGCTCCTACTGAATGGGCAGAAAAGCAGCTGGTACTCACAGGGGATGAGGCTCATCACTGTGTGCGTGTGTTACGAGCCAAGGTGGGGGATCAAGCGGAAGTTTTCGATGGAATGGGGCGTTCTGCTCAGGGGATAATATCTGCAGTGTCGAAGAGCGAGGTTGTCATAGTCGTAGAATCCGTATTGCAGCAAGTGCAAGACGTTTGTCCGCTTGAGTTGTGCCAGGCAATTCCTAAAGGGGGAAATATGGAATGGATTGTACAGAAATCTGTCGAACTCGGTGTCCAAGCGATTCAGCCTTTGGTGACTGAGAATACTGTCGCTCGTGCGGAGCAAATGGAAAAAAAGCGTCAAAAGTGGCAACGCACTGCTTTGGAAGCCTGTAAACAATGTGGCCAAAATTGGCTTCCCGTGGTGTTGCCTCCGATGAATTTTCGGGAGTGGATCGAATCACGCGAAAGAAAAGATTTTGAGATAGTGGCAGCCTTGGATGTGAGAAGTCAGCCGATCCATCAAGTGTGCGATGGGCTGAAGTCAAAGGGCTATACCTCAGCTAGATTTTTGATTGGTCCTGAAGGAGACTTTTCTACAGCCGAATATGATAGTATGCACAATGAGGGGATCCAATTTTCCAGTATTGGTGACATTGTTCTCAAGGTCGAGACAGCGACCTTATTTTGTTTGAGCGTGATGGGCTACGAGCTTCGTCGGCCATAGAGGACTAAAAAAGCCTAATGCCATTCTGAGAAACAAAAGAGTGGTGGTGAGTGATGTCACTGCATCTTTTGGGTTGTTGGCCACAAAAAATGCGAGTTTGTGTGCATTAGTGACCACCACACCCTTGGCAATGTGGCCAAGCGCTTGAGTCGTCGAGATAATGTTCTTTTTTCCAGATTGGAACGCGAGATTTAATTTCATCGATGATGTAGCGACAGCCAGCAAATGCTGCATCTCTGTGTGCTGCTGAAACAGCAACGTAAACAGCCATGTCACCAATTTCGAGATGACCAACGCGGTGCTGACAATAGGCTTGGTCAATGGCAAATTTTTCTTTGGCGTCCTCGATGATGCGTTGCCCTTCTTTCTCTGCGAGAATCTTGTAAGCAGAGTATTCGAGCGATTTGACAGGCTTACCATCGTGATGGTCGCGCACCCAGCCTTCAAAGCTAGTGAAGCCACCAGAGTGAGAAGACAGTGCTGCTGCGCGGATAGGATGTGTGTCGATATCCGTGTCTGTGATACTAAAGGCATTCATGAATAAAATGTGTTGGACGAAGGTGATGTAGATTGTCACATAAAGTGATTATCCGCCTGCTACTGGTGGCATGAATACCACATTGTCACCCTCTTGCAGTGGTGTTTCCCAAGGCATGAACTCGTCATTAATAGCTAACATGAGTTGTTTTTGTTTATAGGGAAATGGATAGCGTGTGCGCAGTTCTTCGTAAAGGCCACTGGCTGTACTGAAGCTGGTGGTGACGGTTTCTTCATCGCATCCGACAATGTCTTTGAGTTGAGCAAAGTATTGAAGATGCAGCGTTTTTTCTGATTGAGTTTGATTGAGCATGTGATCGATTTCTACCTTGTCTGCTGGTGTGTTAGCATTGAGTAAGATCAGGGGTGAGTCAAGGGGTAGTAAGTGTGCTGATTTGAGCAATGAACGTGGGCAAAAGCGTTGTGCCTGGATAGCTTGGTTCACATCCTTGGCAATTGATGGTTCGTAGATACAGCAAAGTGGCTCAGGAAGTTGGTCAATAGAGCTGGCGTAACAAGTGGCTTTTTTTGATGGATCGCGATGGTTAATTAATTTTTCTAATGCTTCACTGTTAAGTAATGGCAAGTCGCACGCGATGGTTAACCAAGCAACATCAGGATGGGTATTCAATGCTGCTTGTATTGCTTTGAGTGGGCCTTCACCTGGGTCAATGATAGCATTGACTCCAAAGTCTTGGTCTGCTCGGTGACAGAGAAATACCTTGTCACAATGTTCGCCAAGTAGTGCAGACAAGCGTTTCCATTCGGGTGTGTTATGTTGATAAATAATCGACGCCTTATCTTCGCCCATGCGAGAGCTTTTCCCCCCAACGAGGAGCAGTCCATAGAGTGGTGTTTGCGTTATCATGGTTTCTGTCGTGTTGATAACACGATTATTGAATGGCTACGAAGTCAGATTTCCCGCCAGTTTTCTTGAGGAGCTTACACTCTTTGATGACCATGGTTTGGGAAACGGCTTTGCACATATCGTAAATCGTTAGAGCTGCAACATTGGCGGCTGTCAGAGCCTCCATTTCAATGCCAGTTTTCCCAGTGGTTTGGCAGGTTGCTACGATTTGAATTTCCAGGTCTGAGATCGGCTGAATTTTCACTTTACATTTTTCTAATGGCAGGGGATGGCAGAAAGGGATGATGTCCGAGGTCTTTTTTGCAGCCATAGTGGCAGCAATGATTGCAGTTTGGAAGACTGGCCCCTTTTTTGATTGGATATCGCCATCGGCTAATAGGTTCATGACGTCGGCTCCCACCTCAATGATCGCTTGTGCGGTAGCGGACCGTTGGGTTATTGCTTTGTCAGAGATATCAACCATACATGGCTGATTATTGCTGTCGAGGTGAGTGAATTTGGCCATGATTTAAATTGTTAGAGTGGCTTTGCGTAGGTGTCGCAGCGATTGTTCCAGCCGGCTGTCCAACGTTTTTCCCCACGTGCAGGAGGTGAGTTTTTGACTCTACGGAGTAACATGGCTTTAGCTGATTCAGCAAAGGCTTTTGCCGATGCTTGGCCTCCAGCTGTAGCTGGCATATTAGTGAGAACCTGGAGCATTCCCCAGCCTTGATTATTGTAGCGTTCGGTAGTGACCGTGCCATCGCCTTTGAAGTTTACATAGTCGATCAATGCGTAGGTGCCGTTGGCTGTGGATGCGACCTTTTGATAGTTGACTAAGACTCTAGCTTGGTCGAATTTTGGTGCAGCCGCGATGATTTTCGGCAGTGCGGCACGGCTTCGGTCGATGATGAAACTGGTCTGCACTTCGATGTTTTTTTCGAAAAAGCTGCGAAGTCCTTTGAGCTTTGGACCGTTAAAATCTTTATAGAATGCTTGTTTGTTTGGCCACGGGCAATCCTGAGCACTAAGAACCCATTCAGGGATGCCTTTTGTTCCCTTTGCTTTGGCATAGTTGATGAACATCGGAAAGGTCTCTTTCCAGCGACCATTGAAGCCTTTTGGATACCAAATGTAGTGTCCGATGCCCATGGATGGGAATTCTTCACCTACGTTCCAGTGGGTGAGACCATCGACTTTGCCCGCCGATTCATTATGCCAAATTTTCTTACCCAATTTTATTGTTTGAGCTGAGCTTAAGCTTGGAAGTCGATAGCTTGTGGCTAACTGACTGGCCGCGGTGATTTGAGTAACTACTGGTACTGGTGGAGTAGAAACTATCGGTGGCGTGCATGCTACGAGTGGAAGTGGTGCGAGAATATACAGAAAATTCATACAAAAATCGTGGTTGTGTTGTGCTCAAAGTAAACTAGACTCGCCGCATATCAAGCAATGAATATCTGGGTAAAATATCTAATTACTGCGGGGCTGATCGTCGCGGTTTCTGAATTGGCTAAAAAGAATGATAAACTAGGTGCGTTTATGGTGGCGATGCCATTGGTGACGGTCTTAGCGATGCTGTGGATTTTTGTTGAAGCGAAGGATGCTGATAAAATCGAGAAGCTTTCGAACCATGCCGCTTATACGTTCTTGTATGTGGTTCCAACCTTGCCAATGTTCCTTGTGATGCCGGTACTGTTAAGAAAAGGACTACACTTCAGTCTAGTGATGGCGGTTTACTGTGTGGGCACCTTTGTTATCTTCTATGCTTGGGCTAAAGTGCTAGAGAGATTTGGAGTCAATTTGATGCCTTAGCGGTCGAATTTAGCCAAAGGATTATCGGCCTAGTAAAGCTTGAGCCACTTGTTGCCATTCCTGTTCATAACTCAAGGATTGAGCGGGTATTTCTTTGTTGGCTCTAGAATACCAATACATCGCATTCCCTCTGTCTCCTTCTGCGCGATGGAGCATGGCATGAATCCATGATGCGGCAGGTTCTGGTAGAGTCTCAACGATGATGTGAGCCATTTGCCAGCCATGCACACGTGCCTGCCAGAGGCATTGCTCGGTCGTGGTGTCGAAGTTGTCAAATTCTGGGTCTGAGAGTGCTTTTGTCAGCTGCTGATAAGTCATGCGTCGATAATGTAGCTTGGTTTAATGCTATCAAGCCTCAATTTGTGTGATGGATTGAACTAATACCACTCTGAGTTTCATTAGTAGTGGGGCGGTGCTACAATTGTCTGCTTGCCTTTTTTTAGATTGTAAGGGATATTGGGTAATGATGAAATTTTTTCCTAAACTCATACTTATCGCGACATCGTCTTTTTTGTTTCACTCTTGTGCTAGCTCTACTGATGGAAGCATTGATTATTCTAAAGGTTCGCCCACAGCTACATCTTCCGAAGCTGCAATAGAGCGTCAGGTTCTCCAGTTAACTAATGAATATCGAGCGTCGAAAGGCTTGAAGGCTGTTAAAGCACATGGAGGGCTAGCCAAGTTGTCGCACGAACACAGCGACTTTATGTCACGAAATAGTGGTAAATTCAGTGTATTAGGTTCGACCATTTCGCATTATGGTTTCGGCTCGCGTAATAAACAAGCTGGGCAAGAGTATGATGTTTCAAATATGGGGGAGAACGTGATTAGCACGAGCCATACTTCAGGGATTGCAGCAGAGATGTTACGAGCCTGGAAGGCGTCGCCAAAACATGACTTTGTGCTTCGGGGTAAAGGATATCGCCATATTGGGGTAGGTATAAAACAAGCAAATGGGCGCACTCATGGCACTATGCTAATGGCCGCACCGGCTGTAGACACATTACCTCGCTTTGTAGGACCTCAGTTTAGATAAATGCCTTTAGCTGGCTAAAGGTCAGCGTCATTGATGATCTTTTCTATTGCCACTCTAATAATCTAGCGCTAAAAAGCGCCCGTAAGCGAGTGATCGCTTCGTCAACTGAATGAGCTCCTATAGCTCAGCTGGATAGAGCAACGGATTTCTAATCCGTAGGTCACAGGTTCGAATCCTGTTGGGAGTATTTAGTTAAAAGCCTTGTAGACCTTGTGTTTACAGGGTTTTTTGTTGG
>CAXMOB010000147.1:0-3623 GCA_964194815.1 Vicinamibacteria bacterium | reverse complement strand
ATTGATCGAGTTCAATGACATTTTACCTACTTTCATTGATGCTGCGGGTGGCAAAGCAATCACACCAATTGACGGCAAAAGCCTTCTCCCTATTTTACGAGGCACAGAAACTGAGCACAAGAAATACGTCTTCGGAGAAATGACCACTGTTGGGATTAACAATGGATCCAAGCATTATGGCATCCGTAGCATTCGTAGTAAGCAATATAAATACATCTATAATTTCACCCCAGAGGTCAAATTTCAGAACGTCGCCATGACAAAAGATTTTTATCATTCATGGCAAAAGAAGGCTCAAACTGACAAGACTGCCAAAAACGTGTTAAATCGCTTCGAGCTACGTCCAGGTGAAGAACTTTACAATGTCATCAAGGATCCCTTCGAGATGAATAACCTTGCGGGACGAAACGAGCTACAGGCCGTACAACAAACTCTGCGGACTGAATTACTGATGTGGATGAAAAATTGTGGCGACCTCGGCCAGCAGAGTGAACTCATGGCACGTCAACACCAGACTGGAAATAACAGATCAAAGAAAAAATAATCCTACGCGTGGCTGTCTCGATTGCAGCCGTGACCCAAGAAAACTGAGTAACAAAGGCAACTCACTAAGGCAACCTATCCCTCCCGTTCATCGCCATCGCAACACTAGAGGACTACTAGAGATGGACTAAAAAAAGTCGAACCTAAGCTAGCAATTAATAACCGCCCCAGTAGAGGATATTACAGACCAAAACTGCAATTCCGTAAAGTAAACCACCACCCGCACAAGCAAAATAGCGTTTATCGTCTTTCACTACCCAGCCAATCAGATCACGGAGTAAGTATGGCATGCCCACCATGAACAAACCAGCAGTGAGCATAGCGTAAGCATAGATAGGAATCAAAAGCTTACCAGTAGGCCAATCTTGAAAACTACTGTAGAGTAATGGAGCGGACACCATCAATGAAAGAAGGCCAGTCGCACGCACTGACAGAAAATCACGAACTTCGGAGATCATTAAATAAGCTGCTACAGGCACTAGCACTACGAGGAATTTTTTAGCAGAGTTAAACTCGCCCAGATCCATCGACAAATACCCTAAAGGGGAATCATCGACACCGGGGATAATAAGTAACCAGAACCAGAACATGCCGATTCCCATCATCACAGCACCCCACATGTAATTACGTGGAAACTTTACCAGAAAATCCTTTGCACTCTTTTTCTTCACTAGCATCCAAAGGTGGAAACCTATCAGCCAAGCTGCTAAAAAGTAGCCGGCAATATTCATCGGAAGTTCTTCGTAAGGATGCATAAGATAATTTATTGAGAAGGCTTTAGTCTAATCTGTAGGTTTGGTAAAGAGCTTATACCATTTAGAGTTTCAAAAGAGACTCATGCGAAGCTATATTCTTTTAGAATCGAGGCTTGATAAAGGAGCGATGCGGGCATCGTGACTGAAGAAAAATACTGATCGTATAAGAATACAGCGAGTAAGCTTCGCACAATGCGTAGCCTAGTCTCTTCATCTTTACAAAAAAAATCATTAGTCTCTTTTGTTTCTCTAAGTGGTATTATTCGCTCTCAACTGCTTCGACGGTCTCCACTTCGTTACTCAACAGCTCAACATTATTATCAGCTAATGGGTCTCCAGAGAACCTATCAGGACGGTGCCCAACAGTTTCTTTCAAGTAGCTGCGGAAGTCGTCTAAACCTTCGCCCTCACCTGCTGACATTGGGTAAATCTTTAATTTAGGGAAACGGAGACAGAAATTCTTGTAGTTCTCTTCAGCTTCAGGAAGGTCCATCTTATTAGCCACTACCACCCATTCGAAGTTTGCAAGATCTTCATCATACATCTTCACCTCTGTGCGGAGTGTCTGTAGGTCTTCGATCGGGTCACGACCATCAACTCCCGCCATATCGACCACAAAAATTAAAATGTGACAACGTGTGATGTGACGTAAGAACTCATGTCCAAGTCCACGGTTCGCATGAGCTCCTTCGATAAGTCCTGGAATATCTGCAACTGTGCAGCGTTCAAAATCATCGAATTCAACCACACCAACCATCGGCTGAAGTGTAGTGAATGGATAGGCAGCAATCTTAGGTGAAGCTGCTGAAAGTTGTGATACCAAAGTGGATTTACCAGCGTTAGGGAAACCAACCATACCAGCGTCCGCAATACGACGTAGTTCAAAATAATACACGCCCTCGCCACCTTCGGTGCCTAATGTGTGCTCTTCTGGAGCACGGTTCACTGATGACTTATATTGGAAGTTTCCTTTACCTCCCTTACCGCCTGCACAAAGCACAAACTGATCACCATAGTTGGTCAAATCTGCAACAGGCTCAAGATCGATACCATCATCAGAGCGTTCCATTTCCACGGCTTCCGCCACAGTCAATGCTGGACTCTTGAAAATCACTGTCCCTGGTGGCACTTTCGCAACACGAGTTTTCCCCTTCCTGCCATGCTTTTTAGCACCAGCACCGTGACCACCTTCTTTTGCAACAAGCTTTGGGTCATAGAAGAACTCTCTCAAGTTATCTGTATGGGGGCTCACTTCGAGAATGACGTCACCACCATTTCCTCCGTCACCACCATCCGGACCACCTTTTGGTAAATACTTTCCTCTACGGAAGTGCACGACGCCGTTTCCGCCGTCGCCAGCCTTACAATAAATACGAATGTTGTCTACGAACATAATTTGATAATGAGTTAGTTTCTTGGGGCAACAAAAGCGGCTTGACGCCGCTTCTGCTTTGATTGATTAAATTTGTTTGCTCAGCTATTCTACCGAGCACTGCTTGATTACATGGTCATTCCACCGTCACAAGCCATCACCTGTCCAGTGATGTAGCGTGCTTCTGAACTAGCAAGGAAAAGCACAAGTGAAGAGATGTCTTCAGTTTGTCCAAGCTCGCCAAGTGGGATCTTACCTAAAATTCCGTTCTTCTGGTCATCGCTAAGCACATCAGTCATTTCAGTCTGGATGAATCCAGGAGCCACTGCGTTACAGCAAACCTTACGACCAGATAGCTCACGAGCGATTGCTTTAGTGAAGCCAATCAGTCCAGCCTTACTAGCTGAGTAGTTTGTCTGTCCTGCATTGCCAATAAGCCCGATCACTGATGCGATGTTGATCACCCGTGGATCAGTAGCCTTCATCAATGGACGCTGAAGTGCCTTCACCATGTTAAATGCTCCCTTAAGGTTGGTGTCGATTACAGTATCCCAGTCTTCAGACTTCATACGCATAAGTAGACCGTCACGCGTCACACCCGCGTTGTTCACCAAAATATTCACTCCGCCAAAGTCAGCGATCACTTGCTTACCTAGTGCGAGCACAGCGTCATGGTCAGATACGTCAACAGCATATGCCTTAGCTGAGTCAGGAAAATCAGCATTGATTTTTTCTGCAGCACCACCACAACTTCCTTCACTTCTGCTCACTACAGCAACCTTGCCGCCTTCAGCAGCAAATGCTCTCGCGATTGCATATCCAATCCCGCGACCAGCACCGGTCACAACAGCAACTTTGTCAGTAAATCTTCCCATGGCGTGTGTCATTCCATGAAAACCCCTCATTGCCAAGGAAAAACAAAGGATTTTGACCACCAAAAAGCCCGACCAGTG